>CAYYMP010000094.1:0-7367 GCA_964472915.1 uncultured Dehalococcoidales bacterium | reverse complement strand
TGTCCAAGTAACGGCATCCATGTTGATACCATTCTTCTGTAACACTTTGGTTCTAGCAACTGTGTCGTTAGTGAACAGGTGTCTAGTCTTGCCCGACTCCAACTTGATCTGTGCGTAGAATTTGTATAATGTATTTTTACTTGCCATTTTCCCTCCTTGGTTTGGCTTTGTTTATATCTACAGTATAGCACATTATCCAATTCTGTCAACCACTATTATCCTATATTCTGGCCTGGTCCGTAGACGTACGCCTGCAGGCCAATATGGGCACATGATCAGGGCCAGAGCTATCGTGTACGGAAGCCTGCCGTGCTAGAGCAGAGCGTTAGCACAAGGGCTAGACTGGCCATCATACAAGATATAGTGGTTCCTAGGTGGGGATCCGCACTAGATATAGTGGTACAAATAAGATGTTTTAGGGTGGTTTATGTGTTTTAAAACCTCTTTTCTTAGATGAAGAGAGATGCAGTCTAACCTTTTGACCAGCTCGGTTTTCCCATGCTTTTCCACCGTGTCGTATGGTTCGTATGACCAGGTGTTATCGCTCCGCTATGCACCGTACGGGCAGTTTTTAAAAACATCTTTTCATGTTATACTACTGTAGAGTACCACTTGATCATCACTCTTATTACTACTGTTATCACTACTAGCAATGTCAAAGTCTAGTGTTTAAGTGCTACCTTTTGACAGGTTCATGTTCTGTTGTATGTCTCTTGCTATCTTGTCCCATTCAAGGTCTAGTGCGTCTGCCAGTTTGGGATCTATCTTGCGTATCGCTTGGTTCTTCTTTGTGCGTTTCATTATGAAGTCTTCTGAGTCCATGTGCATATGGCAGGTGGGACAAGTCCAGTCCATCACCCAATGTGCTTTAAGGAACTTAGGTTTGGATCTTATGCCCAGCCCATGTATCTCTGTGAGGTATGATTTATGCTCGTAGTCTATGCAACGTCGGTGGTACCAAACGGGTTTGCCGGTCAGTTTATACCAAAGTCTTCGTTTCTTTATGCTCCATCGCATAACAGTATATATGACCGGCCCGCCCAGATCCGTTAAAGATCTTTTACCAGTTGTTGTTGTGCTTCTGGCTACGGTGTGCTAGAACACGGCCTTCGTTGTCTCCCGACTTGACTGTGTATCCTTGCGTTCCGTTGCCATTGACCTCAACTTCCTGCCTGCTCTTGAACAGCGTGAACTCTTTTCTTTGGTTTTGTTTGCTGGTTCTGTACTGGTTCAGCGTGTAGTAGTGTCTGTTAGTCATTGTCACCCTCCCTGTTAAAGTTAGGTGCGTTCCTTCGGCTAATGCCTACTTCCGTCTCTTGCGAGATGAACGTTTTACAATGCGTTCCTTCGCTTTTGCTACTTCCGTCCCTTTGGGATGAACGTGCAAGTATTTAGCTACCTTGCCCGGCAGTTGCTCCAGTTTCTCTATCATTTTCCAGAACGCTTTTGCGTCATCATTGCTCATCATATAGGGTATTTATAGCCCTACAGTTGTAGGGATTTGGCTGGGGTAGATGGATTCGAACCACCGAATGTCGGTACCAAAAACCGATGCCTTACCGCTTGGCGATACCCCAATCTAGACGTAGTTGTCTTCGTATTCTTTCTTGGTGATCAGTTCCAGCTCGACTGCGTCCACCTTGCCATGGTGGTACAGGGTCTCCACTGACTGCATCATGCGTTTGTAAGTGGGTTCCGTCCAGTACACTTTCGTACTCATGTCACCCTTGGTGATCGTTACAAGATAGTAAACAGCCATGGCCTTCTATATCTCGTCTACTTCGTGTAGTCTGGGATAGTAGCCTTTTGGCCACTTCATTTTGATGTTTATGGTGCTTCCGTCCTGTCGCACTATGTCTATTTCATGCCCAGTTTTTGTGCTTTTTGACCAGTATCTCTCATACCCTTCCACCACTATCTTTTCGTGTGCAGGATGGTTTCCAGCGGTCCAACTGTGTGTGCTTTCGGTTATCTTCTTCTTCATTAGTTGTCAAATGGTACGAAGTTCTTTGCCACTGCGGGTCTCACGATCCTTCTACGTAGAACTCTCACCAACTCCTCTAGTTTGTCTATGACATTGATCAGATCTGGATCACTGATCACGTTCTCTGTTGACTGTGCTTTCTGCCTGAGGCTGTCGTATTCACGTAGAGTTATTGTCACTGTGCTTGACTCGTTTTCGTATGACATATCTTCTGCGTGTTCGATTGCTTTTTTGTATGTTCTTTTGCTTTTCATAAATGTCCTTTATCTTCAATAGATTACAACATTTTTAGCAATAAGTCAAGAAAAATTCATGTGTTGGTAGAAAAGATCTTTTACCAGCTTAAACTAGGGCAAGAATGAGTTCGATTACTTGAGGGAAAGATCTATAATAGATCTATATCCTAGCAAAAGATCTTTTTTCTACTTTTTAGTATCTTCTATTGTTTACCAGATTTTTTAAATGGATTCAGCTTATCGATGTTTTTTACTTGCTTATTGATTGCACCTGAAACTGCTGACTTGGCCTTCATACTGCCTTTGGCCGCACCATCTTTTACTGATTTAATAGATGATTTTACCTTGTCAAATATTTTCATAATAACATCTCCTTGTACTTTTTCGTACATATATATTTAGTTGTATTTTTATGGGTTTTGGAGAATTTATTAACGCAGGGCTATTTGTTCGTATCGCTGACCCTGTTCCTTAGATCAGTTGTGCTGAACCTGTGTTCACGCTTGTTGAAGTGAACTTTGATACCTCTCTTCTTACAGATACTGGAACCTGTGAATGGTTTTGTCTTGTATTCTTCACCTATGATCCTCACGTCAATGTTGAGTGTTGACAGTATGTCCTCGCAGTCTTGCTCTGTTTGGTATGGTATCACTTCATCTACATATCTTAATGCTTTCAGTTGCAGGTATCTCTCAAACATAGTTTGAACTGGTTTGTTTTTTTCTTTTGGTCTGTCTATTGTTGGATCGCTCTGTAATCCTACTATAAGATAATCACATTGTTCCTTTGCTTCACGCAACATGGCAACGTGTCCTGCGTGTAATAGATCAAATGTGCTGAATGTTATTCCTACTTTCATGTTACCACCAACCCAGTATTCTTCCGTTTCCTATGATGATCATTAGACAGGTGGCGATATGCAACAAGACCCAAAAGGTCCTTACTGTTGCTACTTGCTTGTCGTAGGGCTTGGTCTTCTTGTCAGAGAAACTGCCCAACGCATAACGCCATACCTTGAACCAATCGCTCATCTGCCCAACCACTTCCTTGCGGCATCAATTGGATTCTTTAGGCCCTTGTAAGTCTCATCGATGAAGTCTATGTGCTTACCTAAACGGCCGTTTAGCAAGTCAACGGACTCTTGTAATTGGTCCATTTTCTTCTCTAACTTGTCTAGGTCCTTCTTGATGACGCTTCTATATTTTTCTAGTTCTTTGCTACTCATATTATTAATATAGCATAGCTTTAATTTCATTGTCAACACTTTTAAATACTTTTATGTTTAGTAAGAAGAAAGAGGTACTGTCAAAACGTTGGAAGAAGTGGAAGAAAAAAGCACCCAAAGTTCCAGGACACACTTGCCCACAGATAGATGAAGTTTTAAGAAGACTAGAAGACTTCCAGTTTGGTAGAAAGAGATTCACTGAATTCCAGCATGATACTTTAATGAAGAAGATGGAGAAGTTGCGTGAAGCAAACGACACACTGAGATCAAGTGGAGAGTACTGGTACAAGATCTGCAAAGAACACCTAAAAGATAAAGAATAAGATAAATACTGCTTTGATGCGGTACATCAAAAAAAGCAAATCCCAAAAACGTAAATTCAAAATGCCTTCCTATCCCAATTGGGGATATCAGAAAGACAACCTGTTAACTCAATACATTGAAACTCACATTAATCCGGGTAAAAAAAAGCCCCGGACTAAATGAGCTTGGCTCTGCCGGGGTAAACAAAAAATACTTTTTGTCTGTTATCAGTGTTGGGTGTTACTTCCATAGCAGACTTTTATAAGCCTTCTTAAAGTACTGGGTACTCGCTAACTGCCTGACCCCAACTTGTTAGAGCATTTTTAAATGCTACTGCATCGCTCTTTAATAAAGGCACTCTTTATATCCTAAACGGAAGCCTTTTAAAGTGTAAGCATTTTTAAACCTAAGTCGCTTACTTAAAAGTGTAAGCCTTTTTAAATGCTACTGCATCGCTTACTTAAAGTGAAAGCATTTTTAATCGCTCATGTCGCCGCTTTCGTAATACTTGCCTAAGGTTTTGCATTTTTAAACTATAAAGTCGCCTCACCTTTCTCATGCAAGTAGTATTAATTATCCCGACAGATTCTTCAAAATATATTAACTTAATGATTAATTTTAAACAAGCAACTTTACTTTTTGTATAGACCAGTTAAGTAATACTGCTATCCAATAATAACAATCTATACACTATGCATTAATGCTACGGGGAGGTAACGTTATGGAAAATAGACTAGACAGATTAGAACAGAGACTTGAAGAACTAGAGTCAAAACTACAAGATATCATGGACCTATTAGAAATGGAAAATCACGAAGAAGATTACGATGATGATAACTCATCAGATGACATTTGTGACGACTGTTACGAGTCGCCTTGTGCTTGTATCAACAGCGAAGACATCGAAGATGAAGACGAAGATGAACCATATGTAGATGAGAACGACTGGGATTCATCAAACGAAGAAGATGAAGACGAATACGAAGACGAGGACGATAAAAAATACAATTAATTGAATTCAAGATAGGGCAGGCGACTGCCCTATTTTTTTGTCATAATTAATTACATGGAACTTATGATCACAAGAGAAGATTACCGAGAACTAAAAGAATACTGGGACTACCAAAGAAAGGTAGAATACAACAGAGAAATATTAAGAGATCAGTTAGAAAACGTACACGAAGACGACCTTGAAGCAGAGATAGATCATATGTTCGTTGAAATATGGAATCATGTAGACCCTGTGGACTACGAAGATCCACCTCGTGGTTGGATACCAAAAAACGCAAAGTTTAGAGTTGAAGGAGAAATGCAAGGCAGAATGCCTCGTTATTAGTCTCCAACTTTTACTTGAACGTTCCCATCAAAAGTTTTTTCACCATATAACTCTAAGACCTGACCTACAACAGGATGTCTCTCAACGTCCATTCGATCAAACTCAATCATGGTGATATTTTTTCCTTCATACTTACCATGTGATATTAAGTTTGCGAAGTGTTTCAATCCATTCTTTTCGTAGCCTCTATCATGCTGAGCTAGATCTCCAGTGACGACGATTCTCGATCCATCACCTATACGTGTCAGTAGCATTTTCATTTGCTCAGGAGTTGCGTTCTGCATCTCATCTCCGATTATCCAAGCATCTTTAAATGTTCTTCCACGCATATAGGCTAATGGTGCGATCTCTATCAGTTCACTTTCCATCAACCATTTGATGTGTTGAGGACTCCAATACTCAGCCATGATATCAAATATAGGTCTGATCCATGGCATCATTTTGTCAACAAGACCTCCAGGCAAGTACCCGTGAGATT
This sequence comes from uncultured Dehalococcoidales bacterium, assembly GCA_964472915.1. Classification (GTDB taxonomy): domain Bacteria; phylum Chloroflexota; class Dehalococcoidia; order Lucifugimonadales; family Lucifugimonadaceae; genus Lucifugimonas. Next base: position 1,805 of record CAYYMP010000094.1, on the reverse strand, counting down.
CGTCCACTGATACTGCTGGTCTTGTGATTACTATTTTTTTGATGTCCCCTGCATTAAATGATTGTACGGCATGATGTACGGCAAACAAAGTTTTGCCTGTTCCTGCAGGACCTAAGGCTAACACAACCGAACGTGACCAATCCGCTAACAAGCGATCATAATGTTTCTGATTTGCATTTCTTGGATGCAAATTTCTTTTCCTATTATGTTCTCTTTGATTTGATATACGAACTGCATTTATTTCTTCTTGTGTTAGACCATGAGTCATATGACGTCTGTTTCGTCTTTTTCCCATGTTAATAATATTTAAGGTTAACGGGATACTTTTAACAACGTGGTTTAGTCTATGTCTTTGCTTTTCTTGTAAAAGAATTCTGCCTTCTGGTAAAGGTGTATCTTCTCAATAGGATCGGTACAGAGCCTTGCTTTTTCAAGTGTCTCTTTGTATCTTTTCCCGTAATCTGTCGCAGAGGTGTTGTTATATTTCTTCCTTCTGCCGTAATAGTTTTTACGCATGGTGACCTGAGTATTCTATGTTGTATTGGATCGTTGCTAAAGTTATTTATGTTAGTGTGCCACACTTTAGAAAGAGGAGGTAACATAATAGCAAGGCAGTGGCCTCCTTACTCATTACAATATTATTTAGTTAACTACCATGTTAAGTTGTTAAACTAATTTTCCTACCTAAAAATGCTTAAAAAACAATGGTTTCTGCTACTGATTTTTTATATAATTGTATATCTGACCCCAGTCATTTGCAACGAACACAGGTTCTCTCTTGAAATGACCATTGTATTCATGACTCATCAGCACTGGTTTCAAACCTAATCTCAATGCAGAGTTGACATTTAGTATTCTGTCTTCCACATAGATCAAGTTGGTTCCAGAGAACTCTTCTAACACTTCTCTTTTGGTTTCACCAGGACTCAAGAAAATCATACTGGCGAAGCAGTCTGTGGGGAAGTAGTCTTCTAAGTTTAGGTATCGATAGTATTGTGCTATAGGTTTATCACTGAAACTAGTAAGGCCGATGAATCTATAGTCTTCTTCATAGAGCTTATTGATCCATTTGTCTGCTTCGCCGTACGGTTCGAGCGTACTCGAAATCATATTCGTATTGAACTCTTCTTTCTTGACCAACGCTTCTTGGTAGTCAATTCCGAATTCAAGGTGTATGTCAGCATCGTGATGCTTCATACCGGTGCTCTTGTATCCTTGCATCTCCATCCAGTTGACGAACTGTGTATGCCAGTCAAACACGACACCGTCTATGTCAGTTAAAATAACTTTATGATCGTAAGCCATACTTACCTCCCCTGTATAATATTTAACAGAGATATCTGTGAGATAAGTGCTTAGATATGCTAATCAAAGATAGACATATCACAATCTAACACCGTCGCTACTAGGTGTACGCGGTCTTCTTCTCCGCCATTGAAGGCGTTGTGATATTTTGTGTTGTCTGTGATCCAGACACGGCCATCTGCTGGCATATGGTGTACCACATTGTCCACACACATCCTTGCACCATAGTTTGTGACTATCGGTATGTGCAGTCTTGGTTCTGGATCTCTGTGCCAACTCAGTGTGGTCCTTGGCAGTTTCCAAAGAAGTCTAACTCTTCCTAACTTGTATTTTTCAGTTAAGATGTCATACATCTCTTTGAAGTAAGTGTCCTCGAAAAGTTTAACAAACTCCGAATACTTTTCTTCGTCTATCACTTCTTCTCGTTGAACTTCTTCGTAGGTGCTGTCAGGCTTGGTCCAAAACAAACCTCTCACGTTTCCGCCTGTGATGGAATTAGG
>CAYYMP010000093.1:0-7507 GCA_964472915.1 uncultured Dehalococcoidales bacterium | reverse complement strand
GCCATAATTGCGGGCATCATGTTGAGTCGTGGTGTGGAAGTTCAACTGAACGAACTATCTACTTCGACCGACCCCGAAGTATCTCGTGCGTTCTTGTCGGGATGGAGCGTCACTTTTAGAGTGTTGGCGGCTTTTAGCGCACTAGCGCTGTTTGCAGCTATAAAAACCCGAGTATTTTCACAAGATCAACCAACAAGCGGTAAGTAATTAGCTAACTAGCACGGAGATGAACATGGGCCAGCTCGACGGAAAAGTCGCCATCGTTACAGGTGGTGGGACAGGTATCGGTAAAGGAATCGCCAAGGCGTTCGTTGATGAAGGCTGTTCGGTTGTGATCGCTGCGAGAAATCAAGATCGACTACAAGCCGCGGCTGACGAACTCGGAGCAAATGGCGGAACCGTAGTTGCCATCGCTACCGACGTAACTGATGAAGGTCAGGTCGCCGATCTGTTCGCTAAAACTATGGATCAGTTCGGCAAGCTCGACATCTTGGTCAACAACTCCGGTGCATTCGATGGTGGTCCAGTTGAAGATTTGACGATGGATCAATGGCAGCGAGTAATCCAGGTCAACGTGACCGGTCCGTTCCTTGGGTCTCGTGAAGCGTTCCGAATCATGAAGAAGCAGGGCGGTGGTCGCATCATCAATGTGGGAAGTATCGCCGCACAGAAACCTCGACACAGTTCCAGCCCTTACACCACTAGCAAGCACGCCGTTTGGGGACTTACCCAATCACTGGCTCTCGAAGGCCGAGACCACGGAATTGCGGTTAGCGCACTTCACCCTGGGAACGTGGCTGTCGAGCGTCGAGCGGACGGGAAATCAGCAACTGGCCGAGATGAAGGCCCAGAGCCGCTGATTTCTACCGCAGATATGGGGCGTACAGCGCTGTTGATGGCAACGTTGCCACCTGACGCAAACATGCTTGAAGCGATCATACTCCCGCTGGGACAGGACTACCTCGGTAGGGGCTAAGCTCCCAATCCCGACCCAATTCAAACTATTGGTAATTCACCCGTCGTTGGGGCGTTGCTAGACTTTGCGCGGCTTTCGACATCGAATTCTGGAGTAACTGATGCGTAAATTGCTCGCTGCATTGCTTGCTGTTGTGTTTGTACTACTGCTCTTCGTGGCGGTAACCGTGAACCAGGTTGTTGACACCGCGACCGAACCTGAGGTCGTGATTGGGATGATCAACGACGCGGAAGCGTATGACTACGTATACGACAATATCGTCGGAAACGCAGTAAAGGACATCGTCAACCAGGGAGTCGAGTTTGATTCCGGCGACGGTCGAATATCGACACTTCATTTCGACGATCCCGATAAGGCCGCTGTTGCGGTGACGGACTTGATCGAAACACTGGTTCCGCGCGAGTACGTCAAGGAAAAATTCGAAGAAAGTCTTAGAGGACTAGTTCCTTACGCAAAAGGCGAAACCGATCAGTTCACTGTCGATCTGGAAGTGCAAGAACGAGTGCGGTCGGTACCCGGTGCTGTTCGGATCGTCGTAACTGAACTGAATCTGGCAGAGAGCATCGTTGAAGATCTGCTTGTGCCTCAACTCAGTGAGTTCAGCGATCAGATATCAGACGATGCTCTTGGAATCTCGTTCAGCCAGGCAGAAATCGAACGCAACGCTCGACTCATATTCGATCCCGTGTGGTTGGAAGGACAGCTCTTCGATGCTGTCGACGAAATCACGCCTTACTTTGCTGGTGATGCAGAGAGCTTCTCTGTAGTGCTTGCCTTCGACGATCGAATCGTCATCGTTGGAGACTTACTTAAGGACAAACTTCAAAGCGAAAACACGCTTTACACCCTCGTGTTTAACCAGGTTGTTGATCCTCTTGTGCAACAAACCATACCCCAATCCAACGACGTTGGTTTTGGCATTGCGCTGACCGAACAGGAAGTACTCGACACCTTCGAGGTTATCGCTCCGGAATCATGGGTTCGAGAACAAGGCGACAACGTAATCGACACGCTTATCGATTACATGACTGGTAAAAGTCAATCTCTCGCTTACACAGTTGATTTGAGTGAACGCAAAATTGCAGCGACAACTGAATTAAAAAATCTTGCCCGCACAAAGCTAGAGTCAACAATCGGCGCAATACCTCAGTGCTCATCGCCGGCAGATCTACTGGGGGCATCTCAAGACTTGTCCAATCAACAGATACCTCGTTGTCTGGCTGGCGGCGCTGCGGTTATTAGTCAGGTCACAGAAACCCTCGGTCCAATCATGGACGATCAGGTTGAATTGTTTGTAAGCAACCAGATCCCCGACCATGTGAGTTACACACTTTCAGACTTCCAGTCTTCAGTTGGTGGTGGATTCGACACGATTGAAGACGCACGCCGGTGGGGATCAGAGGGGCTTGTGTTTACCGATCAAGACCTGATTGACGCCATGGCAGATGATGGCGACCCACAGTCCAGGGCAGATGCTGAAGAAATTCTCCAAATATTTGCTGATGGAATTGCGTTCACCGAGCAAAACATCCTGGAAAACCTGACACCCGAAGACAGACAGCTTCTCGATGACGTTCGCGGGTACGTAAACACCGGTCTGGTGCTGAGGTGGATCCTGTGGATATTGATGATTGTGCCTCTTGCCGTGATCGCGTTTATTGGCGGTCGTGGCTGGCCAGGACGGCTCAAGTGGGCAGGTGGAATTGCGTTCTTCAGCGCGGCGATTATCTACGCTCTGATTTTCGTTGCGTGGTCGTTCAATGACGTTGCAAAGGAACAAGCTGTAAATGTGTCGGATATAGCGACTGACTTCCGGGATGACTTCCCCAATCTGGCCGCTGAGCTCGACAGTGATGAGCCCCTGGCGCGTCTCGAACGAGCAATGGACGCATGGCAAGAAGGTTGGCGTAACCAGACTGTTCCTTGGATGATCGGCGGAATAGTTTTGTTTGGTCTGGGGACAGTTCTAGGCCTACGCGGAACAGGTGGTGCACCGAAGGACAAACCGCTTCCCACGCCTTCTGCGAATCCTGCCGCGACAGCTGGTCAAAAACTATCGACCTCAAGTCCAGCAATGACAGTTCCAAAGGGTTGGGCGAAAAGCGAGGACAGCGACAGCGAGCCGGACGAGTCAAAGTCCGACGAAGGTGAAGGCCGGACCTAACCGACAACCGTTTTAACGTATTCGACCACGAGAACGACGGTCCTTGCTATGAACTCATAGTTCAGGGTTGAAGGCGTGTCGCTCTCGGTGTGGTAGTACGGGTTCCTGAAATTGGCTGTGTCGCCGAGCATCAACGCGGGAATCCCGACGTTCCAAAATGGGGCATGATCGCTACGGCGTAGATTCCGAACGACTGGCATCCACGAGGGCACTTCGAGCGGCAACAGAGGAAGCGATATCTGCTGCGAAGACGCCAATCGTTCCAATTTTCTTGAAACGTCGATCGACTTACCCCGCGAGAGAATTAGCAAAGAGTTTCCGAGGAAATCGTTTTCTTTTAGCTTTCGATGAGCTCTGCGGAACAAAAACCTGAAGATACCCGGGAATTTTTGTTTTTGCTGATCAGAACTGAAGCCAACAGACTCGAAAACAGTTGCGAGTTGAGGTTTCTCTTCATCTGACAGTGATTCAGCAAAAGCGGTGGATCCGTGTAGGCCTTCGACAGGCTGTTGAATTTCTTCAGCGTCGAACGCGACGTACCTCACATCGTTCACTCCAATATCACTCAAGATTCGAGCGCATTCCAACATTGCTGCTATACCTGAGGTGTTGTCATCTGCACCGGGCGAGTTAGGCACCGTGTCAAAGTGCGCACCTAAAAGAATGGAAGACGGCGACGTCGATTGGCTCGGCTCAGCGATTACGTTGTAACCGGTTCGCTGAACTGCTTGTCCCTGTATCTCAAATGACTGGAACGCAGTGTTCAGACCAAGAGCATCGAACTGATCTTTAAGCCACACCTTCGAAGCTTCGTGGTGAGAAGGGGTTGAAATCGAATTTCTAGGAGCTTGAGCCAGGAAACTCACATCATTTTTTATTCGATCAATTGAGGTGTTCACGAGATTGCTTGCGAGAATTCGATTAAGTTCTGTTCACTGGTATTAGAACCGGCGTATACTCCGCCCGCCAGCAAATATTAGATACGAAACGCTCCGCATTCACACCTGCCGTGCGGACGGAAATCTGGAGTAACGATGTACATCCTCATGGTTCGTCTCAAGGTCAAGGAAGACCGAATTGACGACTTTATTGCAGCCTCAATTGGCGATGCAAAGGGCTCTGTAATGAACGAGCCTGGCTGTCGAAGGTTCGACATTATCCAGGACGCAAACGACCCGACATCATTCGCTTTCTGCGAAGTCTACAACGATGAGGATGCGTTCAAGGCGCACACCACATACCCACACTTCGCTGAGTGGGATGCCGCCGTAAAAGACATGTTCGATGCCGAAGTCGAAGTTTCATTCTGTAAGCCTGTATACCCACGTGGAGACGCAAGCTGGGACGCCTATCGTGAAGGCATTGTCGACGACCCGTACTTTGCTTCCAGCATGCACGTGATCCACGCACCAAAATTTGTGCAGGAAGATAAGGTCGACGCATTCATCGAAGCGGTAACCCTCGACGGAATTGGCTCGACGCACGAAGAACCTGGTTGTCTTCGGTTCGACGTCTACCAGAACGTGAACGACCCAACAGAGCTCTATCTCTATGAGGTCTACGCGAACCCGGACGCATTTGAGTATCACAAGGGAACACCTCACATTAAGAAGTGGGTTGAGACCGTAAAAGACTGGTACGACACGAGCCGTGACGGCGGTGGTCGAGTTGGTCGGAACGTGTGGCCGCCTGACAACTGGGCATGGAGTTCAGGCAAACCTGGCTGGTAAACCGCGAGTGAGTTAAATCAAAAACACCGAGGTCATTGACCTCGGTGTTTTCTTTTTCGGTTGTCTTTCGACTATGCCGCGAGTGACTCAGAAGACTGAGCTGCGTCGGTCAACTGTGCCTGTTCGTTGTCGCTGATTACCTTGGCGATGTCGAGCAAGATGATGAGCTTTTCATCGGTCTTGACGATACCAGTCAGGTACTCAGAGTCGTTCGTGGTGATAACCGTTGAAGGCGGCTCGATTGAGCTAGAAGGAATTCGGCTGACTTCCGTAACGGCGTCAACAACCATCCCAATGTCCTGTCCACCAACGTCAACTACAACGATCCGGTGCTCGTCAGTTCGCTCGGTACCCGGCATCGAGAATCGTGAACGGAGATCGATAACTGGGATCACCTTGCCTCGAAGGTTGATAACACCTTCGATGAATTCAGGAGCTCGAGGAACTCGAGTAATCTCCTGCATTCGGATGATTTCTCGGACTGCGCTAATGTCTACACCGTATGCTTCCTCGTTGAGGTCGAATACGACGAGCTGTCGCTCTTCCGATACACCCTGTACGTCAGACATGGTTTAGTTTCTACTAGGATTAGAAACCTAGTAGTAGTCACGGCTACCCCTGCAGCCGGACGATTTTATTAATCACCAACTATTCTCAGTTCCAGGCGAATGTGAAACATCGGCGTAGATGCATAGTCCGACTGAGGAAACTACCTACTGTTGGTACGTGCAACTGAATCGATATTTGAAGATTGAACCGTACTCGACTTGATGAGCCGGGCAATTGGGTTGCGAGGTGACTCGTTATCGCGTGTTCAATCGGTAGAACCGCGTGGCTACCCCACCAAAAACATCCTCTTTCGCTGCAGGAGACAGTTCTTCGAGAATATTCCGAGCAGCACCTGCAACATCGCCATATTCAGCTGCCAACGTGCAAACAGGCCAGTCAGTTCCAAACATCAACCGATCCGTACCGTACATTCCAAGAATGTGATGAACGTATGGACGCAGATCATCGACCGTCCAGTTTTCGTGGTCGGCTTCGGTGACCATCCCGGAAATTTTGCAGTGCATCCCATTAATGCTGGCAACCTTCCGCATGTCAGTCAGCCAGGGTTCTACCAAATGTTCGGCAATAACTGGCTTAGCGATATGGTCGACAACAGCGCGTAGATCAGGAACCTGGTCCATCACCCTTGGAATAAATGGAAGGTTAGGTGGCTTGGCGAGGAAATCGAATGTCAGGTCCCGACGAACCAATTCCTTTAAACCTTCGATTGCACCTGAATGGACGATCCAGCCAGGATCATCTTCACTCTCCCAAATGTGGCGAACACCTTTGAAGTAAGAACTTTCCTGAAGCTCTTCCAAAGTGTCGCCGACCCTTGGATCGGTCAGATCAACCCATCCGACTACTCCCGCAATGAACTCGTGTTTTTCCGCAAGTTCTAGTAGCCAGCGCGCTTCGTCAGGTGATGAAACGGCTTGGACAATTACGGTGTAATCAACACCAACATTTTTGATCAGCGGCTCAAGGTCTGCCGGACCGTAGTCGACTGCTAAAGGACTGCCTTCAGGCATCCATGAATAGTCGAAACGGTCGATTTCCCAGAAATGATGATGACTATCTACGACCGGATGGGTGCTCAATTTTCTGATTCCTTTTTCGGAACTAAGTAGAAGGCCTAAGGAACGATCACACCTATTTCAGGCTTCCCGACTGTTGCCGTGTTGTGCTTCCCTGCAAAATTGGCGTCTCCGTACCAGAGCTTGCCGTCTTTGATCGACATTCCATGAATGAACGCGTCACCTGGGTCCATCGTGATGCGTTCTTTTTCTGCCCCTGATTCGATGTCGTATTTCACGATTACGTTGTCAGTTGTGTGGGCGCACCAAAGACCATCATCGACCCGCGCCAGTCCGTGAAGTCTTGGCAGGTCAACCTCGAAGTGGTGAACAATCTTGAAATTGTCTTCCGGGTCACAGAGGTAAATAGCCGTAGGTTGGAACGCCGTTACCCAGATTTTGCCATCGTCGTATTCGATTCCGTGGATTCCGCCCCCGTCGGGAGTTCGGTAACGGTCAATTGCCTCACCTGTTTCCAAATCCAGTTTGTAGACGTATCCGAGGCCTGTGTCGGTTGAACGGCGCGGGCGCGATGCGGACTCACCGTTCGACGCAGTCCACAGATAGCCACCACCTACAGTGATTCCGGATCCATTAGCGGTAGGGGTGTAAATCGTACGAAGAAGATCACCAGATTCATTCACGACGTAAACGTTGTCCGTGAGCTGATCCATGATGTACAGCTCATCTTCGTACCACTGAAGACCGTTGGGCATTTCGCACGGTGTTTCGATTTGTTTGACGGTTTTCATTTAGGTCCTCTGGGATTGGTGATTCGGGACGGGATGACCGAATTGACCGCTTGCTTTGCTTGTCGTCCGCAATGATGTTTCTGAACTTGATCTCAGTCAAGTCCATCTTGCGGTTCGGGCACGTGGGTGAGATGACATATACGGAGTCGTATAAAACCCACCGTTGGGCAATCTCAATTAAGGAGTAAAATAGTTTTGTGAGTCAGGTTGGCCGCACGCATTATCTGAATATTTCAATACTTCCCGCATTCGACCCATCA
>CAYYMP010000092.1:0-7521 GCA_964472915.1 uncultured Dehalococcoidales bacterium | reverse complement strand
ACGTAGATGTTTCGATCGGAAACGAAGAAGACGCTGAGAAGTGTCTTGGTGTTGCTGCTGAAGGCGTTGACGTGACTACAGGTGAAATCGACCCTAACGCCTACAGACCAGTTGTTCAGGAACTCGTTGACAAATTCGGTTTCAAGAAGGTTGGGATCACCTTGCGTGAAAGCCAGTCAGCCGATGACAACGACTGGAGCGCAATCTACTTCGACGGTGACGAGATTCTCGTTGGTAAGAAGTACCCGGTTCGAATTGTCGACCGTGTTGGCGGTGGTGACTCGTTCTGCGCAGCAATGATCTACGGACTGAATCAGGACGGATGGAATTCCCGACAGGTTCTTGATTTCGCTGTTGCCGCATCGGCAATGTCACACACTTTCCACGGTGACTTTAACCTCGTTAGCGTGAAGGAAGTAATGGCAGTAGCTGGTGGAGACACCTCAGGCCGAGTACAGCGCTAGGTCGCTGGCGACTGGTTCCCCCTCCCGTAATGGGAGGGAGTCAGAGGGTGGGAGACTGCGACGTTCGCGATCAAGGACGTATATCCGCTCGGAGCCAACGAAAGTAAATATTCAGAAAAGCCCCGGAGTCATTCCGGGGCTTTTTTGTTGTCATTCCGACCGAAGGGAGAGCTCCGAACTTTTGTTGTCATCCTGAACTTGTTTAAGGATCTCGAAACTCATCGACCATCACTACGCCTTCAGCACAACCTCGAAGCTAAGCAACGACGAGCCATGTGCGACCGGCTGCGGACTCTTGTCGGCTGCGGCTTGCCTGTGACCGTGCTGGAATGCAGGGCTGTTTACCCAGTTCTGGAATGCTTCTTCCGATTCCCAGCGCGTGTAAACGAAATACCTAGACTCGCCTTCAACAGGACGAAGTAGCTCAAATCCCTCGAAACCCGGCATTTGCTCAACTTCTTTTGCACGAGCTTCGAACCGTTTTTCGAGTTCAGGTCCTCGATCTGGACCAACTTCAATCGCGTTAATTTTCACTACGCTCATATATTTCCCTTAATACGCGTCCCGACCATGTTGGAGGGACCTCTGGTGAGGGGGAGTTTAAGTTCAGCTTGAGTGCTCAGCTGTTACTGACTACTCAAGATCCCCATCTGGGTTGTGATCTTCGATCAATTCAAGGTAGCTCGGCAGTACGTTTTCTACATACTCATTCTCAAGCATTCGAACTAGTTCAACTGGATCAGAACTGCTGATTACCTTGGCTCCGGTGTCCTTATTGATCACCTGGACGAGTTCGTCAATGTGGTCGGCTATTCCGCCAGTTCCTTCAAGGACTCCGATTAGCTTCGCCTCGTCATACGCAATAGCGAATTCTCCGAGTGTCCCGGAACGTCCACCGACGATCACAACTGCGTCGCAACTTCGAATGTTTTCTATCTCACGCCCCATCAGACCGCTTCCGGTGTACACGATCATGTCGTAACCCCGAATTGGTGATGAATAGCGGTCTATGTGCTCTGTGAAGCTCTGGGCAGGTGAAATTCCGATTACCAGGCCGTCTTCAGATTTTGCGCCGAGCACAGAGTCGTGCGGCAGTCCCGGCGCCACACCAGTAACCAGTGTGTATCCGCGTCTTCCTACTTCAGCACCCAGATGGAAAATCTTGTCGCGGGAGTCCTCTGCAAGTTCACCGCCAGCTGAACCCATGACCCCGAATACCATCTTCGGGAATTCGGAAAGATTGCCGTAGCTGGCGCGAATGTGATTGTTGGGTTTAGCCATCGTTCGACAATTGTCTCACCATTATCACGAGGTGGTTCCCTTTCCGGACTGCAAAGGGCTAGGGATAGGAGATTTATGGCTGAGTGACATCGTCACGATCGCGCCATAACCCCGTCACGCTCGAAGCCAACGGACTAATAACCCAGCGCAACCCCGTCTCGCCTTGGGTCGGCCCCACCTAGCATCGATCCGTGCTCTGTGAACTGGATCCCCTGTCCTCCACCAACTGCGTTGTGCCAATCGGGCGCAACATGAACACGATGCCCGCGCCTCGCAAGGTCTTCCCGGATCCTTCGAGGGAACCGGTTCTCCAACAACAACATTCCGTCGTCATAGAAGCGGAACCTTGGTGCCTCGATCGCCTCCTGAACGTTCATTCCGTGATCTAACTGGTTGTGAATCATTTGAGCAGTTGTGTGCAGAATGCCCCAGCTACCAGGAGTCGAGAGCGACAGGTGAATTCGAGTTGAATCGCTGTCCAAGCGGAACACCTGCGCCGGTGCAAGACAGAAATCTTGTTGCCTACCCGGACCGATGATGTTCGGACTGTCGGTTCCGGCTTCGATATCAAACCACTTGCACATGTTGTTCATGAACACACCAGTGTCACCAGCAACAACAGCTGAACCGAACGCTCCACCGAGGGTTTGCGTAACGGTTACAACATTTCCTTCGGAATCGGCGGTAGCAAAGTGGGTAGTGAGACCACTCGCAAACTCAGGTTTTACGCCAGCTGGTGGATGATCCACGCGAGAACGGTTCCATCGTTCAGTAGGCGGACCTCCAGATTCAAGAAGATTTATTCCAGCAGCTTTCTCTTCTGCGTATTCAGGGGAGAGCAGTCGATCAAGCGGAATATCGACGTATCGAGGGTCTCCTGAGTATTTGGCGCGATCATCCGCCGCGATGTAAACAGCTTCAACCAGTTTGTGAACCGTGTCGGCAGATCCGTAGTGAAGATCGTCAAAGTGGCTGAGGATGTTGAGTGTTTCGAGGATCTGGTATCCGGCGGAGTTGGGTGGCGGGGTACGAACTTCGAATCCCCGGTAGTTCGTGGAGAGCGGTTCCTGCCAATAGGCCCGGTACTCAGCCAGTTCATCACGACTAATAATCCCGCCTGACACTTGAAGTCCTTGCTGAATTCTGTCACCAAGTGAGCCTTCGTAGAACTCTTTCTGTCCACCTTCAGCGATCAGCGAATATGTGTCAGCAAGATCGGGCTGCTTGAAAACAGACCCCGCACTAAGTCGTTCTCTCTCAACAACTATCGCTTTTTGCGATGTCTCGAACTGGTCGATTCGAACCAAATTCTCTTCAACCATCGAGGCATTGAACGGGGACAGTGCAATGCCGTCCCTGGCGTAATCAATCGCATCTCTCAGAACTCTAGCCCGAGGCAACTTTCCGTATTCCTCGTGCATGGTCATCCAGCCAGAGACATTCCCGGGAACCAACGGCGAAATCGGTCCTGTTTCGGCGTTGAGTTTGTCGTACATTTCTGGCTGCGCCGCGTTTGGTGCGTGTCCCGAGAAATTCAAAATACGAGTTCGGTTTTCTTTGGCGATATAGATCATCGCCATGCCGATACCGCCAGCACCGGACATATAAGGCTCGGCAGTGTTCAGGGTCGTCGCAACCGCTACAGCAGCGTCGACCGCATTGCCGCCATCTTGAAGGACGTCGAGACCGGCACGAGATGCGTAGGGATGGGCAGAAGCGACCATGCCTCGAGTGCCTGTTGCAGGTGCTCGGGTTGATCGACCGTGAGTGGTTGCTCCCTCAGGGAAGAGTGAATTTTCGTCAGATATCGCTACGTGCTTGTACATCTAACCGTTCCCGTTTTGAGCTAGGTATTAGATCAAAGAACTCAGGTGATCGCGGGATACAACGCGTTCAGCGTCGCTACCGTAGGCCATCGAGTAATGCCCGGTGTAGCCCGCGGACTCAAGACGAGTGAACAGGTTCTTGAAATCGAGCGTTCCCTCGCCAGGAATCAGGTGGACCTCGTAGTCGCCGTGATTGTCTGCGAGTCGTACCTCTCCGATCCGTTCGATTCCAAATGCGTCGATGAAACCGTCTACACCATCTGGCACGAGGTGAGAGTGGTTGGCTGTGAATGCCCAACCAAGATGTTCTGGCGGAATTTCGTCGAAATATTGGCGGGTTTCTTCGACTGTATGAGCCATGTAGTGGACTTCAGAGTGTTCCGGTTCAAAGTTCAGGTTTTCAAGAAGAATTCTCTGACCAGTGTCGGATGCGTATTTGCCGATCCGCTTTAGTCTTTCAATCGATGCTTTTGTTCGTTCCGGAACGTCACCTGAAAAGTGATACCCGGCGTGGACAACTGTCCAGGCACAATCGAGCTGATTGGCAAGATCAATGGAACCTCTCAGGTACTCATCAACTGCGCGAGAAACATAAGGCGAGTACTCGGCGATGTTTACAGCCGAAAGGGTGTGGAGTCCGATCGAAATCCCGTTTGCTTCGCACATTTCACGAACCTCTTTGGATCGTTCAGGAGTCCATGTATCCATGTGGTTCGGACCTGCATCTGCGTTGAAGTCAAGGTAGTAGAACTCGTTGTCTGCTGCCCACTGGATTGCATCTTCGAGCTTGGTTTTGCCTGCATCGACTCCAATTCGGTCTTTGAGTGTCATTGAAAATTCCTCAGTTCCAACCCGCGTACAACTTACTGTTTTCAAGATTCACGACTTCGTACGGGAGTCCAGACTGCTCAGCCGCTTGCTTGCCGTCTTCGAGAACGAGCCACGTGCCACCTTTTCCAATAGCTCGACCGTTCAACATGATGAGTTCACCAGCAACAAGGGACATCGTGGCTTTGCCTGTTGCAGGATTCACAATAGTGACATCTGCATCGGCTCCCTCAGTGAAATGGCCTTTGTTTAGCAGTCCGAGCATACGTGAAGGCGTGTAACTCAGCTTGATCACGGCTTCGTCCATGCTCAACGCTCCAAAGTTCACAAGTGCCATTGTTCTCTCGATTGCAACGTTGCGTGGGAGTGAGCCACCGTCAGTCGAAATTGCATCGACGACGAAAGATCCATCGTCATATCGAGCTGTTGCGAGACTAAATGCACTTGTTGGCGGGTTCACCGGGTAACTCAGCGAGGCATCTGTTGCCTTTGATTCCCAGATATCGACAGCTTCCTGTCCGGTAACCAGCACAACTCGTCCGCCACGCTCGACAAGTGCTGACCCGTAGCCGTCGAGTAGCGACTGGCGAACACCTGCCTCAGTTGTCGGGTAGCCGCGGGCTTTCAAACAGTTCTGTGCGACGTTGTAAACAACATTTCCTTCTTCGTCGCACTTGCCGTTCGTACCGTTTGCCTGGGCGAGATATGCCTCTGTGATCCAGTTCGACTTCATCGACTCGATCATTGCCAGAGCTTCTCGAACCTCCTCATGTGGTTCATCGATCATTCCACGCGTGTACGAGTTGATATGTGCGACGTGTAGGCGTCCATTTCCGGTAATTTCTGGAACTTCGCGAAGACCAGTCATGTCACTACCGGAATCCTTCGTACCTACGTGAAAAGCGACCCAAGCCAACTGCTCGTTCGCTTCCTTAACCACGGTGGATGAAACCTCTGGTGTAAACGGGTGATAGCCACCGAGCATTTTTACACCGTAGCCGCCTCGTTTTTTTACGTCGGCAATTGCATCCCTCAACACATTTGGGCGAGGGTCGTCTTCGGGGATTGTGCTGTGTGGAACGAGACCCATCAGAGAAGCGACGTTCATTCCAGCACCGCGAGCCAGCATGCCTTTCGACATTGCTGTTGGGTCACCCGCTAGATCAATTGCCGTCGTAGTGCCAGATTCGACGAGCATGGCGTGTCCGAATGCTCGATCCACAGATGTGTTGAACGGGCTGGATAGGTGAGCGTGAGTGTCGATGTGCCCTGGCATAACGATCAGTCCGCCAGCCTCGATCACGTCATCCGCGTTCTCAGGGGCAATGTGCTCAGATATTTGGGCAACTTTGCCGTGCCGAATGCCGAGGTCAAGTGTCCCGTCAATTGAATTTGTTGGGTCGACTACTCTTGCGCCTTTGATGACTGTGTCGAACTGCTGTGCTGATACCAACTCTCGCTCCGTACCGAAATAATCTGCAATATGAACGGGGATTTTACTCATTCGTAATGCAGCAGTAATCTTAGTAAACGGATTATTACCGAACTCGGTGAGCGCTGAGAACAAACTGTGGACTAATATGTGAGTCTTCCACGATTCGTGGACAGTTTGCGTGTCTCACCGAGTTTTTTGTTTAACGGCGAGAAAATATGATTCGACAGAGTTCAAAACTCAGACTAATTCTTGTCACGGCTCTCGCTTTGACATCGATGATCGCGGTCGCGTGTAGCGGTGGTGGTGATGAAGATCCAACAGTTGCGGCTACAACCGCGCTGGATCCGACAAGAGTTTCGGCGACCAGCACGTCGGTTTCTGGCTCTTCAGGTGGTTCCGGGACTGGAACACTTGAGGTAAGAGTCACAGATGCCCCGGACCCTTCGATTACGGCTGTCTACGTAACTACTGACGATGTTCAGGTATCAGTAGACGGTTCTGGATGGGAGACGGTGATTGACGAAGAAATCACCTTTGAGCTTCTAGCACTTGAAGGTGTTGAGGCCATTCTCGGTGAAGCCGACTTACCGGTCGGACGTTACACCCAGGTGAGACTCTCAGTTCCTGAAGTGGAAATCGAGAAAAACGGTGAGATCGTTATAGCGGAAGTCCCGAGTGACACGATTCGATTAGTCGGCACGTTTGAACTCGAAGAAGACACCACGACGTTTATTAGTCTCGATTTTGACGTAGATGAATCACTGGTTGATCGTCAGCGTCAGGGATTTCTGTTCAAACCGGTCATCAAGCTTGATGTAGGGGAACCGGGTGAAGAAGGATCTCGTCCAGTCGACCTTCCTGAGAAGCCGGATCGGCCAGATACTCCTGCGCCGACGGCCAGGCCTGCTGTTCCTACAGCAGTTCCGACCGCAACTCCGGTGCCACCAACCGCAACTCCTGTTCCAACGGCAACGCCTGATGCTCTTGCAGAGTTCTTCTTGGACATCCTGCAACCCGTTGACGGCGAAGATGTCGTGGGAACAGATACATACGAGATTGTTGGACGGACAACGGTTGATGCTCTCGTATCCGTAAATGACGATTTCGTCGACGTTGCGGTAGACGGTGAGTTCAGATCGACCGTAACACTGGACGAAGGTCCCAATATTGTTGAAGTTGTAGCGAGTACAGCGGCGGGCGATCAGTCCAGCATAGTGCTCGTAATAATCTACGATCCGGCCGCGTAGAGGGGAAAGCAATGATCAAACTTTACCGACCAATAGCGTTACTCCTCGTTCTTGCACTGACATTGCCGTATGTGACGGTACTGTCGACTGCTTCCGCGGATACCAGCAACGATGACCACGTTCCACAAGGTCAGTTGACCCGTAGAGGTGTGACCGGAACCATCGTTGCAAAAAGCGATTCCGATTTCGTCGTTGAGACCAAATGGGGCAACGTGACGATCAACGTGGGTAGCGCCACTATCAAGTCCAAAGGACAAGAGATTTCGTGGGATGACGTTGCCGTTGGTGACCGCGCAGGTGTTCTTCTGGACAAAGCTCCAGATAAGCAGAAGGACGACGACGACGATGACGTCACTCCGCCGGACTCAGGCGACGACACTGGAACTGATCCAGATGTAACTCCTCCTGACACGCCTGACGACACATCAACTGATCCAGAC
>CAYYMP010000091.1:0-7611 GCA_964472915.1 uncultured Dehalococcoidales bacterium | reverse complement strand
GGAAAGGGTTAGGGATAGGAGACTGCGCCTCGTGACCCAGGGACGAAAGTCCGGCCCGGTCACAAACGACTGAGGCCCGGTTCCTGCCGCCTCACAACGGTCGCCGGTCGTTTTTGCGCGCCTGAGAAAATCTCGTCAGTAATCGACTAACCAACCAGGTCAGTAACTACTTCCTCGATCGCGTCGAGAACTAACTCGTTTTCTTTTTCAGTCCTAATCGCAACACGCAGGTTGTCACCATCAAGACCGATCTTGTCTGAACAAGACCGGACATAAACCCCGTATCGGTAAAGAAGCAGAGCAGCAGCCACGTCTGACGAGACCCCGTTCGGCAAGCGCATTAGCTGAAAATTCGATTCCGTTGGGACTGGTTCGACAATTGAAAGAGTGGACGACTTCGCAGTAAATCGATCAATCACACCCAAGTAATGGCTCAGCGCTTCTTTGTATTTGTCCAGGAACTGGTCGTCCGGAAACAGCAAGAAAAAATACTCGGCAAAACCGTTCGTATTCCACAGGTAGCCGGAATCGAGCAATCTCTCAACCCTCGAAGAATTCATCAGTGCGTATCCAGCACGAATTCCTGCGACACCGAAATCCTTCGACATGCTTTTGACCAGGATCACGTTTTCGAACGATTCAACCACTTTCACAAGTGTGGGGAGTCCGTCGTGCTGCTCGGCTATTCTCGAGAAATGAATAAAACTCTCATCGACGATCACAGCTCTCAGATCGCGCAACTGTTCAAGCATCCAGACTAAATCTGAAACGGGAATGTTTCGTCCGTCCGGATTGTTCGGCGTGATGAGAACGGCAACATCAGCACCGCTTTCTTTCACCGACCGAACATATTCTTCCGGATCCACAACGAAATCGTCATCTGTGTTCAATCGGTACTCAGTAACTGCCGTACGTTCATCTGCAAATTCGTAGTACGGAGAAAACGTAGGAATCGCGATGTGCAAATGCGATGCAAAATTCTTGATAACAGCCTGAATTGCTTCCGTGGCACCGTTAGCGATCAACATTCGTGATGGATCGGCACCTACTGCCGGGGCGAATTGCTCCGCGATCGCTTGGTTTTGCGATGGGTATGCTTCGATCGTCCGGTGAAGGAATTCTGGGTTTGAAATTACTTGGGACTTGATCCGGTCTAGCACTAGATCGGTAGCAAAAGGATTGGACAGGAAGCAGGCATCAACTTCGATCTTCAAATCAGGGATCGCCTGGTAGAGAGTGCTAAGGCTGGGTGAATGGGATCCTGCTTCGGAGTTCAGCGATTGTATTTGCTGAACAAGCTGGTTTTCTTGTGATGAGAGATTCGAGTTGGCCTGAAGTTGATACATACAGTTCCTTATCTCCGGTGACGAGCTCCAAATCGGTTTGCTCGTTGGGTTCGCAAAACGGCGTTGACGTAGAGTGCCAGGGGCGAGGTGACGCGGCAAAACATGGCCGCTGTTGAGCCGTTACTATAACGGTTTTCGAATTCTGACTATGAAAATCACGTCATTCGACCCAATGGATATGCCTGTGGCTGAGGCAGTCCTGAAAGAAGCAAAAGCCGTTCTCGATGAATGTGGCGTCGCATTCTTCTTGCGTCACGGCACTTGCCTGGGTGCGGTCAGGGACGGCGCGTTCATTCCCTGGGATGACGATCTCGATATTGGCTCGGTAATCGGGCTTCACGGCCTGACTGAAGATAAGGTCCTAGAAACTGCCAAAGTTTTCGAAGAGCAGGGGTTTCATGTCGATGTAATCGACAGCGAATTGCACCTGAGCGTGGATATGAAACGCCATGGCATCCAGATGGACTGGACCTGCTACCGAATCGTCGATGGCAACATTTATCAATGGCCAGTCATCGAGATTCCTGCATCACTGCACGAGGATCTCAAACCAATCGAATTTCTTGGCGAAACCTTCATGGTCCCGAACCCACCGGAAAAGTATTTCGAGCTCAAGTACGGACCGGACTGGCAAACCCCTAAGAGTGCTGGTGGATTTGAAGATGAGGTCCTGGAACAGATGGAAACGGCTGCCAAAACTGCCGATTCAAAATCACGGGATTTGCTCAAACTGTCCGATACCTTCGATGCAACTAATCACAACACCCGAATGCGAGTATTCGACTCCAGTGGGGATGCGATTGAGCGAGCATCAGTCTCACTTGCGGCAACAACGGTGCTAACCGGACTCGACAACGCCGAAACAAACGCAGACGGATTCGTCTACTTCAACCTGCCGGAAGAGGCTTGCTACGTGGTTGCGGTTGAGGTCGAGGGTCATCGAGAAATTCTTTATCTCGAAGAACTCGAACCGGGCGTCGACTACGTGTACAAACCTGATCCTGACCGTCCTGCCGGAAGAGCAAACGCACTAATCAATTCCGGGCAGTTCGCTAACCAGTAGCCCGTTACTGGTTCCTGAAATCTGAAAACCCTCTAAGGAGAAGTTCAAATCACACGCGTATACGTCGACATGGTCGCTGACCTTTTCCACTACGGACACGTCAACTTCCTTAGACAGGCAAGCGAGTACGGTGACACGTTGCTCGTCGGAATTCACGCCGACGAAGCGATCACGTACAAGACAAAACCAATCCTGACCATGGAAGAACGTGTTCGCTCAGTCGAAGGCTGCAGGTACGTCGACGAAGTGATTCCCAACGCCCCGATCGAAATTGACCGTGAGTGGATCGAGAAACACAACATCGAACTGATTCTGCATGGCGATGATTTCACTCCCGAGCTAGAAGCACTTTGCTACGCAGTACCAATCGAACTGGGAATCTTCCAGAGGATTCCGTACACAGAAGGCATTTCCACAACTGAGCTAGTTTCGAGGGTGATTGCAGCCCGAGGCAGAATAAGGGACTGAACCGAGCATTGAACGTTGAATACCACCCGGTGACACTCGATCGCCTGAGTGATTTAAAGCGATTTTCAGAAAACCACGGCAAATTTAGGTACTGCTCGTGCATGAGATGGCGGCTTTCGAGCGCAGAGTTTTCTAAATCATCGAAAGAGGATCGGATCAACTCACTCAACAAGTTAGTAGTACAAGGGGTTCCGGTTGGTCTACTTGCTTATCTCGATGGCACTCCAATCGGTTGGTGTTCAATTGGGCCTCGACAATCCTTAACGGCATTGCTCAGGTCAAGGACGCTACCGTTATCCGAAGATGATCCAGAAAAAGTGTGGTCGGTAACTTGCTTTTTCGTCGACGCGAAATATCGGGGTACAAGAATAACAACTGGTCTACTTAACGCGGCTGTCGAGTACGCTCGATCAATGAGTGCTGCAAAAGTTGAGGGATTCCCTGTCGAACCGGGATCAACTTCGTACACCTACATGGGTTCGCCAGCAAAGTTCGAACGAGCGAATTTCAGCGATAAAACGCCGTCAGACAGCAGAAGGCTCCACTACCAGATCGATCTCGAAGAACCTTCCCGAGGAAAGTAGACGTGTAAACTCGGCGCCATCGGTCTGTTCGGATGAACCTAAATGCAACAGGATCACATTGCTTACAACCGAATATCGCGCCTCGCGGTTGACCTGACGCCGGCTGCTTTCGCGTGCTTGGTTTCATTTGATGGAGACTCGAGTGAAGTTCAAGTTGAGTCGGTTTCGGGAACTGGCACCCAGATCTTCTCTCAAACCCTGGCAACTGCAAGACGCGCAGTTGCTGAATGGACTCCTTCTGTCAAAGTGAACGCAAATACCAATCCCTCTTTACAGAAGGTATTCCTGAATCAACAGCAAGTCACATCTCACGTCAGAGACATTCTTGAGGGCGTAGTAAATCGAGCACTGTTCAACTCGACATTCAAAAAATTTGAAGACTACGAATGTCTTGCCATCCCAATCGTTTTCAAAGGTGCCGCCTGGGGAGCATTGTTTTTCGTGTCCTCAACCCATTTCACTCGAGCAAGCGAAACAAAGTGTGTCGACTTCGTCAGCCAAACACAACGGTCGCTAAACAGTGTTCAGGACGAGCGAGAACTTACAGTCGAAATAAATCGCCTTTCCGAAATGAGGCGCCGTGTTCAGCTCGATGACCCTCTAGGTCTGACTCAACGAAAAACTTCCGCCGCAAACGCTCCAAGGTCGTTTGGTGACATTCGCCTTTCTACCGACTCTCAAACCGCACAAAGAGGCGAGCGAGACCTGAATCTAACGCGACGTGAATTCGATCTGCTCGACACGTTCCTCCAAAGCCCAGGCGCGGCGCTTTCTAGAGTTCAGATCATCTCCCGAGTCTGGGGCGACAAGAACGGCGTCAGTTCAAACGTAATGAACGTGACCATCAAGCACTTGCGAGAAAAGCTAGAAGCTGACGGCGAGCCACGCGTAATCCATTCGCTACGTGGATACGGCTACGTTTTGAGGGCGTAATTTAGCCCTCAATTTCAGTACATCGGTACAATCCTGCCGGCGCAACGTGGTTGGTACGTTGCGAATGTACTGAGTGGGGCCCATGCAGCTGTTTGACTATGATCGAGCTACGTCGATCATGAACTCCGCAGGAATCGATGTGATTCTTGCTACCTCCCGCCACGGTGTGGGTTATCTATCCGATTACTGGCACCCCGTGAGCGACCAGTTCTACGTTCTCTGGGACACCGAAGCTACCCACATGAACGTGGTAGGACTCCCGGCTGCACGCGAACGAGATGCGTTCATAGTTGTTGGTGCTTCTGAGTCAACCACGATCGGGATCATGGATCCATGGATTCAGGACCGACGGTTCTGGGGACCCGGCTACTACATTCAAACCTGGGACAACCCTCTCGATCCCGACCCGCCTTCAGGCGACGCTATGGAAGTAACCGCCAATGCACTGAAGGAAAAGGGACTGGACAAGGGCACTATCGCTATCGAAAAGCGCTTCCTTGGTTCGAAGTACTCTGATCGTCTGATGGAACTCCTACCGAACGCAACTTTCGTAGACGCGGAAGATGCGATCTGGCAGTTGCGGATGATCAAGTGCGACGAGGAAATTCGCCGGTTCAGAATTGCTTGTGACCGAACCAGCAAGGTTTGGCTCGACACAATCCACGAAGCCGAAGAAGGCATGACTCAGCCCGATCTCCAGGCCGTGTACAAACGTTTGTGTGTTGAAAACGGCGTCGACTACGAACGAGCATATGTGATTTACGGCCCAGCCGGTCTCGATCTTTCAAACGGTTCACCCGCCTCAGGTGATGTTGAATTGAAGAAAGGCATGTTCATCCGAATCGACGGTCAGGCAAAGTACCAGGGCTACATTTGCAACCTCTCTAGAATCGTCGGTTTCGGCGAAGTTTCCGACTCACTTGCCAAAGCTCACGCCGTTGAAAAATGGCTGGTCGAGCGGTGCATGGAAGAGATGAAGCCGGGTATGAAGTGCTCAACTCTGCGAGAAATCGAGTTGAAGCTGTACGACGACATTGGATATCCACCGGTAATCCCGTACACCGGTCACGGAGTAGGCCGTGTGGTTCACGAGCCGCCTTACATTGCTCTTAATGACCATACCGTGTTGCAGCCAAACATGGTTGAAACCCTTGAGCCAACTATTTGCCACTCGGAAGGTGGCGACATCTTCGTTTCAATCGAGGACCAGTTCCTTCTCACCAACGACGGCATCGAATGGCTCACCGAAAAGGCACCGATGGATCTGTACGTCTAGAAGTCGATCCTCGTTAGAAATAAAAGAGGGAGCCAGATTGGCTCCCTCTTTTCTGTTGCACTAGTCAGTTGATTTCCTGATTGCAGGAACCTTGATGCGGCGGCGTCGTACCACGAAGTAAAGGATGGCGAGTCCGATAATCCATGCTGGACTCAGAATCGCAATCCATAGTCCCATCTCCAGGACAAACACTCCGATTTGACCTAGTGTTCGACCTGCATCCCGTACAGTGCTTCCAGCATCGAGGTCAGCCGATGCGACACCGATGCTCTCACGAACGGATACCCAAACCTCTCCAGTAGCCTCGACCTCACCAACCTCGGTTTGACCGGTAATGGTCAAAGTGACCATGTACGCGTTCGGTCTAAAGTTCTGGAACGAATGAGTTGCGTTGATTTCGGTACTTTCTTCGTCATCTGCGAGAGCGACTGTCAGGGGAGCAGAACCATCGCCGAAGTTCCAGGTGTACTCCAGATCGGTAATACCTTCAGGACGAGTAAACGAACCACTGAACTCAACGTCGCTCTTGTACTCGACTACCTGGTTTTCACCTGCGAACACTTCGATGACCGGCAGCTGACTTACTGTTGCCACCAATGTGTCTTCACCTTCGGCAAGACCGGCATCACCAGACGCTTGCAGTTTTGCACTCACGATGAACGGTGAGTCCTCGTCGCGCTGGTAGTAGTGAATGACTGGCGCAGTTATCAGCTCATCACCATTTCCAGTCGGCACTACTCGGTTGACTCGCTGCTCACCAAAACCATCGCCAAAGTCCCAGACCACCGAGAACTCTTCGAAGCCTTCAGGTGGAGTGAATTTCGCACGGAACGTAGTCGGGTGATGAACCGCAGCTCGAAGGTCCTCACCGGCATCTATCGTGATCGTAATCGGCTGAGCTTCCAGGAAAACCGAAATCAACGAGAATGCCGAACTCTGCGACAGGAAGCTTAGCCGTGCTTCTAGGGCTTCAAGATCACCCTGAACACTCGTGATTTCTTTCTGGATCGTGATCGCGTCTTCAACGGAAAACGCCCGCTCGTAGAGAACTTGTAAACGCTCAAGCGTGGCTCGGAGAGTTTCCGCACGAGCGGTGGTGTCTGTGAACTCTTCTGTGAAGTCCTTACTCGTCGTCGTGACGAAGTTGATGTCAGTCGACAGGTTTTCAAGCTGTTCTACAACGTCATCGAATCTAGCCGCCGGCACCCGGATCGAAATAGATCCTCGGAAGACCTGGGTCAGCTGTGAATTCACAACCCATCCACCGGATGACACGGCAATGTTAGTGATGTCATCGATGGACTCAGGAACGCTCTCAACAACCAGTGAAAGATCACCGGTGCGGATGATCACTCGTCCTTAAGTAGCAGAGGCGATCTCGTTTTCGAGTTCGTTTCCACCTGCTTTAAAGCCGGAGTCTGAATCAGCACCTCCGGCTTGCCTCTGAAGTTTTTCTAATTGTTCCTCCGACAGTCCATAGCCAGAGTCAGGGATGAAAAACTCGGAATCTGAAGCATCGACAGGAGCCTCTGGTGCTGGAACAGCTGTGGCCGCTGGAGCTGCCGTTGCTGCGACGCCTCCACCCGGATAGCCAGACGAACCAGTAGCTGAATCCTCGTAGTAAGCGTACGACTCGCCGCTGTCATCACTACCACCACCGCATGCAACTACAACGACCGCGAACAACATCACAGCCAGCAGCGCAAAGTATCGCCAATTGAGTCGGGTGAACATGAGATCCGTCCTTTCACATTCAAACACCATAATTATTTACCGCAATAAATAATGCGTTTCAGTTATTCAATTCAAACTGAAACAGTCCAAATCAAGGTGTCTTGTAGTGATATAACGAACGACGCTGAGGATTTGTTCCATCCTTGCGTGTTGTTAGTAAAAGGAATCCCATGGAATACAGGCTTTTCGGAAGAACCGGTGTTTACG
>CAYYMP010000090.1:0-7664 GCA_964472915.1 uncultured Dehalococcoidales bacterium | reverse complement strand
GATGCGCTCGAGGCAATCAACAAGTCTCGACCGGATGTTGTTCTTCTAGATATCGCCATGCCAGGCATGGATGGACTCGAGACGCTTCAGCGGATCAAGTCTCAGCCACAATTGGCAAACATCCCGGTAATCATGGTTACCGCACAGGGTGACCGCCAGAATATGGTGAAGGCAGTTCAACTTGGCGTTCGGGACTACGTCACAAAGCCTTGGGAACCTGGTGAAGTTGAGATGTGCGTGAACTGGGCTCTAAAGGCTTCCAAAGCGACTGGATCGCAGTCAGCAGACTCATCACTGCTAGCTCAATCTGCGTAGTAACAGCAATTTTCTGAACCCCCCACCGCGTTTGCGAGGGGTTTCTGGTTTAAGACTCTGTTACTCACGACCGATAAACTTGAGCTGAAGCATCTATTTACGAATCCGGTTCAACGCTGATGAACGAACGAGCATATCGGGGTGATAAACATCCTCCCTACTGCACTTGCGTTAAGTGCACCCGGGAACGGAAAAAGAAGAGCAATTCGGGTAATTTGCTGACCCGAATGCTTCGTTTGCTGGGTCTACGTCGCTAGAAGCTATCAGGGCCAAATAAACGCCCCCACAGCCAGCCGATTCCCAAACCGATCATCACTGAGATCGGAACTCCGATAACGAGCCCTGCAAGAATCACGTCTCCAGCGTTCGTTTCCGAGTCATCGAATTGGAACAGTGAAATAACCGTGAAAGCGAGCCCCATCAGCAACCCGATGGCTCCGCCATATAGCGAAGTTTTACTAAAACGCATTAGTCGCTATTCATCCTTTAGTTGAGTAAATAAGTTTCGTATTCGTTTTCGCATGGGTTTCCAGGGGCAATGAGCATTTTGCCCGCGTCTGGTTCCATCAAGATTGAAATCACTGAACGTTGCCAACCGGTGATTGAGTGATCATTCGGGTGGCGGCAGATCGATGTTGGATATCCTGCGTGATCTGAGAGTGCGTTTGTCACCTCTTTGACACTGATTTCTGGATTCGGACTCAAATCTTCTATTAGCGCCTCTGCTCTACTCTTTCGGTCGAACGATTGGCCATAAATGTTTTCTGAATATTCTTCGTTGTTCGTGATCAAACCAGGATGTACACAGTGATTCGTATGAATCTGCCGTTCGTCATGTGAACTCCAAATGGGGTGTACAACATCCGGTGTTATTTCGAGGTTCACAGGACCTTCCCGCGAAATCATGGCTGCACTTGCGCTAATCGACCTGGGCGCGGAGTCAAGCGAACTTATAGCCTTTTCGATCGAGTCCGAATCCAGAATCGACCGCACGAAGAAATACCATGGAACGCCTTCAGTGTTGTTGGGACCGTTCAGCGCGTTAAGGCAAATCCCAAGCCCTTTGTCGTTCATACCTATATATGAAATCAAACCAGGTTGAGTCCACGACATTGATTTGGATCCGTTCGTGGGCTCCCGGGTGATCACGGCAGAAAATGGTCTCATCTCGGGATCGTTGTCCCAGTTTTGCCCTACGAGGCCCTTTCCGGTTTGTGACGCTGAGCTTCCGACCATTATCGACGTACACCCTTCGGGGTGCACCGATCCAAGCATGTTCCGGGCGTTGAGGACCATCAATTTTTCGATTGTTGTTCCCGACGCTCCTGCGGTTGCTTCAAGTTCTTCCATGTAATCAGGGAAGTACTTCGTAACTCTCGAAACCATGGCTTTGGAAGCGGGTGCGACATGATCCCAGTTCACCGGATGTTCACTGCCCTTGTTGAACCGCTCGATCACAACTTCAGTCAGCTCTGATATTTCAGTACGAAAATTTTCACCAATCGAGTGACCGATCTCTGTAGGAGTGCCTGTGGCGCGAAGTTCTGGAAAGCGGTGGGGATTTTGCGAAGACATAGACAAGTGGGAATCCGGGATTTAACGAGACAAATACTACAGTCATGTTTGCTAGACTCGCCGCCTCTTCCACAGTCAATCCAAACGCGAGGAACGGGATAAATGGCCCAAAACGGAAATAACGGAATGGTTCTGCGATCAGAAGAATGGTTTGGAACCAGAGACCTTGAAGGATTCCTGCATCGGGCAGGTTTGAAAAATCAGGGTTGGTCCGAAGAGTCATTTTCAGGAAAACCGGTCATTGGTATTGCCAACTCATGGTCTGAGGCAACGCACTGCAACAGTCATTTGCGTGGACTAGCTGAGCACGTAAAACGAGGAATTCTCGCTGCAGGCGGATTTCCGATCGAGTTCCCAACCATCTCCCTCGGCGAATTCTTCATGTCCCCGACTTCGATGTTTTGTCGAAACTTGATGTCGATGGATGTCGAAGAAATGATTAGAGGACTTCCCATCGACGGTGTTGTCCTGCTTTCAGGTTGTGACAAAACAACGCCTGCCATGATGATGGGTGCCGCATCCGCCGACCTTCCAGCCGTTGTTCTCACTGGAGGTCCGCAACTAAAGGGCAATTGGAAAGGCGAGGAACTCGGTTCGTGCACTGATTGCCGACGCTACTGGTCCGAACTTCGTGCCGGAACAATCACACAGGCCGACTACGACTCGATGGAAGCAGCAATTTACCGTTCTCCGGGTCACTGCATGGTCATGGGTACTGCTTCGACCATGGGGGCAATTGTCGAAACCCTAGGTATGTCACTTCCAGGTGGTGCGGCTGTGCCTGGTGCCGACTCACGCAGGAAAGTTCTCGCCGAAGAGTCCGGTCGCACTGCTGTGGAACTCGTCAAGAAAGGCATTCGTCCTTCTGACATTCTTACTAAAGAGGCGTTCGACAACGCTATCAGGATGCTGCTTGCTGCTGGTGGATCAACCAACGCAATCATTCATCTAACCGCGATTGCTGGAAGGGCAGGAGTCAAATTGCCGATCGAGCGGTTCAATGAACTGTCTGAAAGTACACCGGTAATTGTGAATCTGAAGCCGGGTGGAAAGTACTTGATGGAAGATCTGTTCTACGCCGGCGGAGTTGAGGCAGTTTTGAGCAAACTTTCTGGATTGCTGAACCTTGACTGTATGACAGTTACAGGTGAGACGCTCGGTACAAATATTGAATCTGCCGAATGCCACAACGACGATGTAGTTTTGTCGGTTGACGCCCCTCTCGCAAAAGAAGGTGGACTCACCGTATTGAAAGGCTCTCTTGCACCAGACGGAGCGGTAATCAAGCACATTGCCGCTTCACCGGATCTAATGAAACACACCGGTCGCGCTGTGGTATTTGAGAATCCATTAGATCTCAAGAACCGAATTGATGATCCAGATCTTGATGTAACCAAAGACGACATTCTCGTGATGAAAGGTGCCGGACCAGTTGGTGGCCCCGGCATGCCGGAAGCGGGATTCTTACCGCTTCCAAAGAAACTGCTCGCTCAAGGCGTTCGAGACATGATTAGAATTTCTGACGCGAGGATGAGCGGTACAGCGTTTGGGACAATCGTTCTGCACGTGTCCCCTGAGTCGCACATCGGAGGACCACTGGCGCTGGTGAAAGACGGCGACATGATCACCCTTGATGTAAAGAACAAGAGACTAGATCTGGAAGTCGATCAGGTCGAATTAGACAAAAGACGTGCGGCACTCCCATCACGACCTGCAGATGGTGGGTTCGAACGCGGCTACGGAAAAATGTACTCTCAGCACATCACCCAAGCGCAGGATGGTTGTGACTTCGATTTCCTTATCGGCAACACCCCGGTTGAGACCCACGTAAAGAGCCCTGCACACGAGGCCGGGTACCAAACAGGGTAGTTACGGGGTTGGCGCGCTCTCTGGGATTAGATTTTCAGAGCGTAAATCCGACCAGAGTCCTGACGGTATTTCAGCTTGAACCATTGCGATGTTCTGCTCTAGTTCCGCAATTGACTGGGCGCCAGGAATCACCGTTGCGACTGCCGGATGCGCGAGAACAAACTGTAAAGCGGCTGCCTTTAGATCAACACCGTGAGACTCACAAACACGAGTGAGTCGTTTGGCTCGCTCTACGAGGTGCGTTGCCGCAGGTTCGTAGTTAAACGTAACCGGCTTGGAAAGATCACGAGCGAGGATTCCAGAGTTGTATGGACCGCCTACACAAATTTTCACATCCCGATCCACACAAGCTGGAAGGAACTCAGAAAGTCCTTCGTGATCGAGCAGCGTGTAACGACCTGCGAGAAGAATTATGTCGAGATCGAATCGTTCGATGAATCGTAACGGCATTTGCCATTCGTTCATGCCACATCCGATTGCCATGATGACGCCTTGCTCACGAAGCTCAATAAGGGTCGGGAACGCCTCGTTCACAGCCTGATCCTCACCGAACGCCTCAACGTCCGGATCATGAACGTAGATGATTTCGATTGAGTCCATATTGAGGCGTTTCAAACTTTCCTCAATAGACCGCATCACATCGTCGCGTGACCAGGTGTTCAACGCGGTCAGGTCACCGATACCGTCCGGGTCGTCGGACGGTGAAATGCCGCCAGGTGTGGGATTGAGCACCCTGCCTATTTTGGTAGAAATAACGAACTTTGACCGGTCGCCTGAGCCGTACTCAGAAAGTCCAACCCTTGCTTCAGCACGACCGGCGCCGTAAAGAGGGGCCGTGTCGACGTAGGAGACGCCCAGATCGTATGCGCGGTTGATTACCTTTACAGCTTCTTCATGCGCCGTGCCGCCGTAGAGGCCGTCTCCAAGCACCATACCGCTCAACGGTGCTGTACCTAAACCAAGGAGCGGTACTTCAACTCCAGTGTTTCCAACAGCGACTTTCTTGAACGGATCCATGTTTTATTCCTGGTGAATTTACTTCGAGACGATTTCCGCGATTGCGTCACCCACGGCCTGAGTAGTTGAAGAGCCACCCAAATCTGGCGTTAGCAGTTCGCCTTGTTCAAGCAACTGCAATACAGCCCCATCGACATCCGCGGCAGCATCGTCTTCTCCGAGGTGCCTCAGCATCATTGAACCGGTCAGAATTTGTGCCATCGGGTTGGCTATGCCCTGCCCCGCAATGTCAGGTGCGGATCCGTGAGTAGGTTCGAACATTGAAGGCACTGATTTATCAGGGTTGATGTTTGCGCTTGATGCAAGCCCCATGCTGCCACTAATGATCGCCCCAATGTCGGTAATGATGTCACCGAACAGGTTTCCGGCAACTATTACGTCGAACATTTCTGGCTTTCGCACGAGGTCCATACACGCTGCATCGATCAACAGTGAGGTTGTGTCAATGTCCGGGTATTCTTCGGCGATCTCTTCAAATGTTCGATCCCAGATGGTCATGTAGCCAAGAGCATTGGACTTGGTAACAGAGGTTACGTGGTTCTTCTTACCTCGTTCTCGAGCGAGATCGAATGCGTAGCGGATTGCTCGTTCACAACCCTTCTTGGTGAAGACCGCGGTCTGGACACCGATTTCATCCGGCTTCCCGTGGTACGCAAAACCACCGATGTTCAAATACTCACCTTCGGTGTTCTCACGAATGACTGTCAGATCAATGTCGTACGGCTTCTTGCCCGCGAGCGGAGACTCTACACCGGGGTACAAAACCGAAGGTCGTAGGCATATGTATTGATCGAATCGGCGACGAATTGGGAGCAGAAGTCCATCAAGGGTGATGTTGTCTTGAATATCCGGGTGCCCTACGGCTCCTAGGTACACGGCGTCGAATGCTTCGAGCGTTTCGAGCGCATCGTCCGGCATCATAACACCGTGCTCAAAGTAGTAGTCCGAGCTCCATGGCAACTCGGTGTAATCCCAGGTGATGTCGTACTTCGGAGCTAAGGCGTCGAGCACTTTCATGCCTTCGTTGACTACATCTACTCCGATGCCATCGCCTTTGATGATCGCTATTTTGTGAGTTGCCATTAGTGTGAGTTCCAGTTCCTGAATATGGGGATGTTTATTTGTTGCTTCGCTGCTCGATTATTTCGAGTACAGCAGCAATGTCGTGGTTGTTCTTACCTTGCTCGATAAGCTCGTGATACATGTCGTATGCACTCTTTGCGAATTCCAGCGCCAGTCCTTCTGAGTTTGCAAGGTCCTTGATGATTCCCATGTCTTTATCGAGGTTACGGACCGGGGCCGCAGAATCTTCAAATGAACGTTCAGCGGTGATAGGTGCACTTCGGTCAACCATCGTGCTTCCACCCCAGCTCACTGCAAGCAATTCGGCGGCAGTCGGAATGTCTACCTCAGCCGAATTTGCGAGTGCGAACGCTTCAGCAGCTGCGATCGTGTTAACGCCGACAAGAAGCTGGTTGATTAGCTTCATGGCAGTTCCAGCACCGCTTGGTCCCATGTGTTTTACGTTGGCGCCCATCTTTACGAAATATTCGTGCACCAGTTCGAAGCCTTCATCGCTTCCACCGACCATGATTGCTAGTGTCCCTGCGGCTGCCCCACCAGGACCACCGGAGATCGGTGCGTCGAGGAAGTGAACACCCTTCGCTGCTGCTGCCTCCGCACATTTCCTCGAAGTGGCCATGTCGACGGTGCTGTGGTCAACAACTACTTGCCCGGGCTTTGCGTTGGCAATAACGCCATCTTCACCTAAGAGTAGATCGAGTGAAGTTTTTACGTCAGGCAGACAAACGAGTACCACTTCGACTTTGCTGGTTAAATCCGCGACAGAATTCGCACCGCTCGCCCCTCGCTCAATCATTGCCTCAATCTTTGACTGAGTGCGAGTGAATACCGTTAGATCGGCACCTTTTTCGAGGAGGTTGTCGACCATCCCTTGCCCCATGTTGCCGAGACCGACAAATCCGACTGACATCCTTGAAATTCTCCTCGATTACGAACTGTTGAAATTAGCCGCCGAATTATAGCCACTGATCCGATCAAATCAGAACGCGGTTAGGCGGGAACCGGATACAAAAAAACGCCGAGACATCAATCTCGGCGTTTCAGTTTTGAACTTGTGTATTAGTCCAGCTGTCGGAGACGTGGGTCCAATCGGTCACGCAACCAGTCGCCGAAGAAGTTCAGAGCCATCACAACCAGGAAGATTGCAAAGCCTGGGAAGAATGAAATCCACCAAGCTTCTTCAATGAACTGTCGACCGTCGCTCACGCTCTTACCCCACGCCGGAACTGGGTCAGGGATTCCTGCTCCTAGGAATGACAGCGTTGACTCAGTCAGGATTAGCTGACCTACACGCAAAGACGCAACAACAAGAATTGTGCTAAACGTACCCGGCAGGACGTGTCGGATGATCAGTCGAACGTTTGAAGCACCAGCAACACGTGCGGCCATCACATAGTCCATTCCACGAATCGTGAGAACATCCGCTCGTACCTGTCGCACGAAAGGAGTCCAGGCAACAAGCGCGATCAAGAAGACCACGACCCCTTCGGCCGCACCTCCTTGCGTCAAGAATTGTTGAGCAATAACCAGAGCGATCAGAATGAACGGCAGTGCTAACCACACGTCAACCAGACGCATGAGGATTTCGTCGGTCCATCCACCGAAATAACCGGCTACCAGACCGAGCAAGCTTCCGATGATCACTCCGCTCGTTAATGCGTAAGCCGTTACCTTCAGAGAGATTCTCGCTCCCCAAACAACACGTGACAGTACGTCACGCCCAAGGTTGTCGGCACCTAGAATGTACTTGGATCGCGGGAACGTCTTGTTCTTCGCCCGGTTGTATGCCGAAACTCCACTGGTCG
>CAYYMP010000089.1:0-7729 GCA_964472915.1 uncultured Dehalococcoidales bacterium | reverse complement strand
CTTTCTGTTTTGTCTTCGTTCTCGCCTTGATGTCACTTCGCGAAAATCTCTCCTGCTACTCAATCAAGGCTAACCCACAGGCAGGTGCATGCCGGTGAATAAGCCGTGACGAATGTTTGGGACTTTAGCCTCGGTCAGGGCTGTAGTCGAACTCTTCAAATGGGTAGAGCGGTGTGCGACGTCGGTGGTATTCGAACGTATCGAGGTCAGCCGTTGTCACACCTGGAGTGTTCACAATGATGATCTCAGCAGCGATCGGTTGGTACGCCGGACGAGGTGAACTGACACCTTTGGCGACAACGATCTTGTAATCCTCGGGTTGGATCCCCATTGAGTACATTTGCGCCCGAGCCGTGTTTCCACCTCGAAGTGAAGTGAGCAAGAGGGTCATTCCGTCAGTGGTGTCGAACCTGACTCGCTTACCATCGTCGTAGAAGCGGTAGCCACCGTGAGTGGGCCGAGTCTCCTCGTATGGACCATCGTCGATGTTCCGAACGGTTCCGACCACTCGAATCGGTTCTCCGTGCATGTCGTCGGTCTTACCGCCAACATCAAGAGTAATTTCTGCACCAACACCCGCTGCGACACAAGCTTCAACGGCTTCAGGGTCGTAGAGACTTTGCAAATATCCGTCGACACCCATCTCCTGGGCGACTTTCATGATGTGAGTTGAATCGGCAGAAGAACCACCTCCAATGTTGTCGCCGACGTCCATCAAAACAATTGGTCCAAGATGCGAATGTTCGGATTCTTCTACTTCAGCCAGCGCTGAACCGTCATCTGGAACGAAGTTTTCCACTCCCTCAGGTTTCGGACCGACGTATCGTTCCTGCGCTTGGGTCAACGCTTCTTCAATACTGGCTACAGGCCGGTTCAGTTCCACCCGATGTTCCCACGCTCGCTCGGCCATGTCCTGAGCAACCTTTTTTGCAAGCTCAGGATCGTTGTCCGTAATGGCAACCCATGACATACCCATTTCGTTCACGTCCGAGTACGGGTAGCCCTCCGCGATTGAGGTGTCGAGAACGCCTTCGATCTCGTTTGAAGCAACGCAATCGTCGACGAGTCCCTTCATGGGTTCTTGTCCGGTGAACTGTTTGACGATGTTCACCAGCATTGGTGGCATTTCGATGAACTGCGTTGGCTTGATTTCGCCCTTGACGGTTCGGTAAATAAGTTCAGCGGTTTTTCGTCCTCGCACTTTGGTGTCGAGGTGCGGACATGTCCTCCAGACGATGCAAACGTCAGTGTTCGCAACTACCGCTTTCGATACGTTGGCGTGCATATCAAGAGTCACTCCAACCGGGACATCGTCACCAACAATTTCGCGGACGGCTCGGGTGAACTCGCCATCCATGTCAGGGAATTCTTCAGAAACAGCAGCGCCGTGGTTGCTGATAAGAACTGCATCCCAAGGTCCCTGGTCTCGCAGCATCCCAAACATTTCGCCGGTAAGTCGATCGTAGGCATCCTTAGTGATGGTGCCGATCGGTCCGGTGTTCGCATACATCAGCGGTACAGCTTCGAACCCGAGTTCATCGGCTCCCTGCAGGTAGCCCGAGATGGTGTACTCAGACTCAGCGTATTTTTCAACGATTTCATCGCCTCGGACGATGTCGTGAGCTTCGAACTCTTCGTACGTTGCGGGGACTATGGAAAACGTGTTTGTTTCGTGCGAAATGCCGAGAATGGCGAATCTCATCAGGATCTCCGGATAAACGATTGGATTTGGCGCTGCGTTGGTCGCTCAACCAACTATGAAATTGTTGGCCGCGATAATACCTCGATCCACGTAGGTTTATAGCCAACAGAAAGCGCAGATCGCATTGATGGCACGTTTGAACTCGACGTGCCGTAGTAGGGCAAATTGCCGGCATCGAGTACCGCCTGGGTCACCGCGGATACTAATGCAGACGCGATTCCTTGTCCTTGGTGGTTGGGTGAAACATCAATTCCAAGTTGCCACATTGTCGGAGAGTCGGCTGACGCTCCACACACAGCAGCAATTTCACCAGCGTGTTCGGCTATCCCAGCGATCATTGTTGGACGACCAGTTTTTGCCGGATCAGGAAACAGCGCGTTCGGCCATTGTTCTCGTTGTTCGATCGTCTCGGAACCCGTCCTGTCGACAACTCGAATGTTGTAGACGAGTGGTGCCTCGATTGGCTCTATCCCTGAATGAGACGCTGCGAATCGCGGAAACGGACCGTAGGTAGTCAGGTTTTCAGGAAGTAATCGATCTGAAAGTTTGCCGAGAGTACCTGGCATAAACAGTTCGTCCCTGGTTACACCTGAGAACGTTGTCTTTGCCCACTCAAGATGGTCCTCATCAACGCATACGACACCACCTGTGCCCAGGGTTGCAATCCCGATCCTGCCGGGGTGCGGTGAAAATGCACGGTGAGCGAGCTTGTGTCGAGCTTGGGGGTCGCGCAATCGTACGTGAACTTTTCCGTCGGTTAAATCAGTCTCACTGCATGACAGCTCCGCTGTCAGCATCTCGATGACGGTATCTCGGACATCCTGTGCGGTTTCGATCATGTTGCCCCCGGTTTAGCACGCTACACAGGTGGTGATTTGGTGCTCCAGTCGGTACTTAAATCATACGCATGGGCAAGCTGCAGAAGAGTTAAGTCGTCGTGCAGTTCTCCGGTTAGCATCGCTCCAACTGGAATACCGGCATCGCCGAAGCCTGCGGGCACACTAATTGATGGATGGCCGCTGATGTTGAACGGTGCTGTGTAGCAAGCGTTGATACCTCGTGAGTGTTCGCCTGGTCTGCGCGAACGTTCTGCTGTCGCGAATGGCGAGGTGGGCATCGCCAGCGCTTTCAAGTTTTGTGTCGCGAGCAAACGACTGAAGTAAGTCCTGAATGATCTGCCAACTTCTGATGCGTTCAGCATGTCATTAGCGGACAGGAAGGCACCCTGAAGCAAATACACACGTGTGATTGGTCCGTACTTGTTCCAGTCGGTTTTCAACGATTTCTGGTGTCGCTGGTATGCCTCAGAGTTCAGGACGATGAAATTCGCTGCTCTCGCTTCAGCCATTCCACGAAGATCCACATCTACCAACTCGGCTCCCAGCGATTCAAGCGTGGTCAAAAAGCTTTCGAAGCCAGACAGTATTTCTGGCTCGTTAGGCGCCGATTCAATGAAATTTCTCGGGACGCCAATTCGCCATCCGATCACATCCACTGCAAGATTTTCGGAGTAAGCGGGTACGTCACCCGGCCAGCTCATATCGTCTTCAGGTTCGAATCCAGCCATCGATTCGAGCATTAGCGCGGTGTCGAGCGCGGTTCGTCCGAGAGGAGAAATCTCGCTGTGGCCGTTGTGGTCCATCCCAAGTCGACTAACCAGTCCATGTGTTGGCTTGATTCCATATAAGTTGTGTGCGCCCGCTGGAAGCCGGGCACTACCGCCACCGTCGGTACCTATTGTTGCCGAAGCCATTGCTGCTGAACTTGCAGCACCGGATCCGCTGGATGAGCCGACCGACATTCGATCAGAGTTCCACGGATTCCACGGTGGTGGACTTAAATCTGCCTCGGATGGGCGAGACCAGCCGAACTCGTTCAAGTTGGTCTTGCCGATGATTACTGCACCAGCTCGCCTGAGCCTGGCGACGGTTTTCGCGTCGTCTTCTGGTATCCAGTTCTCGAGCAGTCGAGAGTTGTCTGTTGTTCTCAAACCCTTGGTAGGAATTGAGTCTTTAACTCCAACCGTTGCTCCAGTCAGCGGACCAGGATCCTCGCCTGCAGCGAGCCTGGAATCGAGCGCCTCAGCTTGACCGAGAGCATCTTGCTCGTCGACGGTGATGAACGAATTTAAGCTTGAGTTCAGCTCAGAAATTCGTGTGAGGTGCTTTTGAACAAGTTCTCGAACGGATATTTGACCGGACTTTACGAGCTTGACCTGCTCTGCGAGCGTCAACGTGATCGGATTTATTGCCATCTACCGGTCACCTTCCACTGTTGAAGAAAGCTGCTCAATCTCTACTTCACCGTCGAACGGTTGAATGAGACTTTCCAGTAAGTCAGCAGATCCACGGACACCGTTCAACAACGGAATCAGCTGCTCTATGTCGTCGTCGCTGACTGGTGCGATTTGCTTTGCTCGGTGGACTATTTGAGATCGTTCTCTGTATTCCATTTCATCTCGATGGGTACTTGTAAATTGACCAGGGCACAGTATGACAGAGGTAGAACTCGATCAGTTCTTTCACTTCGCTATGTAATATGCGCACTCTCAAGCAACATTCAACTTTGAGGCGAACGACCCCGATGCTCAGTAATCCCCAGATTTCTCACTCTCAGGTAGAGGCCAAAAACGGCATGGTTGTCGCCCAGCACAAGCTTGCCGCGGAAGTCGGATTGGAAGTACTTAAGCGTGGTGGGAACGCCGTCGATGCTGCGGTGACCACTGCGTTCGCTACCGGAGTTGTCCTGCCCATTTGGAACGGGCTAGGCGGTGGTGGCGTAATGGTCGTCCATATGGACGACGGATCAGGTGGAGCGGTCGATTTCGGCATGCAAGCACCTGGACTCGCCCAAGCTGAAATGTATGAATTGGAAGATTCGCTCGACGTTCAGGGACCTTCGCGTCGTTTTTCATGGTCGAAAGTCAAAAACAATGCCAACGTAGAGGGATACACAAGCATCGCAATTCCGGGAACTCTTGCCGGAATGTCAAAAGCGTTGGAGAAGTGGGGCACGATCGATCTAGCCCAGGCCTTAGCTCCTGCCATCAAGCTGGCTGAAGAAGGGTTTCCGCTTCCGAAAACGGAAGCACTGGCAATGGCAGATCGATTTGATCTGCTATCTCGATTCGAAGCGACTTCAAAGGTTTATCTCGGAAACGGAGCACCTCTGAGCCCGGGTGCGCATTTCGTTCAAAAAGAACATGCCGAGACGCTTCGCCGTATTGCACGTAACGGAATTTCTGAACTCTATGGCGGTGAAACCGGATCACTGATTTGCGATGACATCGAGAGAAATGGAGGTTTCCTCCGGTTAGAAGACCTTCAGCAGTATGAACCTATCGTTCACGAACGTGCTTTGAGTTCTGAATACAGAGGTCTCAACGTGTCGGGTGTGCCGGGACCCTGCGGTTGCACAACGGCCATCGAAATCCTGAACATTCTTAACACATTCGATATCGGATCGATGAAGCGAGATTCAGTCGAGTTCGTTCACACACTGATCGAAGCGGTGAAACTTGCTGGCGTTGATCGGTTCAGTTTCATGGGCGATCCAGACATATACGGCTTCCCAATCGATGCACTTGCAAATACTGAATACGCTTCCGAACGGGCGTCGGTAATTGATCGATCAAAAGCTACCGAATTTGCAGCCGGTGATCCGTGGCGATATTCGGGCCAACCCCGACCAGCAGATTTTCCAGGGCAAGCAGGGTCCGCCCCTGACGATGGAACAACACACATCACATCAGCCGACTCGGCTGGAAACATGGTTTCGCTAACTCAAACCAATCTTGGGTTCAGTGGCGTTATTAATCCTGGTGTGGGCATCATGATGAACAACGCAATGGGTTGGTCAGCCCCAATGCCAGGTACCGTGAATTCAATTGCTCCCCATGCCAGAGCACTGAACAACATGACCCCTCTCATTTTGAGCCGAGATGGACGGGCAGTAATGGCAGTAGGTGGATCGGGTGGACGTCGGATATGGCCTGCCGTTGTTCAGACAATTTTGAATATCGTCGACTTCGGAATGGATCCGCAGGAAGCCTTTGAATACCCACGAGTACACGTGGAGTCTGACGACCCCGTCGTGGATCCTAGATTCGGTGAAGTGATCAACCACCTGGAGTTGCTCGGTCATCGTGTCTCATTGCCACCCGAAGAATTCGTGCTGTGGCCATTCTCTGAGCCGAACGGAATCGTTCGAAATAATGACACTCTAGTAAGCGGACTCACGCCCCAAACTAAACCAACCCACGCAGCGGGTTATTGATTACAGGAAACGAACATAAATGACAGGAAAACTTGAGGGTCGCGTTGCACTGATAACTGGTGCAGGATCGGGAATAGGGGCAGCCACTGCTCGATTGATGGCAGCTGAGGGAGCGGCAATTGCAGTAACCGGGTTACCGGATGACGGCGTGATTGCCGTTGCAGGCGAGATCGTCCAGTCCGGTGGGCGGGCGATCGCCATTCCAACTGACGTTTCAAGTGAGTCGCAGGTTGAATCCGCTGTGGCACAAACCGTTTCTGAATTCGGAAGGCTCGACATCGTTGTCCCTAACGCCGGTATCCAGATGCACAAAGAGGACCGTGATCTGCACGAGCTTCCGGAAGAAGTGTGGGACCGAACCCACGATGTGAATTACAAGGGTCAGTACTTCGCATGCAAACATGCGCTAGCGCAAATGGTGAAGCAAGGTGAAGGCGGAGTTGTTGTGCTAGTTGCTTCTGTCACAGCACTGCGAGGCACCACACCGAATGTGTCGTATTCAACGGGCAAGGCCGGAATCGTGAATCTGGCGAGGCATATTGCTGCGCACTATGGTGACAAGGGGATTCGTGCCAATTCGATCTGCCCAGGTGCTCTTGAGCGAACCCCTGACCATGACGATCATCCCGATCCTGAAGGACGAGAGCGAAATGTAAATTCCAAAGTTCCTCTGGGTAGGCTCGGGACTCCGGAAGATATCGCGCCGTTCATCACATTCCTGGCAACGGATGATGCGTCGTACGCGAGCGGAGCGAACTTTGTGATCGATGGTGGACTAACGATCACGTAGGCGACGAAGACTTACTGTTTCCTCTTTCGTGAAGCACTCAAAAACGAGTGCGCTCCAGCGACGATTATTAGTAAGGGCCAAAGGTCCCCGAAATCGTGTTCGTCGGAGATATTCCCGTAAAGAAGTATTAGCCCCAGCGCCAGTGTCACGCTGTTCATCACACTCGCCTTGCGCCCCGTGAGAAACGGTGTGCCTCCTATGAGGATGAACAACAACGGCCAGAAGTAGCTCATGAAGCTGAGATTCACGAGTCCAAGAGTGCCGATTAAAAGCAACGCACCGAAGGCAATCAGAACCACCGCAAAAACCTGCTTCCCCACTGATTCCAACTGATTGCCTCCGGTGCTAACTACGGGTGTTTCGACAGAGCTTATTCCACGAAAACTTTGATGCTGTGATTATCTGCGGTTGCGTCAATACTCAACTCCTGCAGAGCCTCGATTAGGTCATCCAGTGCCGATGAGCTCAGCTTCGAGATGTCATCGTGATAGCCCTTGTCTTTGAGACTCGTCTGGACCATCTTGCCGGCATCTCCGGGGATCAAAGTTGCAAGATTCACTCCTGCCCGAATGATCTTCAACGGGATGCGAATGTTCACATGATGAACGTCGCTTCCAGGCGCCGGATTGTCGATCGGTTCGACCACTATCCGAATGAATCTTGGATCAACAGGTTTCACGTTTGTGGTGCGCAGATCAGAGGTGCGAGATGCCTGTGATTTTTCACCTGCCTGGATGAGCCTTTCCGCTTCTTCAACGGTGACTTTACCTTCTGAAAGCATTTCCAATATTTGTTTTCGATCTGAAGTCATTTCTTTCTCCGCTACAACCATCATTTTCAACTCACCTCACTTCAAACCAGGCGAACCTGGACAGTTCTCTTCTCGTTGCCAATCTCCAGTTCAAAACCGCGAATGGCGCAAATGATCAAGTACAACGCCCATCCAAACTTGAGAACCGTGC
>CAYYMP010000088.1:0-7764 GCA_964472915.1 uncultured Dehalococcoidales bacterium | reverse complement strand
GTATTTCAGAAGGCAGGACACACTCGCGATGACCGAATTCGCGCATCACATCAAACACGGCACCTGAGTAGCACTTCTGTAATCGCTCAGTGAATTCAATCGTCAACGTACTTAACCTTCCTGCGCCCACGTTGCCCCTAGAATACTGCCCTGTCCTAACAATTTGTCCGTGGAGCCCAATGGTGAAGATCAAATCAATCGAGACAATCCAGATAGAAGAATTCCCGATGATTATCTGGGTGCAGGTGAGAACTGACTCTGGCCTCGTCGGTCTTGGTGAAACATTTTTCGGTCCTCGTGCAGTTGCCGGATGTGTTCACGAAATGTTCGCTCCAATGTTGATTGGTGAAGATCCACTCGCGATCGAACGCCATTGGCGTGACATGTTCGATATGGCGAACGCTTTCGGCTACGCAGGTGCCGAATCCAGAGCAATTTCAGCTATCGACATCGCTTTGTGGGATATAGCTGGGCAAGTCACAGATCAACCAATCTACAACCTGCTAGGCGGAGCTTGCCGTGATCGTGTCAGGACATACAACACGACCGGGCAGTACGGCGAAAACAAGGACATGGAGCTCGCTATCGTGGACGCAGGCACCCTCGCAAAGAGCCTGGTCGATGATGGAATTACCGCGATGAAATGGGCTTTCACTGACCATTTCGCTGATATCAATCGCGGTACTCATGTCTCCAGTGAAGATTTGAAGCTCATGATCAAACCGATCGAAGAGATAAGAAACGCGGTTGGCGACCAAATTGAAGTTGCCAATGATGGTCACGGCAGGTGGAATCTGAATTCTGCGATCAAGATTGGCAAAGCGATGGATCACCTCGACATGATGTGGCAAGAAGAGTTGATTCAGCCAACGAACGTCGAAAGCCATTTACGGCTCGCAGATGAAATCGAAGCTCCAGTTTGCGTTTCGGAGCGGTTGATCAGCAAATATCAGTTCCGTGACTACTTGAAAGCTGGCGCTGCTGAGGTCGTGATGCCTGATCTGATCTGGACCGGTGGAATCACCGAAACCAAGAAGATTTGCACTATGGCAGAGGCGGAACAGCGACCGGTCGCTCCTCACGACATGACAGGACCAGTCAACGTGTTCGCGTGCGCCCACATTTCAATGAATGCCCCAAACGTTTTCCTGATGGAAACATGCCGAGCGTTCTACGGAGACGGCGGGTGGTACGACAAGGTTCTTGAAACCAATGTCAAAGTCGAAGACGGCTATCTTCTTGCACCCGAGGACCCAGGGCTCGGCACTCGCCTACGTCGAGATCTTTTCGACCGACCGGACATCACCGTTGAAGTGACCGATGAACCTGGAACCCACTTCCACTGGGGTGGTCACGAGTCTCCAGTTTTTGAAGTTGAAGGAAAGCCAGGGGAAAGAACAGTGAAATACCGGGATGGATGGGTCGGTGACGATCCAGATATGGTGTTAGGTGCTTTGAAGAAATAAGCACCTAGCCAACCATCTATTCGCCCGGTGCCCCGGCTTTCTCCGCTGCTGCCATATCGAGTGAACGGTCTCGTGGCTGAGTTGGCGACATCACGATTTCCTCGATTACAGTCCTGCCTGGTAGAGTTGCGCAAAGCAAGATTGCTTCTGCAACGTCCTCAGGCATCATCATCGTCGCCCTGGCATCTGCGTCAGGATTGTGGGGGCGATTGTCGAGAATCGGGGTGTCGACCTCGGCTGGCAAGATTGTCGATGCACGAATACCTTTGGCGTTCAGCTCTGAGTTGATCCCACGCATGAGGTTGTAAGAAGCGGCTTTTGCCGAGCTGTATGCTGCACCACCTAGCAAGCCTGGATGCAATGCTGCGTAAGAAGAGGTTGTAATGACCGTTCCTCCGCCGTTTTCGATCATTGAATCGACAACTGATTGAGTTAGGCGGTATACGCCTTCAACATTTACCCGAAACACGCTCTCCCACTCTTCTACTCCTACGTAACGGATTGAGCGGACTTTTGAACTGTGACCAGCGTTGTTGACCAGGATGTCCACTCGTCCAAACTCGTTGATTGCCCACTTACCGAGATCGGCAGCGGCATCTCCGTTTTCCAGATCGACTGATTTTGCTACAGCGGTTCCACCATTTGCTTCTATGAGAGCGACTACTTCATTAAGAGGTTCGATTCGACGTCCTGCCAAGACCAAACTCGCACCTTGTTCAGCAAACATCAGGGCTGCGGATCTTCCAATCCCAGTACCGGCACCAGTGATGATCGCTATTTTTCCGTCCAGTAAGCCCATTGTTAGTCCTCAATTGAGTAGCAAATTCTGTGAATTATTAGTTCCAGGATTTCCATGAGTCGTTTTGGTCGGTGGCAATCATATCCGCCATTTCTCGTCCCATACGAACACTGTAGTTAGTGCCCCGGTCTTCAGGATAAATCTGTGTGGTGTTTGCGAGATAAAGACGTTTGATCGGGGTACGGAAATCTGGGATGTGGTCGGAGTAGTTAGTTCCGATAATCGGTTGCGCTGCACTAAGCGCGTTGTAGTGGACATTCTTTATCCACGAACGATCAAATTCCGGATTGAACTTCGTTAGGTGAGGTAAGTAATACTCAAGCAACTCGTCCTGCGACATTTGGTAAACCGGATCGGTCCTGTCCAGATAGTTTGTGAGGTAGAGAATGCTGTTCCCGCCGTACCACTCTTTCGGAAGCATATTCGTATGCTCGATCAGACCAAGAAAAGGAACATCAGCGTCAGCGATGTTCATCCAGTAGTAGCTGGTTAACGGCTGGCTCATTTCGAGGATCAAGACCACAGCACCAAGATAGTGAACGTCGTCTAAGCGTTTGCGGTAGTCATCCGGTAAATCGACGAGGTCAGAGAACACGAACGATGGCGTGGTCGACAAAACGCAGTCAAAAGCCTCAAAAACCTTCTCACCCGACTGAGTTTCCGATGTCAGCCCCGTTGCTTGACCGTCTGAAGTTTCGATTTTGACCACAGATTGAGACAAATGGACTTGTCCGCCGGCGGAAATAATCTTGTTGTGCAGCGTTTCGAAAATCGTGTCGAAACTGCCACCTGGATAGCCCAGCATTTCTCGACGGCGAAGACCACGGCGAGAGGCGAATCTTGTCTGAATCTTCGACCAGAACCAGGGCATTCCAATCTCGTCGTAATGATCGCCAAATTTGCCCTTGAGCAGAGGTGCCCACACTTTCTCATAAGCTGCACCGCCGAGTCGTTCTCGAAGCCAGAAGTCAGCTGTTTGAGATTCGAGCGTCCGCCAATCTTTGATTCGCTTTACCTTCAAGGCGAACAAGCCGAGCTTGATCCGGTCTTTCAGGGGCAGCGCTCCGAAGCGCAAAAGATCTACGGGCGTCGTGGTTTTGTACGTGGTTCCTTCGGTGTGTGTTCCGACGTTAGACGGGTACCACTGCATCTTGTCACCGACACCGAGCTCGTCCATGAGATCAAGAATCGCCGTGTCGTTGGTAAACAAATGGTGATAGCCGCGTTCCAACGGAAACCCGCCGACAGGAATTGTTGAAGCCTGACCAGCGATGAACGGAGCAGCTTCATAAACGATCACCTGGTGACCTGAATTGAGCAAGTCATAAGCGGCGGTGAGTCCTGCTGCTCCTGCTCCAATTATTCCGATCTTCAAACGGTCGCTCCTTCATCGCCTAGTGCCGCCTGACCGGAATCAACGTCTTTCATCAAACCAGTAAGCGATCTGCCGTCTAGAACGAGAAGTATCGCACCAACTGCGGTCGGTGGTACCCAAAGAGCAACGTGCACAGTGAGGGCATAAGCGGCTGCAAGTTCCTGCCCGACACCTAATGCAACGAGGGCAGCTGCTCCGAAGAAGTCGAATGGTCCCCAACTTCCTGCCGTGGATGGAAGGACTCCGGCGAGATTTGCAGCAGCAGTGAACACTAGGATCGCCGCCACGAACTCGGTTTGACTATCAAATATGGGTCGCAAATCAAATCCGAGGGCGATCAGGTAATACATCGCAGCTTCTGACGCCCAAACCGGAAGAGACCACAGGAACGCCCGGGTTAATCCTGATAGTGAGTCTATGACCGTTAAACCCTCAAGTAATTTCCCCGCAATTTCGAGTAATTTACGCCTGAGTTCAGTGGGTACGAAAAACAGTGTTTTGGCAACCCAACCCAATACTCGTGTTGCTGATGCAGTCGAAATAATCACGACCACGCCCGCAACGATCAAAAACGGCAAAAGAGCAATCGCAGCCAGCACTGGTGCTCCACCTGGGACGTCAGAAGAAATGTCACCGACGGCTCTCTCAACCCCCACCGTTCCCATTAGTCCTGCGACAGCGAAAATGAACAGCAGTGCAAGCACGTCTGTCGCACGCTCAACGGCGACGGTTCCAAACGCCGAAGCTGTTGAACACGATTCCCGGATGCTCAAGTAGTAGGAACGAACGACTTCTCCGATACGAACCGGAATCAGATTGTTCGCCATATATCCAACCACTACGACGGAATACACGTTTCGTTTGGGTTTTCCAATTAGTGGACGGAGTAAAATTTTCCAGCGGGCAGTTCGAAACCACACTGCGAGGAAGTAAAGAACCAGGGACGGTGCCAGGTAGACGTAGTTCGCTTCCTTCAGCACATCCCAAATGAGGTCGAACTCAACAAACAACGCAA
This sequence comes from uncultured Dehalococcoidales bacterium, assembly GCA_964472915.1. GTDB lineage: Bacteria > Chloroflexota > Dehalococcoidia > Lucifugimonadales > Lucifugimonadaceae > Lucifugimonas. Next base: position 3,109 of record CAYYMP010000088.1, on the reverse strand, counting down.
AGAAGATCGCGAGAAACACAGCGCTTCCAAGCGCGCCTATCCAGAATGCTTTGTTACCAAGGAACATTAATCGGATGTCTCAGCTTGCACTTCGGCGACTAACTTACTGAGTTGGTACAAGAGGTAGCGAGTCGGAGTAGTAAACGTAAGAGTCGATCGACCCAATTGATGAGGACATCTCACGGTACAGGAAGTAATCTGCGATTTCGCGCCACGCTTCCCTGTCTGTGAAGTTTCCAAAAAAATCACCCGGAGTAACTTCCCGGTAAAGGTGCTCAGGGAACCACCACCTATGTACAAAGCGACGCCCTTCCGTGAAACCTGACGGAATGCTGGAACCAGTTTTTGTGTAGTTGTTCGCGTTAATTACTGCGATAGCTCTGTCGGGGCCCACTTCGGTGGCATTTTCAGTGTGGTCACGGAAAGATGCTTGTTTGTAGCTTCGTAGGTACCACTGCCACGGCCATGTGTATGCATCTCGTGTATCAATGTCGATCTTCAGGTTTTCACGGTCGCCTGTAAGAAGAGCCGTTTGCTCTATTTCTTTCGCCAAATCGTGAAGGTCAGGAGCAGTCTGCGTATACACGAGCATCTCTCGCGGAATATCACCGTTGTGGTAGCTGGCGACCCAACCTGCCCTGAAGGAGAAAACGAACAGGACAGAAACAGCAACCAAAGCCGCTACCCCAGCGGCCGGTCGGTAACCGATCCTTCCACCCAGGAACGACCATCCAAGGATCAGGAGTCCAACTACAAGCAGAAGAACCCAGGTCATGACGAAGCCGCCAACCCCTTCGTTCCTGTCGTTCAGTGCGACTTTCCAAATCATCATTAGTAGCAGCGGAACACCGGGGACTAACAAAGCCGCGTAGTTCGACCAGGCTTTTCGCCAGTCAATGCTCATAACGATGTCGTTCAAGACCTTTGCGGCCAGCACAATGGCGGGCAAAGTCACATTGACCAGCAACCACGGCATCTTTTCGCCAGCTTCGGTATAGGCGGCAAATGTGGCGATCGTCCAGAAAATCAGGAATCGATTGAAACGGGATATTCTCAGTGTGAACGGCAAAGCAAGGGCAACGGCGATGACTAACAACATAGCGGCAGTACCAACTGTCGTTAAGACGTCCTTTTCTTCACCGCGGACAATGCCACCTGTAAACGACACAGAATCTATAGCGAGGACAACCATGCCAACGACCGCGATGGCTGTCGCGATCCATGGTCGAATCCCCGATCGGAGCATGTAGTAAATGGTCGCTACCGTCGCAATTGAGAATGGCAGGAATTCATAGACCGATCCGATCATGAAGTAGTAGTACCAGGGCTGGTTACCTCTGGCGACGTCTTGTTGTGCCAACCAGTAACCCAGCGACTGCCATGCGCCAGTAATCACCCCACCCGGGTTTGAACCGAAATTCGAAAATATAAGGATGAATACTGCTACGAAGATCCCGAAAGCGATAAGAAAGACATTGCGCTTCCAGTACCAGCCGATAGTCAAAGCCGCAGCGAGGAACGCTGCACTGACGCCAATAGCAATGCTCCAACCACCGCCATTTGGGCTACCGACTGCAACGCCTGGGGTTCCGTCTTCAGCAGCGAGAGTGAATCCGATCATGTTCTGGAAAATTGCAGATGAAGCAGCGAGTACCGGCAAGGTAAACGTCCCAATTAGAACCATGAACGAAGCTTCGGGAGAGAATTCTGAGAGCATCCGTCTGGCGTATAGCCAATCACGAATTTCCTGCCAGGTTCTAATTAGCAAATACGAACCGAGAATCGCGATTACAAGATACTGGGTTTCCTTCGTGGTAAACCCAAGTGCTACCAACGCTGCTGCCAGGTAGAGCCAACGATTTTTCTTTTCATCCAAATACCGCCACATCGCACCTACAAGTGCGAGTGTGAATACAGCCATGAAAATATCGTTTCGAGCAAACCGACTGTAGTAAAGAAGAGCTGGTGAAAATGTCAGCAAGAATGCGGCAGCTAATGCGCCAAACTGCCCGAGTCTTGGTCTGAGAATAAGGGGAACCAGAACAAGTCCTACGCCAAACAACGCCATAGGCAACCGCATCGATGCTTCACTGTCGCCGAACAGAAAGAATGAAGTCGCGATCGAATGGAACAAGAACATTCCGTGCATCAACGGATTGTGGTCGTACCCGGCACCGTTGAAGATCTGGAAGGCGAAGTATCCATGCAAACTCTCGTCGTGGTGGACTGCCCTGCTGCCGAGATCGTAAACACGCATCACGAGAGCTATTGCTACAAGACCCGCGTAGATTGCCCATTCAACGCGGCCAGGGATGCTAAAGCCGCGGGATTCATGTTCAGCTGATTCTGTTGAAGTAAGGGCTGAATCGGGTCTGACCACAGGCGCATCGCCTTCGACCCATTTTCCGTGGTCCCAACGTCCAGAAACTATCGAACTTACCTCGCTCCAAATTTTTTTATGATCAGCTGCTCACGATTTGATTCTGAAAACCGTGAATGCGCCTTTCTCAATTACGCGGTCACCAAGAGTATCGAAAATCGACATATCAATGTTGTCGTAAGCGGCGCGTTCACGCGGTCCCACGACCAACAAAGTAATCCGGTATTTTGAAATCAGTGATTCAACATGTTCAACGTCAGAACCGTTGTAAATGGATTCAACATCTTTTACTCGCTGGGAAGGATCAAATTTTGTTCCATGCCACTGCTTTTCATGGAATTCCCAACCAATTACCGTCGGAACTCCAGTTGTCGCAGAAATCCTGGAATCTTCCTGATAGCTGGATCCAGCCGCTTCAAGCAAGACATCATCGTCTTTTGATGAATCTCTAACTTGATTAATCACCCATAGCTCGTCGCTGTTACTGACCCCGATGAAACTGGTGGAATCGAGATTCGGACCAAGTCTGGAATCGTCCGCCTTCGAGAAAATTGCGGACAAATCGAAGTAAATGGATGTAGCTCCCATAATCCCCAAAATAGTGATCGCCACCACCATGCCGCTCCTCGTCCAACCAATCGTTGTCGGGAACAACCGCGTTAACCGGTATGTCGCATATCCCCCTGCAAGTGCTAGCAAGATCCAAGCCTGGTAGTAGAACTTAAATAC
>CAYYMP010000087.1:0-7831 GCA_964472915.1 uncultured Dehalococcoidales bacterium | reverse complement strand
AGAGAACAGTCAGCGATATGGCGACCGAACAGAAAAAGCGAATCCTCACAGGTGTGCGACCCACCGGTGCATTGCACGTGGGCCACTACGTAGGTGCGCTGCACAACTGGATTGAACTCCAGGAGAAGTACGACTGCTACTTCTTGATCGCTGACTACCAGGCGCTCGGCGATCACTTCCACGACATCGATCTGATTCGTGATTCTGTGCTTCAGGTGACTCTTGACTGGTTGGCGGTCGGGCTTGACCCCGAGAACTCGTCGTTCGTAGTCCAAAGCTATGTTCCTGAGTTCGCCGAACTGACGATGCTGTTGAGCTTCATCACTCCGCTTGGAATGTTGGAACGCAACCCAACGTTGAAGGGCGAACTGGATGCGCTGGAAATCGAGCGACGCTCAGTAGGATTCTTCAACTACCCAATGAGCCAGGTTGCGGACATTCTGCTGCCTCGCGCTCACCTTGTTCCTGTTGGAGACGATCAGGCACCTCACATTGAGATGACTCGTGAAGTTGCCCGAAAATTCAACCGAATGTTCGGTGAGGTGTTCCCAGAATCGGACACGCTCATTGGTGATGTGCCACGTCTTTCTGGAACGGACGGACAAGGCAAGATGAGCAAATCCAAAGGCAACGTAATCATGCTTTCAGATGATGCTGACACCGTCACCAAGAAGGTTCGAGGCATGTTCACCGATCCGAACCGCATCCGTGCTGACATACCTGGGAAGGTTGAAGGAAACCCGGTCTTCCAGTACCACGATGCCTTCAATCCGGACACCGCTCAAATTGACGATTTCAAAGCTCGATATCGGGAAGGAACGGTGGGTGACGTCGAAGTGAAAATGGCGCTGGCAGAAGCAATGAACAACTTCCTCGACCCGATTCGTGAGCGACGTGCCCACTTCGAACAAAACATGGACCTCGTCGAAGATGCACTAATGTCTGGTGTTTCTCGAATGAGGGTAGTTGCGGCAGAAACCATGGAAATGGTTCGAGATGCAATGCGAATTTCTAGCTACACGAAGTCCTGGAAGTAGTTGAGATCGTTCAACCCACGTAACCGTACTTCAATGACGCATTCGACTCACATAAAACCCGGCAAATCCTGGCGAAGTTAACTGAACTCTTTTTCAACTAACCCGCAGGAATATTTCGACATGTCTAACTACACACCAGATTTCAATACATTCGAGTCACTGGCATCAGACCACAACCTGATACCGGTATATCGAGAAATTAGTGCCGATCTTGAAACGCCGGTCTCAGCGTTCATAAAGACTGCACGAGGTTCCCACTCGTTCCTATTTGAGTCGGTCGAGGGCGGTGAAAATCTCGCTCGCTACTCGATTCTTGGAACTGAACCTTCCGAAGTTCTCACAACCGGAGCAGGAACCGAATACGGAGAAGTTGACCCCCTTGATCTTCTTCGAGATCGAATGTCGACTGTGAAATACGCAAATGTCGAAGGCTTGCCGAAATTCCATGGCGGTGCAGTGGGTTACCTCGCGTATGACACGATTCGATATTTCGAACCAACGGTTCCGCCAATTTCCGACGAAAAGTCAGGACTCGATGTGCCGGAAGCAGTATTTATGCTTACGGATTCATTGCTGATTTTCGATCACGTACGCCACACGATATTCGTCGTGTCTCACGCCTCAGTGAATGGCGACGTAAAAGCTGCGTACGACCGAGCTACGGAAAAGATCGAGGAAGTAATTTCTCGGCTCGACAATCCACTTCCTGCTGGAAGCGGTCGACGAAACTTCCTGCCGCCTTCAAGTTTCACATCACGGGACCCCAACCTCGATTACAGATCAGTAGGTTCGCCCGACGCCTTGACTCCTGAGTCAGGTGAGGCTACGGGCCAGCCGTACATCCCCAACATGACCAGGGAGTACTACGGCGAGGCGATCCAAAAATGTAAGCAGGCAATTGAAGAAGGCGAAGTTATTCAAATCGTATTCTCACAGCGCCTTGCTCGACGAACTCCGGTCAAACCAATCGATCTGTATCGCTCATTACGTGCAATTAACCCATCGCCGTACATGTTCTTCCTGGAGCTAAACGATTTTCACATCGTCGGTGCGTCTCCTGAACTACTAACCCAGGTTATCGACGGAAAAATGGCCGTTCACCCGATCGCTGGCACTCGCCCTCGTGGCACAACTCCCGAACACGATGACGAACTCGAGCGCGAGTTGATCAACGATGAAAAGGAGATTGCAGAACACGTAATGCTTCTCGATCTAGGACGCAACGACGTGGGTCGAGTTTCCGAACCCGGCTCGGTTGATGTCACACAGTCGTTTGAAATCGAACGGTATTCGCATGTGATGCACATCGTGTCGCACGTGACCGGTGAGTTATCAGATAAATACGACGCATTTGATGCCATGAAAGCAGCATTCCCAGCTGGAACTGTTTCTGGTGCTCCGAAAGTCCGAGCAATGCAGTTGATCGCTGAGCTTGAGCCAGACAAACGCGGACCTTACTCAGGTGCCGTGGGTTACTTCAGTTTCACCGGCAACATGGACACAGCAATCGCGCTTCGAACCATGGTTCTCAAAGATGGCGTCGCCTATCTTCAAGCCGGTGGTGGAATCGTTGCCGACAGCGACGAGCAAATGGAGTACGAAGAAACCCTTCACAAAATGGGTGCGCTAATGCGCGCTATTGACCACGCCGAGGAATCCGTCGGTGGCTGAACTCAAGATTCATACAACTGAATCAGAGTTTGTTTCCGATCTGGCTAGTGAGTCAAGTTACGTTCACGCGTCTATGTCGAATTCCAAAGGTTTAGATGCGGTTGACGTTTACCGAGCTTTGGCGGGAAGGGATGCGCCGTCGTTCATTTTCGACTCAGTATCGCCAGAGGCCGATGCTGGAAGATTTGCTTTCGTTTGTATTGATGTGGACAAGATCGTCTGTACAAACCGCGATGAAAACCCTATTCCACGGTTACGTGAACTACTGTCCAAGCGCCCGAACTTACGAGCCGATTCACAGTTACCCGGGCACGTTACAGGTGTGTTCGGATACCTCGCGTACGAAGCATCCCAGCACTTTGAACCGTCAGTCGGTGAGTTGATGGAGGATCCGACCGGTTCGCCGTCAGCTGCGTATCTCGCGCCACGACAATTGTTAGTGCTCGACAGAGAAACGAGCACCATCCACTTTCTTGCGTTCTCCGATTCGATTTACGAATTCGATAGTAAAGTCGAAGTAATCAGGGATGCCGCAACTAAGCTCGAGTCCGTCAGACGAATCGCCGTTGTCCAAATTCCAGAAATCGATGTTGAACAAGTAACGCCAGTCTTTAACGGTCATTTTCAACAGATGGTCGATCGTGCGCGCAAGGCCATTATCGAAGGCGAACTGATACAGGTAGTTCTAGGACAGCGAGTCGAACACAAGACCAGAGCAACCGCTATAGATATTTACGAAAACCTGTCCCGACTCAACCCGTCGCCGTATATGTACATGGTGGATATTGGCGACCGACAACTAATCGGCGCATCACCCGAACTAATGCTTCGAGCAAAGAATGGTACAGCTTCGATTCATCCGATCGCCGGAACCCGACCAAGGGGCGAAACTGCCGAAGAAGATCTCAAATACGAAGCTGACCTCATTTCAAACGAAAAAGAATCCGCCGAACATGTAATGCTGGTGGACCTGGCCCGTAACGATCTTGGACGGGTTTCAAAACCGGGCACAGTAAAGGTCTCATCGCTGAAACACATCGAGCGGTACTCCCATGTGATGCATCTCGTCTCACGCGTCGAAGGCGAACTTGCTGACGATCTCGACGGCATAGATGCTCTTACAGCAGGATTCCCGATCGGAACACTTTCTGGTGCACCAAAAATCAGATCCATCCAACTGATTTCCGAACTCGAACCCGAAGGTCGAGGCCCGTACTGCGGTGCAATTGGCTGGTTCGGTGCAAACGGTGATGTCGATACCGGAACAATAATTCGCTCAGTCGTGCTCCACGATGGAGTCGCTCATGTTCAAGGAGGGGCCGGGATCGTGTTCGATTCGACCCCGGAAACTGAACACCGTGAGTCGCTGCAAAAAACCAAAGCGCCTCTCAAAGCAATTGCTCTCGCTGAACTGGACCGTGAAAGGTATTGGCGAAGCTCAGATGAATCAGAAATCGAGTCCAACCCATTAGCCGCAACGGCATCAAACTGAATTCAAAATGCTTCTTCTAATAGATAACTACGATAGTTTTACCTACAACCTGTTCCAGTACCTCTCCGAGCTTGGTGCGGACGTGAAAGTTGTCCGCAACGACAAGGCAACCATCGAAGAGCTCACAGCTCTGAACCCCGAGCGTGTTGTGGTTTCTCCAGGTCCTTCGACCCCTGACAACGCAGGTATATCCATTGACGTAATCAAACACTTTGCTGGCAAAGTTCCAATCCTCGGAGTTTGCCTTGGGCACCAGTGCATAGCGCAGGCGTTCGGCGGCGTTGTCAGCGGTGCGGGTGAAATCAGGCACGGAAAAACGTCGCCCATTCACCACGAAGGGCAAGGCGTTTTTGCAGGGCTACCTCAACCGTTCGAAGCTGTTCGTTACCATTCGCTCGCAGTTGAACCGGACACTGTCCCCGACAATTTTGAAGTTACCGCACGAACTGAAAACGGAATTGTTATGGGCATCAGGCACAGAGAACTCGACATTGAAGGAGTTCAGTTCCACCCAGAGTCGATCATGACCGAAGCTGGAAAAGACATGCTTCAAAACTTCCTCGACAAGCCATCACCGAGCAAATAGGCAACGGAGCAACACCAATGAGTATCCAACAGGCAATTCAAATCGTTGTCGAAGGCACTGATCTCGAACAAGACCAGGCTGCCGCTGCAATGCGCGACATCATGACCGGTGAAGCAACTCCGGCTCAGTTCGGTGCGTTCCTCACGGCAATGCGCATGAAAGGCGAAACACCGTACGAAATCGCAGGTATGGCCAGCGTAATGCGTGAAGTATCGCTCCACATCGACACGGATCTTCCGCTGATCGACACTTGCGGCACCGGTGGGAGCGGACTCAACTGGTTCAACATTTCGACAGCGTCTGCGTTCGTAGTTGCTGGAGCCGGTGTCCCGGTCGCAAAGCATGGTAACCGTGCGATGTCTGGATCTACTGGTAGCGCCGATGCGCTGGAAGGACTCGGAGTAGATATTTCTCTTGGTCCAGATGGCGTGAAATCTTGTTTCACCGACGCGGAAGTCGGATTTATGTTCGCCCAGGCGTTCCACCCGGCAATGAAATTCGCTGGACCGTTACGTCCACAACTGGGTATCCGAACAATCTTCAATTTCCTGGGACCGCTAACCAACCCTGCGAGCGTCAAGCGACAGGTGATCGGTGTTTCTGACGCCAAATTCGCTGAGCGCATTGCCAAAACTCTCGAAATCCTCGGGACTGAGTACTCATTCGTGGTGAACGCCGAATCTGGTGCTGACGAGGTCGACGTTGAAGGTCACACACTGCTCTACCAGGTAAACAAGGACGGAGTGAAGCGACGTCGCACCCGACCTGCCGACTTCGGTTTGCCCGAAGGCAAACGAGAACATCTGGTGGTCGATTCAGTCGACGAATCCGTACAAATAATCAAAGACCTACTCGATGGTGCAGGCGGAGGACACAACGCTCCTGTTTCACCGGAAACCTCCCGACGCAATGTCGTTGTGCTGAATTCAGCGACCGCATTGATGGCAGCAGGTAAAGCTGTTGCTTTCCAGGAAGCCGCCGCAATGGCACAAGATTCGATCGACAGCGGTGCCGCAAAAGCAAAGCTTGAGGCACTGATCAAAGTAAGCCGGGCGCAATCGTGAACAACATCCCAGGAATACTCGGCGAGATAGTCGAAAAACGTCTCGTTCGAATCGAAGAATCAAAGCAGAGACGCAGCTTCGAAGAGGTTAGAACCATTGCTGAGACCGCAGCAATGCCATTGTCATTGCAACGGAAAATTGGCTCTCAGGAAGGCATGTCGTTAATAGCCGAAATGAAGCGTTCTTCGCCGTCAGCAGGATCACTTGATCCGACTCTGGACCCGGCGAACCGCGCGGCTGTTTACTGCGATGCCGGAGCAGCAGCCATTTCGGTCCTAACTGAGCAGGACTATTTCAGTGGCTCAATAGAAGACCTTTCAGCTGCCTCAGTAATTGCGCGAGAAGCGCGAGTGCCTATTCTTCGCAAGGACTTCATCGTCGATGAGTACCAGGTGATGGAAGCAAGAGCTAGCGGTGCGGACTGCATCCTGTTGATCATTGCGATTCTTGACCCTCACGAATACGCCGATCTATTCAAGCTCTCAACTTCTATGGGCATGGATGTTCTTGTTGAGGTATTCGACGAACCAGAACTCGAAATTGCTATGTCTGTCGAGCCAAACATCGTCGGAATAAACAACCGCAACCTCAAGACTCTCGAAACATCGCTCGAAGTTTTCGAACAACTTGCAAAGAAGATTCCAGACGACCGGATCAAAGTTGCCGAAAGCGGTATGAAGAACGCCGACGATGTCGCTCGAATGGGTCGAGCCGGCGCACGGGCAGTCCTCGTCGGCGAGTCATTGATGCGCGCGGGCGGCGATGTTCGAGAGCTTGCCGAAACAATGGCTTCGGTTCAGGTCGGGTAGCCGAATGAGTGACGAAACCAAGGTAAAAATCTGTGGAATTCGCGACTCGGAGGCGGCAATTGCAGCGGCCGACGCGGGCGCGGACTTTATTGGTCTGAATTTTGTTGATGGTGTAAAACGCCAGATAACTCTCGAGGAAGCAAAGAAAATCCTCAACGAGTACCGATCTATCCCCGCCGGTTCTGATGGCCCAAAGATCGTTGGCTTGTTCAGGAATCAGCCCATTGAATATGTAAATGGTATCGTTGCTGAGCTCAAGCTGGACTACGTTCAACTAAATGGTAGCGAAGATGAAGATTACGACTCGCAAATGACGGTTCCGATATTCCACCAGGTGCGAGTGCAAGCAGGAACTTCGCCTGAATCAGTCTCAGAGTTGGTCACCGGTCACGTCGAGAAGAGTCGTGGGGTAGTCCTCGATGCGTTTGACCCTTCAACACATGGAGGCTCAGGTAAAACTTTTGAGTGGTCGCTCGCCGAAAAGGTCGCTTCTGAAGAGGGAGTCCTTCTTGCAGGTGGGCTCAATCCAGAAAACGTCGTCAAAGCCGTGCAGCAACTTAACCCGTGGGGTGTCGACGTTGCTAGCGGTGTCGAATACGACGGTGTAAAAGATCCTGAACTCATCCGGCAGTTCGTCAAAGCCGCGAAGAACACCTGAACCCGCCCGAAACTTCGCTTCTCGCACTTCAATTGTGCGTAAACTTCCCGCGTCATAAACACGAAGCGATCGCGGAGATAGCTCAACATGCCCGATAAATTACGGATGGCTCAGTACGGAACCAAGCACGGACACGCCGAGGGCGTGCTGCGCGTGATGCTCAATCATCCCGATGTTGAAGTTGCAGGCGTGTACGAACCCGATCCAGCTCGTCGAAGGCAGGTCGAATCTGCTGCAAACGCTTTCGGTGAAGTCCCATTCGTTGATTCACCTTCCGCATTTCTCGATGACCCATCAGTTGTGGCTGTTTCTTCGGAAGGTGCCAATAAAGAGAGTCTCGGGTTTACCGAAGAAATTGTTGATGCTGGAAAGCATGCCTTCTATGACAAGCCTGCGGGTGATGACTACCACCGGTTTGAGCGAGTAGTCGAGAAAGCTCGCAACCAGAGCACGTTCGTGCAAATGGGCTACATGTTCCGCAAACACGATGGGTTCGAGCGAATTGCCAACTGGG
>CAYYMP010000086.1:0-8191 GCA_964472915.1 uncultured Dehalococcoidales bacterium | reverse complement strand
GCCCCGGGAACACTTATTGCTAAACCCCTCGGCAGTTCGATTCGTCGAAGGGGCGATCTAAGCCCAATCAAAAAAGGCACTCCCAGAACCGGAAACTGGGAGTGCCTTTTTCGCGTCTAAAAATCGAGTGACTAGTCGCGCTGTACTGGAATTCCTTCGAGCAATCCAGCGTCGTGCATTTCGTTCCACTCGTTTAGGAACGTTGCGTTCCATTCGTCTGTCAGGTGGCTCTTCATCATGTCCCGGAAGATTGGCCAGAAGACGATGATTCCGTCAGCGCCGTCGGCGAGTGCGAGCTCTGCGGTTTCAACTGATCGAACGAGTGCAGCCGTAAGGAAGGGGCGGTCTGCCCAGCCATCGAACATTTCGCGGCAATCGCGGATTAGCTTCGTTGGGTCGCCACCGACATCTTTGAACGGTTCACAGAATGGAAGCACGTGAGTTACGCCAGCCTGGGCAACCGCCGCTGCCTGGTTAAGTGTGAACACGGTGGTGCAGAAGGTAGGAATGCCTGCCTTTTTCAGTTCAGAGAATGCTCCCAGAGCGTAGTCGGTGGCAGGGATTTTCAGGATGATCTGGTCGGACATCTTGGTGAAAACTTCACCGACGTCGAGAAGTTCCTGAGTTGAATGACCATCAATTTCGATTGCTACCGGCTTGTCGGTGATATCGAGATAGCGCTTAGTCACTTCGGTGAGCTGGCCGTATTTTTTGACCATGTCGTTCAGAACGACAGTGTTGGTCACAATTCCCGCGGCGCCTCGATCCATCCACTCGGAAAGATCTTCAGGATCTCCTGCTAGCCAAACGGCGGGACCATTTCCACCCATTCGTGAATTTTCAGCTGTCCCAAACAATGGTTCAGTCAGTTTTGGTGATGTTCCGTTCTTCGTAGCCACATTGAACTCCGGTTGCTGGCATGCCTGGCTGAATCCAGGTCGATATCTAGGTGGCGAAAGTTTACCTGTGTTTTTCAGGCAAAGCTGTGAAAAACGCTCCTGAACATGTGAGGTAGAACCTTGTGCGAGACGTACAGGGGGCGATGCAGCGATCAATCCAGCTGAAAAAAAAGCTTGAAATAGGAGTAATATGAAAATATGAGCACTGATTCATATATTGATATACCTACCCTCGAACAATGCGAGACAGAGTGCGTCTGTCCAGAGTTGGTCTACCCGCTTGTCGGGAGGGTTGCTCCGCAAAGTGAAGCTGAAGATGCGGCAGCAACATTTGCACTTTTAGCGGATCCGTCTCGACTTCGCTTGCTGCATGCCTTGAGTCTTTCAGGCGAACTTTGTGTTTGCGACCTTGCGTTTTTGATCGATTCATCGCAGTCGGCAGTGAGTCATCAACTTAGAAATCTTCGCAACGCGGGAATTGTTACCCGAAGGAAAGAAGGTCGTACTTCTTTCTACGCTCTGGCAGATGAGCGAATTACTGAACTGCTTCGATCCCAAATTCCGTCTCATGTAAGAGGTTCTACTAGTGCGTAACCTCGACTTACAGGTAATTGAGGGTGCAACCGAATCTCACGACCATGGTCGTTCTGGAGTAGACCGCCCGGCCTTGCTGAAAAGAGGCTTACGCCTCGAATACACAAGCCTCGGCTGGAACCTTGTTGAAGGTGCAGTAGCAATCTTTGCGGGTATCGTCGCCGGCAGTGTGGCACTCATTGGATTTGGAGCTGACAGTTTCGTCGAGAGTAGCTCGGCAGCGGTTATCGTTTGGCGAATAGTGTCCGAACAACGGAACGGTGCTGATCCACAGCGGATCGCTCGAATCGAGCGATGTGCGCAAATATTGGTCGCGCTGTCGCTGGCACTGTTTGGATTATTCCTGCTGTTTGAATCAGCATCCGCGCTTATCAATCAGGAGCGACCTGAGGTTTCGCACACCGGCATTGTTCTCGCCGTACTTTCACTCGGTGTGATGTGGTGGCTGGCCCGGTCAATTCGGAGAGTTGGCCAACAGCTGCATAGTCATGCAATTGAAGCCGACTCGACCCAAACATTGGCTTGTTGGTGGATGTCGCTTTCACTTCTTGTCGGTCTGGGATTGAATGCGGTGTTCGGCTGGTGGTGGGCGGATCCGATAGCCGGAGTAGCCATCAGTGGATTAATGCTGCGCGAAGCACGAGAAGCCTGGGCTGGTAAGGACTGCTGTGGGATTTAGAATCTTCTAGTTATTGAGATAGTGTATCAATAACTAGAAGGCTACTTTGCAATAAACCCATCTAGTGTCGAGCTAAATACTCGGTAATCAACTGAGAATTACTCATCTAAGGCATTTTGACGTTCCGTTGTAAATGATACCTAGTATCATAAAAATCGCGGTACGCTTTCACGGAAATAATCAAAGGATTCCTTCGCGTGCGGGTTTGAAACCAGCATATTCGGATGAGTGAAAGAACCTTCTGTTCGAACTAAACAACCAGGTGATTGCGTCAATGAACAAAAACCATTTCAAATTATCTTTTCTGGCTCTCTTATTGCCGCTGGTGTTGATTGCAGTAGCGTGTGCTTCTGAAGATTCTGATTCTTCAGAACCTAAAGGTTCTGATCCTGAACTGACAGTGCTTACAACGTTGTTCCCGATGACCTACTTTTCCGAGCGTGTTGGTGGAGACAGGGTATCCGTAGAGTCGCTAATAAAGGCAGGGATTGATGCCCATGACTTTGAGCCGACTCCGGGGGACATCATCACAATCGGCAACGCCGACGTTCTGGTTTACAACCACCCGGCGTTTGAATCGTGGGTTGAATCTGCGGTTGATGCTGCGGCAAACGACTCGTTAATTGTTGTGAAAACCGCTGACCTACCAGGCGATGTCGAGTTCGCCCATGACCACGGTGATGAAGATGAGCACGACGATCACGATGAGCATGCTCACGATGACGACGAGGAGCATGGTGACAAAGAATCGGAACTTGTTGAAGCAGTAGGTCACGTTGTCGAAGAGGTCGAGCACGGCGACATTACTGCTGACACGGGCGTACAGGAAATCGAAGATATCCTCCACTCGTTCGAGGGCGATCACGAAGGTCACGACCACGAAGATGAAGAACATGCTGAAGATCACGAAGACGAAGAGCATGAAGATGAAGACCATGAAGGTCACGAAGACGAACATGCGGACGAGGAGCACCTCAACGAGTTAATTGAGGAACTAGAGGCGATTGTGACTCGTGTCGAGTCTGGCGCTGTCGCGGCTGATGTCGGAATCGAAGAGATCGAAGGCGTTCTTGGAGAACACGACCACGGTGACCACGAGGGTCATGATTATGAAGACGGACATGATGACCACGCCGACGAGGACGAACACGACGGTCATGAACACGAAGAAGGTGCTGATCCTCACATCTGGCTGAACCCGCTTGACGCTGTTGAACAGGTTCAGGCAATTCAGACAGCGTTTAGCAATGCTGACCCTGACGGCTCCAGCGTGTACTCGGAAAATGCTGACGCACTGATTTCAGAGTTGTTGGCACTTGACGAAGAGATCATCTCAGGTCTCTCATCGTGTGAACTTGATCACATCGTCGTTTCACACGAAGCGTACGGTCATCTCGCTGAGCGATACGGATTCGAGCAAATTGGACTGCAAGGATTGAGCACGGAAGGCGACGCCAACCCAGGGCGTGTGGCTGAAATCATCGATGCGATGCGTGACCTCGGCGTCACACACGTTCTCCAGGAACCAATTGCAGGGAGCCCCCTCGCAGAAACAGTCGCCCAAGAGACGGGATCTGAACTACTTACACTTCACCCGATGGAGTCGATTACTCCTGCCGATATTGAGAGCGGAGCGACGTACTTCTCGATCATGCGAGCGAACCTTGAATCGTTACGCATCGCCCTTGAGTGCTCCTAGAACACGTAGGTACCACCTACTTGAAGGAAACGGACTGGGTGGTGTGCATTTTGCACACCACCCAGAGAACCTGGGATTCAAGCTCGCATACGGCACAAGTGGATTCCAGGCTCGTTTGAACTAAACAAACATCTCTTGGAAGGGGATTTGTATGGACAAGCTAACTGCATACTCGGTGAAGCTGAAGAAAGTAGTCGAGATCAAAGATCCTGAGCTGATCACTATGAAAAACGGACGAATGGCTGTTCGAGGGGTTGCAGCAGAAGACCCAAGCAGCAAAGTGTTCCGAATCCTTGGTGCAGCAGACGTTGAAGCTGCGAAGAAGATCATCGGGTAGTTATTCCACGCCCGCCATCGTATTCGAATTCGATGGCGGGCGTTCTGCTTAACTCACATCAGCGACTTCTCAACAACGGAGAACAGAATGACCACGCCTGAAACTGATACTCGTGTACCTGTAACAGTCCTGACAGGGTTCTTGGGATCGGGCAAGACAACGTTGGTCAACAGGATACTCACCGAGAATCACGGCAAGAAAATTGCCGTCATCGAGAACGAGTACAACGAACTATCGATCGACCGAGATCTCGTAGTCAATGAAGCGGAAGAAATCGTTGAAATGAACAACGGTTGTCTTTGTTGCATGGTGCGTGGGGATCTAATGGTTGCGATCAGAAAACTGCTGAAACGTCGCGACAAGTTTGACTACATCCTCATTGAAACCAGCGGACTTACAGACCCCGGACCCGTCGCTCAAACATTCATCCTCGACGATTACCTGACGGACAAAGTCAGACTCGACGGCATAGTGACATTGGTGGACTCGAAACACGTGTGGTTTCATCTGGACGATCGGGATGAGATGAGGGAACAGATCGGCTTTGCTGACGTGGTGTTGCTAAACAAAACAGACCTAGTTACAGAGGCTGATCTCGAGAAGTTGGAACGTCGTGTCAGGGACATCAACGCTCTCGCGAAGATGCACCGCACGCGAAACTCTGCCGCAAACCTTGACGATGTTCTCGACCTGGGTGCTTTTGAAGTTGACCGCATTCTTGAAACTCACCCGAATTTGCTAAGTGACGAAGAAGACGAGTGCGGGATTGCAGAGGGAGTTTCTTCGATCGGAATCACTTTCAAAGGTGAGCTCGACGAAGACAAGGTTGAGGCCTGGGCGCACGAGCTAGGTCATGATCACGGAGAGGATATTTTTCTGTCCAAAGGCGTGCTTAGCTTTAAAGATGTCGATGACCGAGTTGTATTCCAGGGTGTCCACGCCATTTTTGACGGTAGAACCGATAGGCCCTGGGGTGACGATCCCCGGTTCAACAAGGTCGTTTTCATCGGGCGAAACCTGGACCGAGATGAACTCGAAGCTGGTTTGAAAGCCTGCATTGCAGACTAGCGGGTTTTGGGCTAACCGAACCTAGTCGTCGATTGCGTCGGCGAGGATGTCTGAGAGGAAACGAGCGGGCCGGTCAACGCCTTCAACAATCTGCTGCTGGCATGAGACGCCGGTAATTGCGACCTCGACGTTTGGAGCTGTATTTCGAAGAGCAGGGAAGAGCCTGTCTTCACCCATTTTCATGGAGACTTCGTAGTTCTTCTTCTCAAAGCCGAACGAGCCTGCCATTCCGCAGCAACCTGCATCGATTAGTTCTGCATCGAAATTCGGTGGCATGTTGAGTGCATTCAAGCTCGCACCAGTTCCGACCAACGCTCGCTCGTGGCAGTGAACTTGCAGCTTTGCTTCTAGAGACGTGTCGTTCCACTCGATCTGCTGTTTGCCATCATCGTTTGTTTCGACAAGAAGTTCTTCGAGCATGACGGTTGCAGCAGAAACTGCTCGGGCTTTTTGATCGCCGCCAAGCAAGTCTGGATACTCGTCTTTGAGAGTCATCATGCAGCTCGACTCGCATCCAACGATTTTTGCGCCTGACTGAACGTGTTCGTACAACACGTCTACGTTGTGGCGAGCATTTTGAGCTGCTTTATCGAGCAACCCTTTAGAAATCATTGGACGTCCGCAGCACTTGCGATCTGCGAGTTGAACATCGTATCCGAGTGCTTCAAGAACTTTTACTGCGCCCTTCCCGGACTCCGGGTGGTTGAAGTTCATGAACGTGTCGTGGAAAAGAACGATCTTGCCACGTGAACCGGTTGTGCTTGGCTGACGCTTTTTGAACCAACTTTCGAAGGTGCGAGTTACTAGTTGAGGCAAGTTGCGTCGGCGGTCGAAACCGAGCAGTTTTTCGTTTACCCACTTGAAGGCTCCACGTTTTGAGATGAAATTCGCGATCGGTGCAACTGGCACGGTCAAAGCACTTAGTGTGTGGACGTTGCCGATGAGCCGGGTTGAGAGTGCAACGCCGTTTTTGTCGTTGTATCCGCTGAGGAATTCCGCCTTGATCTTCGCCATATCGACGTTAGACGGACATTCCGATTTACATGACTTGCATTCAACGCAAAGGCTGAGAACTTCGAACAGTTCTTCGGAGTGAAGCTTTTCACGAGGGAGGGCGCCGGAGAGGACACCACGTAGCGAGTTGGCACGCCCGCGTGTGGTGTGCATTTCCTCACGGGTCGCCTGGTAAGACGGGCACATTGCCCCGGCATGAACTTTTCGGCAAGCGCCAACACCGTTGCATTTCTCGACAGCGGCTACAAAACCACCTTCAGCTGACCAGTCGAGTTTCACTGGCGGATTGAAAGTGTTGTAGGAATCCCCGTACCGAAGATTCTCGGTCATGCTCGGGGTGTTGAAAATTTTTCCAGGATTCATGATGCCCTTCGGATCGAAGGCATCTTTCACTTCCTTGAACTGACCAACCAGGTCAGATCCGAACATCTTGTCGGCCCATGCGCCACGAACGATTCCATCGCCGTGCTCACCACTAAGGGATCCGCCGAATTCCAGAACGAGATCGGAAATCTCGTCTGCAATTTTTTCCATGCGGTCCATTCCCTCTTTATTTTTGAGGTCGACCACAGGTCGAATGTGCAAACAACCAACTGAAGCGTGACCGTAGTAACCGGCCTCAGTTCCGTTTGCCTGGACGATTTCGTCGAAGCGTTTTACATATTCGGGAAGCCGCTCGGGTGAAACCGCAGTATCTTCGACGAATGGGAGAGGTTTTGCATCACCCTCGATGTTCATCATCAAACCAAGACCAGCCTGGCGCATCGCCCAAACTTGGCCTTGTTCGGCCGCTGTCATGAGTCGAGTCGTGGCGTACGGACGACCACCGGTCTTCATCCGTTCATCGAGCCGGTCGAGCTTCGACTCAACCTCAGCAGTTGAATCACCAGTCATCTCGACTACAAGGATGTCGGTTGGGTCGCCTTCGAGGAATGTCAGGTTTCGAGCGAATCCGAGAGACTGTCGAGCCTGGGTGATGATCATTTCACCAATGTGCTCAACCGCAGCTGGATCTTGCTCCAGGGTGGCGACAGTGGCTTCCATTGCTGAGCCGATGTCTTTGAAGTGAAGAACTGCGAGTCCTTTTACTTTCGGGATTGGCTCGATGTTTAGTTTTGCCGATGTCACCGCAACTAGAGTTCCTTCGGAACCTACGGTGATTTTTGCGAGGTTGAGATGTTCGGGATTTTGTACGAGGTCGAGGTTGTAGCCGCCGACACGACGCAGTATTTTCGGGAATCGCTCTTCGACAAGTGATGCTGCGTTCTGCGCTATTCCAGCAAGCTTGTTGTAAATATCGCCTTCGAGGGAGCCTGACTTTAGTTTTGAGTCGAGAACTCCAGAAGAAAGCTCCTGGAAGACGGTTTGTGAACCGTCAGAGAGAACAACGTTCATCTCTTGGACGTGATCTACTGTTTTTCCGTACACGATCGAGTGGGCACCGCACGAGTTGTTACCCATCGCTCCGCCAATGTTGGCGCGCGATGAGGTGCTCGGGTCGGAAGTAAAAAACAGTCCGTGTGGTTTAAGCTGCCGGTTTAGATCATCAATCGTAATTCCGGGCTGAGTGCGAACCCACTGCTCTTCTTCGTTTACCTCGAGCACATTGAACATGTACTTGGAGAAATCAAGAACGACTGCTTCGTTGACGGTCTGTCCAGAAAGACCGGTACCGCCACCGCGAGGAAGTACGTTCACGCCATTTTTGTGAGCAATTTCGAGAACGGCGGAAACATCGTCAGCGTTTCGAGGGATTACGACACCAATCGGCTCGATTCGGTAGATCGATGCATCCGTCGAATACATGTTCCGAGTGACAGCATCGAACCGAACCTCGCCCCCAACTGCGGCTTTTAGCTCCGCTTCCAGGTCGGAAGTTGAACTCGACATTGCTGGAGGAC
>CAYYMP010000085.1:0-8208 GCA_964472915.1 uncultured Dehalococcoidales bacterium | reverse complement strand
AGGGTTAGAACCACATGGCAAAGACCATGTTTGAAAAGATCTGGGAGAAGCACATCGTTGCCGAGCCAGAAGACCAGCCAGCATTGATCTACATTGATCTTCACCTGGTGCACGAGGTAACGTCTCCCCAGGCGTTCGAAGCCCTTCGCTTGAACAACCGCAAGGTACGTCGGCCGGATCTCACGATCTCGACTGTCGACCACAACGTCCCGACCGACGAGACTCGGACCGAGGAGATCAAGGACCCGATTGCTCGGCAGCAGGTTGACACTCTTCGAAAGAACTGTGAAGACTTCGGCGTCACACTTTACGACGTTGATTCTGATGCCCAGGGAATCGTTCACGTCATTGGCCCAGAGCAGGGTTACACTCAGCCGGGTATGACCATCGTTTGTGGTGACTCCCACACGTCAACGCACGGTGCATTCGGTTCGCTGGCTTTCGGTATCGGTACATCCGAAGTGGAGCATGTGCTGGCAACCCAGACGCTCCGACAGCGCAAGCCAAAGACAATGGAAGTGCGTTTCACGGGTGAATTGAAGCCTGGTGTGACAGCGAAGGACATGATTCTCGCTGCCATTGGAAAAATGGGTACAGCTGGTGGAACCGGCTATGTAATTGAGTACACCGGAGAGGCTGTTCGAAAACTCGACATGGCGGGTCGAATGACGATCTGCAACATGACCATCGAAGGTGGTGCACGTGCAGGTCTCATCGCTCCAGATGACACAACCTTCGATTGGATGAAGGGGCGTCGCTTCGTTCCTAAGGGCGAAGACTTCGATGCTGCAGTTGCCGAATGGCGAGAGCTGGCTAGCGACGAAGGCGCAACCTATGACGCACTTCTTGAAGTCGATTGCGACGAATTGGTACCGCACGTTAGCTGGGGCACCAACCCTGGTCAGGTAACCAAGGTTACCGACAGCATTCCAGCACCTGACGATTTTGACGATGCAACTGAACGTGCATCTGCCGAGAACGCTCTTGCGTATATGGATTTGAAGCCAGGAACCCCGGTTGAGGACATTAGCGTTGACCGCGTATTCATTGGTTCCTGCACGAATGCTCGACTTGAAGACCTGCGGGATGCAGCTTCGATCATCAAGGGGCACAAGGTTGCTTCAACTGTGCGGGCCCAGGTGATGCCTGGTTCAACATTGACGAAGATGCTTGCAGAAAAAGAAGGTCTCGACTCTATATTCAAGGACGCCGGATTCGAGTGGCGTGAATCTGGATGTTCGATGTGTCTTGGCATGAACCCGGACATTCTTGTTCCGGGCGAGCGATGTGCATCTACTTCGAACCGAAACTTCGAAGGTCGACAGGGCAAAGGTGGTCGAACCCACCTGGTTAGCCCGGCAATGGCAGCAGCAGCAGCCATCAAGGGCCACTTCGTCGACGTACGAGACTGGGAATAGTTCGATCATGTCGAGCGGTGAAACGGCGTTAGTGAGGATCGTAAATGAGCAACGATAACTCGTCTCGTAAGTACGACCCGCGCCCACCGTCAGAACGCCGCGAAGGACGTCGACAGCGAGGAGAAACTCCAACCAGACTCCAGGCAAGTGACAGTTTGTTTTCGCGTATGACCGGTCGTGCTGAGCTCGACCGAGCAAAGGCGA
Organism: uncultured Dehalococcoidales bacterium; assembly: GCA_964472915.1. GTDB lineage: Bacteria > Chloroflexota > Dehalococcoidia > Lucifugimonadales > Lucifugimonadaceae > Lucifugimonas. The sequence continues at coordinate 6,586 of CAYYMP010000085.1, read as the reverse complement.
AGCGATACGAGCCGTACGGCTACGAATCAAACAAGACACAGTTGCGATGGACAATCATTGCGTTGGCCTTGTTCGCTGTTGTTGCGCTTGCGCTTGCATGGCAGGACCGGTCAACGGCTAGCACGTTGAGTGAACTGAGTGCGAGTGGCATTCGGACTGCACTCCCGACGAACACATCTACTGCCGATTTCGCTGATTTTGCCACCAGGGAAGGTATCGAGTGCCTCAATGAGGATGGCTTGATCATCCTCTCCGACGGTTGCAGCAAGTTACTCGACGCACGAACCCGATTCATTGACGAGGTCAACGTTGGCTTGACGCTCACAGTTGCGTTGCTGGCGCTATTGCTCGGAGCAATGTTTGCGTTTGGATCGTTTACTCACAGGGCGAGCCGTAACTTGCTCACATTGAAATCGGCTGAGCAGGGATTCACGCCTGAAAAAGGTGTTTTCTGGTTCTTCATTCCAATCATGAACCTGGTGAAACCGTGGCAGGTTTACCGGGAATTGTTCAAGGGCAGTGATCCTTCGGTGCCGACCGACAACGAGACTCGGTGGAAAACTGAAGGCAAGGTTCCGGCTATCGTTGCGATTTGGGCGCTGGTGTTTGTTGGAGTGTTCTTCTTCAACCCGCGCACAATCAGCATGATTTGGATGAGGGTGCGGGAGAGTGTTGACGACTCGATTGGTTTGTACCAGCGACTCGTTATTGCCGACATCCTACTTGCGGTGCTGGCGATTGCAGCAATATTTGTAGTGCTCGAATTACACAGGCGACAGGAAGCTAAGCACAAGATTGTGGGCGACGTAATCGTCACGCCACCGCTACCTGTCGACCCACTTGAGGAAGCGTTGAAGGAAGGCATTCGACGCAAGGAACGCGAGAGAAGGACCTCCCGACGAGGAGCGAAAGGTAACTAAATTGGAAAAGTTCACGACATTGACCAGCGTTGTCGCACCGCTCGACCGAGCAAACGTCGACACCGATCAGATCATTCCAAAACAGTTCCTCAAGCGAATTGAGCGAACCGGGTTTGGTGAGTTCGCGTTCTTCGACTGGCGTTACCTCGAGGATGGCGTTCTGAATCCAGACTTCATCCTGAACGATTCGAAATATGTTGATGCCAACATCCTTGTTGCCGGACCAAACTTCGGTTCAGGTTCTTCGCGTGAACACGCTCCGTGGGCACTCATGGAAATGGGTTTCAAGGCAGTTATTTCGACCAGCTTTGCCGACATTTTTCGAAACAACTGCATGCAGAACGGCCTGCTCCCGGTGATTATCAGCGAAGAGGAGCGAGACACCATCATGGCTCGTGCACTTCGTGGCGATGGGTATCAGGTGACCATCGATCTTGCTGCGCAAACAGTTACCGATGGTCAGGGCTTGAACGCCAGCTTCGAAATTGACCCGTTCCGAAAGAACTCGATGCTCGAAGGTTTGGACGATGTTGGCATCACGATGACGCTGTCCGAAGCTATCGACTCGTTCGAGGCAGAGCGCACCGCCCGCTGGTAGGTGGATCAATCCCGGATATCGAAATTCGACCGCTTTTCAGTGGAGAGGACCCGCGCTCGCTGGTAGACTTCACAGGTTTGAATTTTTACGCAGTCCAAGACTGAGAATGAAAGCAGAGCCCGAATAGATGGACGCACGGATCGCAGTACTCGGCGGAGACGGTATTGGCCCTGAGGTAACAGCAGAGTCAATCAAAGTCATGGACGCCATCGCTCACAAGTATGGTCACGACTTCACTTATGTAACTGGTCCGGTTGGTGGTACGGCAATTGACACCACCGGTAGCGCACTCCCACAGGACACGATGAACATCGTGCTCGGGGCTGACGCGGTTCTGTTCGGTGCAGTTGGTGGCCCGAAGTGGGATGACCCGCTGGCAAAAACTCGTCCTGAGGACGGAATTCTCGCTCTCCGAAAAGGTCTTGGACTATTTGCAAACCTCCGGCCAGCAAAGGTTTATCCGCAGCTGATCGATTCGTCGCCGCTTCGACCGGAGCGACTAAAGGACGTTGATTTCATCATCGTTCGAGAGCTCACAGGTGGACTGTACTTTGGAAAGCCAAAGCGCCGATGGGAGAATTCTCGAGGTCGACGAGCGGTGGACACTCTCGCTTACTCCGAGAAGGAAATTGAGCGAGTAGTTCGAGTTGCTTTCGAACTTGCCCGTGACCGCAAGAAGCGAGTCCACTCGCTGGACAAGATGAACGTCATGGAGTCGTCACGACTCTGGCGGGAGATTGCAAACGAAGTTGCGATCGAATACCCGGACGTTGAACTTATCCACATGCTTGCTGACAACGCAGCAATGCAGATCATCACTAACCCATCAGTGTTCGACGTTATCGTTGCGGAGAACACCTTTGGTGACATTCTTTCAGACGAGGCCGCAGTAATCGGTGGTTCACTCGGAATGCTGCCGTCAGCTTCTCTCTCCGCACTGCCGCCAAAGAATGGCCGACGTCGCCGAGGCGGAAAGCCAGCCCTCTACGAGCCAATCCACGGATCAGCTCCTGATATTGCTGGTAAGTCGCTTGCCAACCCGATGGCATCGATTCTCAGTGCAGCAATGCTCCTGAGACTGTCACTCGGTTTGCAGGCAGAGGCCGAAGCCGTAGAAAACGCAGTCGACTCAGTGTTGTCGGAGGGTTACCGAACTCTCGACATTGCTGGTGAGGGTGAACGACCACTGACCACCACTCAGGTTGGCGACATGATCGCCGGACTGGTTTCAGCGTAGTAAGCCAACTCCCCGAAAGAGAGTCCGCTTGGACTCATATTCGGGGAGCAACCGCTCATTTACTTACCCGCGAATTCACTGCCGGGCTCTACAGCGTGAGCCGCAAGCCATTCAGGATCGAGGTTGATGCCGAGTCCTGGTCGGTCCGACAGGTAGAGATCACCAGATCGAATGTCGAGCGGGTGATCGATCATCACGTTGTAACTCGACAGGTCGTATCGGCTTGTTTCTAACTTGTAGAAGTTAGGTACAGTCATCATCACCTGAGCGCCAGACATGACGTTGATTGGTCCAGAAGCATCGTGCGGCGAGATCGGCACGTAGTACGCCTCTGCCATCGATGCGATCTTCTTCATCTCGGTCACACCACCTGTCCAGGTAATGTCCGGCATGATGTAATCAGCAAGGTTGTTTTCGAAGATAGGGACAAACTCCCAACGCGTGTGGAGTCGCTCACCGACCGAAACCAGCGGCGAAATTTGCTCTTTAACCTGCTTGAGAGCTTTCCAGCTTTCAGCAGGAACCGGCTCTTCGAACCAGAAGATGTCCCACTCTGCCATTTGATTTGCGAGTCGGACGGCCGTTGGAACGTTGTACATACCGTGCGCGTCGATCAGGATTTCAATGTCAGGTCCAGCAGCCTCACGCGCTGCAGCAACGACATCCATTGCGTTCGCTTCCGCTTTAGGACTGATCTCACCATCGAGGAAGCTTGCGTTGCCGACGTGTAGATTCGCCATCATTGGGTCCATCTTGAACGCCCGGTGACCACTCGCAACGATATCTTTCACCGGCTGAACAATGTCTTCTGGCTTTGAAGGCTGTGGTGGGTGTGTGTAGAGCGCGATCCGGTCGCGAACTGCGCCACCGAGCAACTTGTAAATCGGCTGGTTGAGGATCTTACCCTTGATGTCCCAAAGCGCGATGTCCAGTCCGGAAATTGCAGCGGAGGTCGCACCGCGCGTTCCCACGTAGGTCATCCCTCGGAATATCTTCGCCCAAAGTCGTTCGATATCTTCCGGGTCTTCACCAATTAGCCATTTACCGATCTGATCCACGAACGCTGAGATGGCGCTGTTGGCGACTGGTCCCGGGTAGGTGGTGATTTCACCCCAACCGGTTATTCCTTCATCGGTGTCGACCTGCACGAAAACGAAGGTGCGGTCAGTATTTTTAGATGGATCGCCGGGACTGTCCTGCCATGATGAGCGGACTATCCACGATCGGGCGTTTGTAATCTTCAAGTGATTGTCCCTGGTCGGTTGTTTCGATCTGCATGCGGATTATCGTCATATTCGCTCATTGGTCAACGATGAATCCTTGACAGTTGCAAGCATCGGAATACAGTACGCCCGCTAAGCAATCCAACAGCCGAAATGGGAATCGAAGTTCATGGCAGATCGTTTTTCACCTGAACAGCTTCAAGCAGCTATTCCAGACCTTGAAACCGATCAGGTCCTGGATGGAATTACAGACGGTGCGACGGTTTACCGTGACCCATGGGGTATACCTCACATTTCGGCAGACAACGAACATGACTTGTTCTTTGCCCAGGGATTCGCGACCGCTCAAGACCGATTGTTCCAGATGGACTACGACCGTATGCGTTGTTTGGGGCGATCGGCGGAGTTAGTTGGCGATAGCGGCTTGTCGCAAGATCGATTAATGCGACGGCGATCGCTGAGTGAGGTTTCCAAGCGCGACCTCGAGATTGCCAGCCCTGAAGCCAAGGCAATGATTGCCGCTTATACGGCGGGTGTGAACGCATTTATTGAGTCGACTGATGTGTTGCCGATTGAATATTCACTGACAAACACCAAGCCGGAACGATGGGAAGACTGGCACTGTGTCCTCGTCTACAAAGTTCGTAATACCGCTGAAGGATCGTTTCAGGCAAAGCTCTGGTTGTCGCGGCTAGCCGCGTACATTGGTGCGGATGCAACCGCTGCGGTCTCTCCCGGAAGCCAACCCGGTGCACTAATGACCGTACCACCCGGAGCCGAATATTCCGGTGGTGTCTTGAACGCTGTGGAAGAACTGACCCGTGTCGTAAACGCAACCGAGATGTTGCGAGAAACCGATGGCGGTTCCAATGGCTGGGCGGTATCGGGAGATCGGACAGAAAGCGGATTGCCACTGGTTGCCGGCGACTCTCATCGTGGGTTGGAAGTGCCAAATGTTTACTACCAGGTGCATTTAAAAGGTCCGGATTTCCAAGTGCTTGGTCACTCGATCCCAGGCGTGCCAATGGCGATGCACTTCGCTCACAACGATCACATCGGATGGGGCATGACTCACGGTGGCGCGGATACTCAGGACTTGTTCGTTGAACAGCTACGCCGTTCCGACTCGGAAGTCGAATACTTGTTCAAAGGTGAGTGGAAAACCGCGGAGTCTCGAACAGAATCACTGAACTCTTCGAGCGGTAGTTCGGAAGATGTCGAAGTTGTTGAAACTCATCACGGTCCGATCATTTCAGGATCGGTCGATTCAGGATGGGGTGTTGCAATCTCTGATCCGGGTTCGTTTGATGGAACGCTGTGGATCGACGCCGCCTACAAGGCGATGAAGTCACGAAGTGCCGCTGATCTCGACTCAGCGTTTGACACCTGGACGGATCGTGTAAACAACTACCCGTACGCAGATGTAAACGGCAACTTCGGCTACCTGTTCAAAGGGCGAGTGCCCGTCCGTGGCTCCGAGAACGGTTGGGGACCTGTACCAGGCTGGACAGGCGAGCACGAATGGCAAGGTTACATACCTGCCGACGAACTTCCGAAGTCACAAAACCCTGATACCGGTTGGGTTGTGACATGCAACCAGCGCGTGGTTGATGAGGATTACAGCTACTACCTTACGAATCTTTACGGCACGGATTACCGTGCACGACGAATTCGCGATCGCATTAGTGATTTGGAAGGCTCGAAAATCACCGTTGCAGATATGGGCTCTATCCATGCTGACTCAACTTCGATTCCCGCTCTTGCGGTGAAGGAAGCAGTGTCGAAAATCGTCGGGCTTGAAGGAAACTCAAAGCGTGCTCAGGAATTGATCACGGAATGGGATGGTGATCTCCAACCTGATTCGGGTGGTGCGGCGGTGTACGCAGCCACAACTCGCGAGATCAACAAGCAGTTAGCCGTTCGTGCATACAAAGATCTTGCTGGGGGAGTCACAGGTGAGGAACCTGACACAGGAGCGGAAGATCAACTACGACGCCAGCTAAAACCTGATTTTGTCCGAAGATTAGCGGACGGATCTCTCGACTCGGCGCCCTACGGATTCGAGACATCAGACGTCGTAGAAGAAGCATTCGCAGCTGGAGTCGCATATCTAGAGAACCGACTCGGTGATGATCCTGCCTCGTGGCGATGGGGCGACATGCACCGCACAGGTCACGTACATCCACTGGTACCTTCATTCCCGGATGCTGCTTCGGTTTTGAACCCACCAAAAGTCGAAACCGCAGGCGACGGTGACGTCCCGTTTGCAAGCGGAAGTCCTACTCCAGCCGAATTCGCAGTAAAGAGCGGACCGATCAACCGGTATATCCATGATCCATCGAACTGGTCAAACGGACGCTGGATCGTTCCGCTTGGAGCATCTGGTCACCCTGGCAGCAAGCACTTCGCTGACCAGCAGGTAATGTGGTCGGAAGTCGACACGATTCCGCAGCTTTGGGACTGGGCAGAGATAGCGTCGAAGGCCGAAACAGTTCAAAAACTGTCTCCACGTTAAATCTTAGAAAACGACTAATTCCGCCAAATTGATCTTGTTTGGCGATGTTGTCGCGCGTTAACCAGAAAAAACTGTGGAAATTACCCACGAAAT
>CAYYMP010000084.1:0-8229 GCA_964472915.1 uncultured Dehalococcoidales bacterium | reverse complement strand
CTATCCGCCAGTCTGACGACTCAGGTAAGTCGTTCGTCGACCTGCTTGCCGATTCCGATGTGATTTCCGGCATCAAGGTTGATCTTTCAACCCACGATCTAGCTGGAGCACCCGGCGAGTTCATCACTGAAGGTCTTGATGGTCTACGTGCTCGCCTGGCTGAGTACTATGACCTAGGTGCTCGATTCGCCAAGTGGCGCGCTCTTCTCATCATCGGTGATGGGAAGCCTTCAGACTACGCGATTCACACGAACGCCCATGCTCTCGCTCGATACTCAGCACTGTGTCAGGAACAAGGCATTGTCCCGATTGTTGAACCAGAAGTCTTGATGGATGGAACTCACAGCATCGACGACTGCCTGTCTGCAACCACCCGGGCGTTGAACGCAGTATTTACAGAACTCGAAAAGCAGAATGTCGACCTCGAGGGCATCGTGCTCAAGCCGAACATGGTCATCTCTGGTTCAGATGCACCGAACCGGGCCTCGGCGGAAGAAGTGGCACGAAAGACTATCGATTGCTTCCTAGAAACCGTTCCTTCGTCAGTTCCCGGTATCGCGTTCTTGAGCGGTGGTCAGGGCGATGAAGAGTCAGTTGTGAATCTCGATGCGATCAACAAGATTGCGAACGAAGAAGATCTTCCGTGGGAACTCACATACTCATACGGTCGAGGTCTCCAGGCAGCTCCGCTCGCTGCATGGGGTGGCAAGCAGGAGAACGTGCCTGCTGGCCAGGACGCATTCCAGCAGCGCGGAAAAGATTCCAGTGCCGCTCGCGAAGGTGTTTACGCCTAGACCCGAATTTCTCTGACGTTCTAAAAGCTACCCAAGGAATCCAATGCCATCTCAAGATGAAATCAACCGACTAGTGTCTGAACACGCCGATGTGCTTATTGAGACACGCAGGTATTTTCATCAAATTCCTGAGCTCGGATTTCAGGAGAACGAAACGGCAGGCGAAATCACCCGGAGACTTGAAGCCGCGGGACTGAAGGTCGAAACCGGAATTGGAAAGACAGGCGTCGTTGGAGTCCTTGAGGGTGGCAAGCCAGGGTCAACTCTGATGATCCGTGCAGACATTGACGGATTACCGGTCGATGAATCAACTGGTCTTGAATTTGCCGCTACGAACGGACGGATGCACGCATGTGGTCACGATGGGCACATAACAATGGCACTTGTTGCTGCTGAAATCTTGGCAACCGTTCGAAGTGAAATCGCGGGTACGGTGATCTTCGCCTTCCAGCCAGCCGAAGAAGTCGTTCAAGGTGCGCTGGCAATGATCGAAGATGGATTGTTTGAAAAGTACCCGGCTGACCGTGTGATAGGTACGCACCTCTGGAATCAAATACCGACAGGTACGGTCGGCGTGAACAGGGCAACGGTGTTTGCCAGTGCAGACCAGTTCAGGATAGTCGTAAAGGGAAAAGGCGGCCACGGTGCTATGCCGCACATGACCATCGACCCGGTGGCGGCTATTGCTGAGATCATCACCACGGCGCAAACGGTTGTAAGTCGTGAAGTCCCACCGAATGAAATGGGAGTCCTCACTTTTGGACAGATCCACGGTGGTGCAGCACCAAACGTCATTGCTGACAGTGTGATGGTCGAAGGCACCATTCGTGCCTATACGCCGCCGACTCGAGACTTGATACTGGGTTCGCTGGAGCGAATTGCGAAGAACGTCGCCGAAGCAATGCGTGCCGAAACTTCCTTCGAACGTATTCACGGAACCCCTGCTGTTATCAACGACCCTGAAATTGCCGCGTGGGTGACACAGCAGGCGAGTCACGTGGTCGGTGAAGGCAATGCCAGGGAGTGGGAGCCGGTGAGTGTTGGCGACGATATGTCGGAGTTCAACAATCGGGTTCCGGGTGTCTACTTCCTGCTTGGCGCAGCCCATGACGACGAGACGGTAAAGCAGCGTGAAGTCGAAGGACACCACAATGCCCGTTTCGATTGGAGCGAGGACTGCTTGCCGATCGGAACAGAAATATTCGTCCGATCGGCACTAGATTTCCTGAGTTAAGGGCTACCTAAACGACAGGTGCAGTACCACCGTCGACGTTAACAGCCGTTCCTGTTACGTAGGAAGCTCGTTCTGAAGCCAGGAAAGCGATCACATCGCCAGCTTCTTTTGCTTCACCAATTCGCCCGAGCGGGACGTTCTTGCCGACCGTCTTCCAGTGATCTTCTAGTGAGTAGTTCGGGTCTTTAGCGTTCGCAGCTTTCCATCGTGTGCGGTGCTGTCCCGATTTCAGAACGCCAACACAAACGGTGTTCACCCGGATGTTGTGCTGGGCAAGTTCACCAGCCCACGATTTTGTAAGCGAGATTCCAGAAGCCCTGGATAGCGATGTTGGTTGACTTCCCGGTCCTGATGCCTTGCCGCCAGGGGTCGTGGTATTGATGATCGCACCCTTACCGGATTTCTTGAGATGAGGCAGTGCTGCACGTGCGCAGTAAATTGCGCCGTAGACCTTGATGCCAAAATCGACCTTTAGCTGTTCATCAGTCATTTGTTCTAGAGTTGTGGCAGATGAGGTACCAGCGTTGTTCACGAGGATATCGACTCCTCCGAACTCAGCGACGACCTTTTCGACCATCGACTGCACGTCGCTTTCCACTGAAACGTCAGCCGCAATACCGATTACCAAACCGTTGGTCTCTGATTGAATTTCTGCAACTGCTTTATCGAGCTTCTCCTGTGTTCGACCGACAATTGCTACTTTCGCCCCCTCAGCAGCCATTGTTGTCGCCGCTGCTTTGCCGATGCCATCGCTTCCACCGGTGACGATCGCAACCTTGTTGTTCAGTCCTAAATCCATTTGTGTGTCCGTTCTTTGATCTGAATCATTTGAAGATTTCAGTTGGTTTATTCGAGCGGCAGGGATTATAAACACTGGCAATCGTGGAACCTAATTGCAGCGATTTTTACGAATCTAAGTTGTACCCTTAGTTTTCGTGCGATTTTTCGCATCGGAATTTACGAGTTGGGAATTGCCCTATAGAACGGCAACCTCCTGAATCGAACAGGTAACGAATTTGAGCGACAAAAAAATATATGAACCGCTGACCGTCCCTAGACGGGTAATACTTGGTCCTGGACCGAGTTCAGCGAACCCAAGGGTTCTTAGGGCTATGTCGCTGCCGATTATCGGATACCTGGATCCGGCGTTCTTTGAATTGCTCGATGAACTCAGTGGAATGCTGGCTCAAATATTCAAGACCGACCAACGGGCGTTTGCGGTCGCAGGTGCAGGTTCAGCTGGAATGGAAGCGGGTCTTGTAAGTCTTGCTGAACCGGGCGACACGGTGATCGTCTGCTCCTACGGATATTTCTGCGAACGCCAGATCACCATGTGTGAACGTCTGGGATTCAATGTTGTCCCTCTTCGAACGAAATGGGGCAAGGCAATGGATCCACAAGTGCTTGCTGACGCACTAGATGAACATCCCAAGACTCAACTCGTTGTTGGTATCCATGCGGAAACCTCCGCAGGAACGATTCAGCCAATTGCAGAGTTCGCAAAACTCGCTCACGAAGCAGGTGCTTTGTTCATGACTGACGTTGTGACTTCACTTGCAGGTAGCGAAATTGAATTCGATGCCTGGGATCTTGACTACGCGTACTCCGGTGCTCAGAAGTGCCTCGCTGCACCTCCCGGAATTTCACCAGTAGCGCTCTCGGAACGAGCTCTCGACTACATCCGTAATCGAAAGCGCCCACCGACTTCATGGTATCTCGACCTATCTCTCATTGCCGACTACTGGGGTCCCGACCATATTGCACACCACACAGCACCTGTTAGCATGATTTACGGACTACGTGAAGCTGTTGGACTAGCTCTTAACGAGACTCTCGAAACTCGATGGGAACGACACGCCGCCAACGCCAAAGCTCTTCGTGCCGGACTTCGAGCATTGAATCTCGAACTACCAGTTGATGAAAACGCACAATTGGATCAACTCACTGTTGTGAAACTGCCTGCTGGCGTTGATGACATCAAACTTCGAATGCAGCTCCTCGACGAGTACTCAATCGAAGTTGGGCGTGGTCTCGGTCAATTCGCTGGCGAAGTGATCCGTATCGGTCTAATGGGTGAGTCTTGTGTTCCGGCAAATGTGTTTGCTCTGCTGAACGCCCTAGAAAAAGTGTTGCCGGAACACGGATTTGAAGTAGCTAAAGGGGCTGCTGCGGCCGCAGCTAGCACATCACTTGCTGACCACCCGTCACCTGTTTACACCGCGTAACTATTCGGCTGCGTAAGCCATATCCAGCAAATCGACGACGTAGGCGACTTTGGTCGTACGTTTCGTGTTGCTGTCCTTCGCGACTTCGTTGAGAGCGAAATCTAGCTGCATCGAGCAGCCTGGGTTGCCAGTAGCGACGTAGTTCGCGCCTGTGGCTACGACGTTCCGGGCTTTGCGTTTGCCGAGCTGAGACGACATTTCTCGTTGTGTGATCGAGTAGGTACCTGCCGATCCGCAACAGACTGTTGGTTCGGCCAGTTCGATCAGGTCCAACCCGGGAATTGAGTTCAAAATCTGACGTGGTGCATCGGTGATTTTTTGAACGTTCTTGAGATGGCAGGGGTCCTGATAGGTCACAGTCCCGTTGAGTTCCGCAGTTGGCGCTTCAAATCCATACTCTACGAGAAGTTCGTGAATATCTCTGGTCAGATTGCTGACGCGCTCAGCTTTTTCCGCGTACACCGCGTCATGTTCGAGAAGTTCATCGTAGTCCTTCATCGTTGCACCGCAACCGGCGGACGACGTGACGATTGCATCGGGATTTGACGATAGGAACGAATCGATATTCCTCCTCGCCATATCCGATGCAGAATCAACGTAACCGGAGTGCGAATTTAGTGCGCCACAGCACCCCTGGTTGGAAGTCACATGAACTTCAAACCCGTTTCGAATCAGAACTCGAACTGTTGCCTCTAGCGTTTCAGATTGCGTGATCGACATTACGCAGCCAGCCAGCATCGCAACGCGTGCCTTCACCGCTCCTTCGGGTCTATGGACTTGTCCGCTAGCCTTGAAATACGAGCTCGAAAGTTCTGGCAGATAATCATCGGCGGCTTCGGCATCGCCGGGGATAATCTTCAGCAACCCAGTGCCGCGTGCGATCGTTCGCATACCCGACTTCTTGTAGAACTTCATTGCGCTCCCGACCATCCTGAGTCGGGTAGGGGAAGTGAGAATCGATTCAAATCCGACTTTGCGGGCAATTCGCTCTGTAATTGGTTTGGAAGTGTGCTCCTTGATCTGGGCACGCGTTGCTTCCATTAGCTTCCCGTACTCAACACCAGAAGGGCAAGCGAGCTCACATGCTCGACACTGAAGGCACAGTTCCCAGTGACCAACAACAGAAGGTGACATTTCGAGACGACCTTCGTTGACCGCCTTCATCAGTGCAATTCGACCACGTGGTGATTCCGCTTCAAGACCAGTTTCGAGATAAGTAGGACAGGCTTGGAGACAGAACCCGCAGTGCACACATTTGTATAGATCTGAATCTTTGGGCGCGTGCGGACCGGAAAAACCTGGAAATTTTCCTGAAATCGGATTAGTTGGAGCTTGGTCTGTCATCTATTAGATCTTCCCGACAAACCTTCCTGGGTTTAGAAGCGAGGTGGGATCGTACTGGTTCTTCACGCGTCGCATGAGCTCAATAGCTGGACCGACGTCGCTAAATACATCTAGTGAATTTTTGAGATTGGTTGAACAAATTTCGATTGTGTATGAGCACCCGGATTTCTTCGCAGCGGCGATTATCCCGTTCGCCAAGGCAGATTCTCGTTCTGAGTTTTTCGGTGTGCAACTTAGAGTTGCGGCACCAAATCCTAGATCGGTTACTGCGCTGAGATTGTCCTCTGAATACTGACTGGTCAACTTGCTCACCAACTCTGTGACGGTTTGATTTCTTGCAGTAATACGAACACTCAGTGCCGAATCGACTTCTGCTGATTCAATAGCTTTCCAGGCTGAATCATTTGCTGTTTTGTCGAGCACGGCAAAACCGATGCTGCCGTTGGTGCCAGAAATACCTTTGATCTCGTTGACTTGACGCTCGACAGATCGCATGCCCCCCGAGACTCGCACTAGCACAGCTGATTTAACGCCGGCTGACGCTTGCTCCCCACACAGTTCGATTAACGGAACGAGCGCAGCTCCCTGTACCGACGTAGTCGCTTCAGGTGTGAACACACCGTTGTACAGCGCGGCACCCATCTCACTCGCTGCACCTGGATCATCAAACCAGGTGAGTACCGACTGCGATTCGGTAGGGAGTGGCTGAAGTTTGAAGGCGACTTGCGAGATCACACCGAGAGTCCCGAACGCTCCTGTGTGTAGCCGGTGCAGTTCATACCCTTGAACGTTTTTGACGACTCGTCCACCGGATTTGGTTACTGTTCCGTCTGGCAAGACTATCTGCATGCCGATTACCCAGTCCCTGATCCCACCGGTTGATGATTGTCGTCGCCCGGAGGCGTTGGAAGCGACTGCACCACCGACGGTTGAATCACCGGAGCGTTTTATTTCGAAAGCGAGTCGTTGTCCAGACTTTTCGAGTACATCCTCAAGTTGCTTTACCCTGACGCCTGCATCGACCACAACCGTCATATCACCGGGGACGTGTTCAAGAGTTCCGATCAGGTTGGTCGTGTCTAAAGCCGTGTAGTACCCCCGTGGTACGTTCCCGATCGACATTCGAGTACCACCACCCCATGGAATTACTGACTGTTTGGTACCACTGGCTTCCGCAAGGCATCCTGAAAGCTCATCAAGAGTTTTGGGTGATTCGATTGTGGTCGGTTTTAAACCGTCTACTGAGTAATCCAACGTGCCTTACGACTTCACCGCTTCATACGGTCGAGGAGTGTTGTGCATCTGGGGCTTCCACGGCGCCGTCTCCCACAACTCATCCCCAATCCTGGTTGTTTCCTCAATCGCTTCAGCCGGCACATCTTCATCCCAGGCTGAAAGGTTCTGCTTCAACTGCTCAGTCGTACGAGCGCCAACAATGCATACCGACACCGCAGGATGTGAGCGAACCCACTTTAGTGCCAGCGCCATAGGAGAAATTGAATACTTCTCCGTCAAGCTGATGAACTGTTCCATCGCGTTGAATGAGAAATCGTTCCAGTAGGTGCTCTTGTAGAAATTAGCGGCGCGGAAGTCGCTTGAGAACCGACCACCGGAATCCATTTCTTCCTTGTACTGGCGATGCTTGCCGAGCAAGAAACCTCCTGCTTGAGGGGAGTAAGCCATCACACCGACTCCTTGATCGAGGCAAACAGGGAACAGTTCTCGCTCTGGTTCTCGGTAGAGCAAGTTGTAGCGAGGTTGTACCGAACAGAACTTTGTGAACCCATTCTTGTCCTGAGCCCACAATGCTTCGACCAGTTCCGGTCCTGAAAAGTTTGAGACACCGATGTACCGAGCTTTCCCGGCTCTGACCACGTCGTTGTACGCCTCTACGGTTTCTTCAATTGGTGTTTCAGGATCGGGTGAATGGATTTGGTATAGATCCACGTAATCCGTACCAAGACGCTTTAGCGAATCGTCAATCGCTTGGTGGACGTATTTTTTATTCACTCCGACATCGTTCGGGTACGGACCGACCTGACTTTTACCTTTTGTCGCAAGAACTACTTCCGACCGTCGGGTCTTGATAAATCGCCCTACGTTTTCTTCGCTGCGCCCATCCATGTACGAGTTTGCAGTGTCGATGAAATTGACACCAGCCTCGAAGGCTTCGTTCATGATCCGAAGTGAGTCTTCAGGCGATGTTTGACCACCGAAGTTGTCCGATCCGATGCAGTACTCCGAAACCTTGAGACCTGTGCTTCCCAGTCTTACGTATTCCATGTTGAGATGATTCCTCGGTTCCTAGATTGCTATCGGTTCGCTGCTGCCTTTGGAAGAGTTCCAAAAGCATCACCCGATTTTGGTGGGTAAACCATTGGTGCTTGAGACTCGAACTCATCGGCAAGTTCTCTAACTTCAGCCATGGCTTCCGGCGGTGCTGACTCGGACCACGCATCGAGAACACCTTCGACCTGATCAACTCGACGAGCGCCAAAGATCGGCGAAGTAACCCCAGGGAATTCGGACACCCATTGCAACGCAAGACGCACTGGAGGCTGGTCGTATTTCTCAGCAACTGCCACGAATTTGTCGACCGTATCGAACATCGGGGTGTTGAAGTACCTCGACT
>CAYYMP010000083.1:0-8401 GCA_964472915.1 uncultured Dehalococcoidales bacterium | reverse complement strand
ACTCAAGCAAAGGCCGGAACGAGCGGTACACTACGTTGACACCGCGCCTTGGAGTGCAACTTACTGCACAGGTCCTCACAGATGGCTGCGCTCCCGTCTGGAGCGAAGTCGTTAACGATCTCGTGTACTTCTGTCGAGACGAAGAAACGGCTCAGAATGCTCCTCGGGGAGTTCCTGCCTACACGATGGAAGAAATCGTGTTGTTGTACGGCGATTCAAGATGGCAACCGACCGATGACAACATACGCCTGATCAACGTAGCGAAGAAGTACGATGGAAAGATCGTGGACGTGTACGACAAACCGAGGGAGGAAACATCTCATTGAAGAGGACCTCCGGCCGTCCCCGCGCCATCCCGTTGCGGCTGATTCCTGAGCTTTTGCAACACCGACAGAGTGGGAAGTCGTGGGGAGAGTTGGCTCAGTGGTTACGCAACACGCGTGCGATCGATGCGAGTCGCTGGTCTGTGCGTCGCGCGTGTCTCGGTGTAGGTGTCTATGACCCCCTAGCAAAGGAGCGTTCCTTAATTGAGGACCGGGATTACTGACATACGACCAGGTCTTTTCATGCACGCCCGCGTCAGGCGCCCGCGCTCAAGCGCTTCAAAAAGTCCGAGGACCCGTTAGTGGTACTGACACGTCTCAGTACTCGCACCCGTTACATACATAAACGGACACGGCAGCATGTGTATCGGCGGTGCTAGCAAAGGCTGCTAACCGAAGCTGCGTCCGACTATCTAGGCAATCACCACTACTGCTGGAATCACGACGGATGGGCTGAGGTTTCTGCCCGTATTACAACATGTGGCTGTCAAAGTGGCTGTAAAACGCGAAAGAACCGCAGCAAGTTTTTAGGCTAGGCCCGCGGTTCTGAACTGGGAATCGTTTGGCTCCCGGGCCTGGATTCGAACCAGGATTGGAGGATTCAAAGTCCTCTGTCCTACCATTGAACGACCCGGGAACGCAGAACATCTAGGATAAGCGAAATGGCGTGAAGTGGAACTTCATCTGCCGGTCACTTTGGGGCATTTCGCTCGATCGCCACTTCAAGTCGAATGCGCAGGCCAGGTTCAAGTTTTGAGACCAGTGTTGATTGGTCGAGATGGATCGATCGATAGTCGAGCGATTCACAGGCCCTGCAATTACACCGTCGAAGACTTGAAAATCTCGAGTTATGCAGCCGTGTCGCTTTGCTCGTTTGATTCGTCGAGCATCTTCTGCCGGTATTCCTGTAGCTGTTGTTCGGCAGCTTCTTCTTCAGCTGACATTTGGGCGTTTCGATCTTTTCGTGCCGAGGTATCGATTCCGATGATTGGGAATTTCAAGGTAAAAGTCGAACCTTTTCCGGGTTTGGAGACAAGATCGATGTGTCCACCGTGCATCGTGGTGATTCTTTTGACCAGCGCGAGTCCGAGACCGGTTCCTGGAATCTCCCAGTTTTCGTCGGTTTTGGATCTTACAAACGTCTCAAAAATTCTTTCCTGGTCTGCTTCCGGAATTCCGTAGCCGTTGTCGGAGACCTGAACTGTTACGACGCTTTCGGATGTCGAGCATTTGAGCTTGATGTCAGACCCATCCGAAGAGTACTTCACCGCGTTCTCAATCAGGTTCGAAACGACCTGGGTGATTTTCTGACGATCTCCCACCATTTCGATTCCTGAATCGACATCTACATGAATTGTGTCTTTGCTCTTCGCAGCGAGAGGGGCAAGACTTTCGGACAGTTCTATAAGCACCGTACTCAGATTGAAAGATTCTTTGGTGAGGGTAAATGACGCACTCTCAAGTTTTGAAATATCCAGGAGATCTGAGATAAGACGGCTCAAGTGCGCGGAGTTTCGCTTCACGACACCCAGCTGGCGTACCTGCTTGTCACTGAGGTTTCCGACTTTGTTCCGCTCAAGTAAATCTGTGTAAGCAGAGATCGAGGTCAACGGTGTACGCAGTTCATGCGAAACCATGGCGAGGAATTGGCTCTTCGCTTCGTTGATTCTTTCGAGTTCAAGACTCTTGGCTTCGAGTAGAGCTTGCTGCTCACGTGATTCGGCAAGCTGGAGTGCCTGTTCGTGCGATTTCGCGTTTTGAATCGCCGGTGTCACCTGTGCTGCAACCTGCGCAACGAGATCCAGGTCTTGCATTTTGTAGGCGTGCGGTTCGTTGTTCATGATCGTGAGGTAGCCGATATGACCAGCAGCCTGGGTTCCCAACGGCACTTCGATCAAAGAGTTAAGCCCGGTGCGTTCCATCGACTCACCCACAGGGCCGTCAGGACGCTCGCCTGTGTAAAAGCCTGACCATTGTTCTTCCGTTTCCATCAGGTGTTGGTCACGACTTGGGGCGATGTAGTCAACACCCATCGAGAACGTCTGCCATGGCTCTTCGCCATCGTGCTGAACAGACGAAATCATTAGGTGATCGTATTTAACGAGTACCGCAAGTTCGTCTGACACACGTTGGAACACTTGACCGAGATCAAGGTCTTCGCTGACCGCGACTGAAATAGCTGCCAAAGAGCGCTTTATTTCTGCCTCTTTTTGCTGCTTCAGGAACATTTGAGAAACCTGCAACGCACCAGCCAATTGGTCTGCAACTCGAGTCAATAAATCAACATGTTTCAGGTTGAAAGCGGATCTGCTTTCAGCTCTAACGGTGATGATTCCAATGACTCGATTAAGCATGGTCATCGGAACAGATACGAGTGAACCCCACTTGGTCGAATCAAGCTCAGGCGCAACCACTTTTGAACCGAGATCGTCGATTTCTTTGCCAGAAACAAATATGGGATGGATTTGTTCGGCGATTTTTTGCTCAAGCGATCCATCGAACATGAACCGGTCACTTGTCGTTAAATTCGTCGAATCGGCCGACCAACGGTGTCTCGTTGCTTCTTCAGCATCGATTTGGTCGATTACTGAAATTTCCAACCTCAGCATTGGAATGTGTTCAGCAAGTTCTCTCGCTATTGAACCAACGGTGGTGGAAAAATCGATCGCTTCACTTGCCTGGCGTGCAACGTTCGCAAGCAACTGACGTTCAGAGGATTCTTTTTGCAGATCGTCATGCAACAGCAGGTTGGATATTGCACCTGCTGCCTGGCCAGATAACTGCCCCAGGAGTCGAATGTCGTCAGTTGTGAAAGCATCGATTCGAGAGCTTGCCAGGTACAGCAATCCGATGCGGTTGTATCCCGCAATTAACGGCACAATAACGATCGAGTCGATTGAAACAGAGTTCCAACCCAACGGAGCCAATTCTCCGTTAAGCAGTTCGTCTACTTCATCGCCTGTCACTGATACAGGGGCCTGGGTTTCGAATGCATCAGCGGTTGCGTCTGATGTTGGCGTCAGTCCGATCCTGTTTCCTGGCGGTATCGCAGGGAACGCGTTTATGACCCGGTAATCTTCAAATTCAAGGTCATACTCAGATATTGCCAATCGTTCGGTTGGCATGAACCGCATGATCGCGGCTGAGAATTGTTCGTAAACCGAATCAGTCTCGAGGTTTGAACTGATAATGCTTCCGACTTCGGTCAGCAACTCTCTTGCTGAGGATTCCCGTTCCTGGTCAACCTCTTCCGTCTCATACTCAACGGATTCGATCATCACCAGGTGAAAGTCTGAGTCCGACTCGTCAGCTGGACCGACAAATATGTCGACTGGCTCAATTAGGCCTTCGGCGGTTTCGGCTGCGACACTCAGGTTCAGACCACCGGAAGTTGGTGGCCACGCATAGTCGGGAATCAAGAAGTCGGCAGGTTTTCCGATGAGTTCTTCAGGCTTATAGCCGAACTCGTCAACTGCTGAGTCGTTTACCGCCTGGACGATTCTGTCTGAATCGAGGACGAACGCGGACGGCGGCAACAACTTGATCCATGCCCACCTGTCGTGCGTATTTGGTCCGGCCGACTGACTCATTGTTTCTAGAATGAACGCAGTTTCAAAACCGCGCTGAAAACTCCCGTCACCGTTTATAGGTAGATCGTCCTATGTGCCAAGTAACTGCCACCCGATGTTGGGATGGACACGTCACTAGAATCGATAGTGGTGGAGAATCGTCTTGCGCGTGACTGTGTACACCTACAAAGGAAACTGGTCATTACTCGTAGATGATTCTCTCGGCGATGTGCGACTGTTGAATCAATGAATTGGTTTGGTACTGATGACAGTCAGCACTGAACCCGGAATTCGAAGCAAAGGTATTGGAAACCACGGACCATGCGTGACCCTAGGATCGACGAGCTTCTCGAACATCTGGACCAGCAAGATTCCAGCGGCAGGCCCACGCGCGCTGCCGATATGGCGCGCCAGGTAAATGACTACCTGGTAGAAATCGAGAAACTTCGTTCCGAAGTAGAAGTTGCAACCAGGCAAGTTGTGTACTTGACCGGCCGCGCACGTTCGATGGAACAATCAACGTCTGGTGCTAATGCACTTGCTCCACGTATAGACGAAATGGAGCAGGAACTCGGTTATCAGCGGGAACGTATGGAAACCGTTTCGGCGAACCTTAAAGCACGCCAGGGCATGGTGAAGAACACCCAGCAGTTGATTTCGGCCCGCATAACATCTGTACAGAAGATTCTCGACACCTTCGCAGGTTCTACCGAGAAAGAACTCAGTAAGAGTGTTGATACAGCTCCCGACTCATCGGGTTCAGGCATACCAGCCGGCTCGAAGAAAGTCATCCGTCGACGACGGGTCGTGAGAAAACGACGATAGTCTGAACCGACGTTGGCAACAAAAAGCCGTAGGTTCGCTCCGACCGTATCACCAACCGGTCGCTGTCTTATATTTCGAGGCTTCGTGGGCATGTGTACGATTACGGCACTTGCTCGAAAACATTCATCGGTAAAGCATCTACCTTGAGTTCTAGCTCAACTCCATTGCTACAGGTACGTAATCTTCGAACCTCGTTCAAAACTGCCGAGGGGATACTGACCGCGGTCAACGATGTTTCGTTCGATGTGAATCACGGTGAAACACTCGGTATTGTTGGCGAGAGCGGTTGCGGCAAGAGCGTCACTGCGTTGTCGATCATGGGACTTGTGCCCAACCCACCAGGTCTTATCGAACAAGGTGAAGTGCTGTTCGAAGGGCGAGATTTGCTCAAGCTCAGCGACGCCGAAATGCAGGATGTACGCGGCAACGGAATTGGAATGATCTTCCAGGAGCCAATGTCGTCGCTGAACCCGGTGTTGTCCATAGGTCGGCAAATAGCGGAGCCATTAGAAGTGCATCTTGGGATTGGCGGAAGCAAAGCACAGGATAGGGCAACAGAGCTTCTGGAGATGGTCGGAATTGGTGATCCACGTCGAAGATTGGCGGACTATCCGCACCAACTGAGCGGTGGACAACGCCAGCGTGTCATGATCGCCATCGCTCTGAGCTGCGAACCTAAGCTTTTGATTGCAGATGAAGCGACTACCGCCCTGGATGTGACGATCCAAGCTCAGATTCTTGAGCTGATGAAAAATCTGACATCTCAGCTTGGTACGGCGCTGATGATCATTACCCACAACCTGGGAATCATCGCCCGATATGCCGACCGTCTCAATGTCATGTACGCAGGAAAAATCCGTGAAACGGGGAGTGCTGAAGAGGTTTATCTGAATCCGGCACACCCATACACGGTTGGACTCCTGAATTCAGTGCCACGACTTGACCAAACTGAGTCGGAACGCCTCGATCCGATTGAGGGCGAAATTCCAGATTTGCTCAATCTGCCTTCAGGGTGTGCATTTCAGCCTCGATGTCGATTCGCGACTGAGGCCTGCAACGACTCTGAACCGCCGTTGGAAGCAGCAGAGTCTGGTCAGCAGGTTGCCTGCTTTGAGTCTCAAGCCGTGGCAGACGCTGTTGCGAGTGCCAGATCATGACCGTAGAAGCCGTTCACCCAGACAGTTTTTCGACCAGCGAATCCGATTTCCCGCTTCTGAGTGTTAAGGACTTGTCGGTTCATTTTCCGATCAAGCGTGGACTGATCGTTCAACGTGAAGTCGCACGTGTCAGGGCGGTCGATGGCGTTTCGTTTGACATCCGGGCTGGCGAAACTCTTGGTCTCGTTGGTGAGAGCGGATCAGGTAAAACCACAACTGCGAAGGCCGTAATTCAACTCAACAAACCTGCTGGTGGAAGCATTGCTTTTGAAGGGCAAGAGTTGATTGGTTTGTCGAATTCGCAAATGCGACCAGTGCGCCGAAAAATGGGCATGGTTTTTCAGGACCCATATGGCTCTTTGAATCCTCGGATGCGAGCTGGCGACATAGTTGGCGAACCGTTGAAGGTACACGGGCTTGCGGATTCAAAATCTGACTACCAAGAGCAGATCGCATCACTACTTACGACAGTCGGTCTGAACCCTGCGATGGCAGAACGCTATCCGAACGAGTTTTCAGGTGGACAACGGCAGCGTTTAGGGATTGCCAGGGCAATTGCTGCCCGACCAGATTTGTTGATCCTAGACGAAGCCGTCTCGGCGCTCGACGTGTCGATTCAGGCCCAAATCCTAAACTTGTTGCAAGACCTTCAAGAGCAGTATCGGCTCGCCTATTTGTTCATAGCGCACGACCTTTCGGTTGTTCGACATGTCAGCGACCGGATTGCCGTTATGTACCTCGGCAAGATTGTTGAGACTGCTCAAAGCAAAGATTTGTACGAACACCCGTTGCACCCGTACACGCAAGCGCTACTTTCAGCGATCCCAACTCCCGACCCGGTGCTGGAACGATCGCGCACAAGGATCATTTTGCGTGGAGATGCCCCTAGTCCGCTGTCACCTCCACCCGGTTGCCGGTTCCATACTAGGTGTCCGATCGCGACTGAACGCTGCTCAACCGTTGATCCGAACTTGCGTTTCACTGAGCCTGACCAGTCGGTCGCCTGCTTGCTGGCGGACGGTTACGAAGAGGCTGATTAAAAAAGAGCGACCGGAAACCAGTCGCTCTTTCAATTTACGAACCTGTTGCGTTAGCTGATTGTCAGTTTTGCGACAGCGTTTTCGTTCAGCTCGATTCCAAGCCCCGGTCGATCAGAGAGGTGCATGACGCCCTTCACTGGAATCACGCTATCACCGTACAGCTCCGCAACCTCATCAAGCGGCCCGGAGAATTCTGTTGAGAATTCGTGTGGTCGGGTCGCATTTAGCGTCGCTGCGTACGTGTGAAGCGACGCCATTGAGTTAATTCCAGCCTGAGGGCTGTGTGGCATCACCGGCTTATTCCATGTGAGAGCGAGTTCGTAGATTCGCTTGACCTCGGAAGGACCACCGGCGCTCAGGATATCGGGCTGAAGAATGTCCACGTTCCCGAGTTCGATCAGACTGTAGAACCACCATCGGTACGGATCTTGCTCGCCCGCAGAAACTGCGACATCCAGTGCATCAGACACCTGGCGTAGTCCTGCGAGGTCCCAGTTAGGAAGGGGCTCTTCGAAGTGATCGATACCGAGCTCTTCGAACTTTCGACCTTGCTGAATCGCCGTACTTACCGAATAACCGTTGTTGGCGTCGAATCCAAGGTACTGACCATCCGACAGGAACTCCCGGACCAGCTTGAACATTTCGTAATCCTTGGTCGGGTTCGCGTCCTGCCTCCAACCCTTCCAGTCCATACGGATCTTGAATGCAGTAAAGCCCATTTCGTAACCCTTTTTTACGATGTCGAGCATTTCCTGCGGAGTGAACTTCCAACCAGAGCCGGTACTCCAGTAGAGCTGGATGTCTTTGCGCGTGGCACCACCCATTAAGGTGTAAACGGGCTTTCCAGTTTCCTTACCCATCAGGTCCCAAAGCGCGACGTCGATAATTCCGACCACGTTTGCTGGCAACTTGAATAGTCGGTCGTCCTTGCCCAACGCAAGCATCTCCCAGTGACGGTCAATCTGGAGAGGATCTTCACCAATGAGCGCGGGTTTGATGATGCTTTCGAGATACGCCTCGAAGACAGAACCGTTTCGGCCTGGCACAACTTTGTTTACGCCCGGACCTTCTGCCCAACCTTCAACTCCGGCGTCCGTTTGGACTCGTACAAGGCTTTTGCCTGTTGATAGGGGGGTAGCGGTGATATCCGTGATCTTCATTGGTTTTCTCCGGGCTGCACACCTGTGTATTGCGGTTTGGAGCGCTCGATACCGGTTTAGACAGATGACTCAAATCAAACGATGACAAGTACTGGCGCGGCGCACACTTTACGGGAACCGGGGTGCGAATGGGAGATCGTTTTTGCAGGCAGACGACCGACTGAGATGTCAGGTGTCATAGAACTTGGAGACAGGTGACGTTTTCCACATCCGTAAAAAAATGTCGGTCAACCACACTACTTTTTCGAAAATCCTGCTTACAATGGTTGGTCGGTTTGGGGCCTTAGCTCAGTTGGGAGAGCGCCTGCTTTGCAAGCAGGATGTCGC
>CAYYMP010000082.1:0-8541 GCA_964472915.1 uncultured Dehalococcoidales bacterium | reverse complement strand
CTCAATGGGGCGACGAAGGTAAAGGCAAGGTTACCGATTATTTTGCTGCACGCGCAGACTACATTATTCGATTTCAAGGCGGCAACAATGCTGGTCACACAATTATTTTAGACGATAAAACGGTAAAACTTCACCTTATCCCGTCTGGCGTGCTACACAAAGAATGTAAGCTTGTGATTGGTAGCGGCGTAGTGGTTGATCCTCGCGTTTTAATAAAAGAACTAACTATGTTAAAAAATGAAGGTCTTTCAACCAATCTTTTAATAAGCGATAGGGCCCACTTAATAATGCCCTATCATGTTGACATAGATCACCACCTAACGAGCTTTCAAAACGATTTGGCTGCGGGCAGTACGAGATCGGGAATTGCTCCGGTTTATGCAGACAAGCTTTATAGACACGGATTAAGAATAGCTGATCTTTTGAATAAAGAGCTTTTTGAAAGACGCCTAAAAAAATCTTTTGCATTCAATAAGCTGTTAGTTGAAAATGTTTTTAATGAAAAATTTGAGCATACTTTTGAAAGCATACTAGAAGAGTTTCTTGGATATGGAAAACTGCTTCGCGGCTATGTTGCCAACACAACAGAAGAACTTTCTTGTGCCTTAAAAAACAATAAACAATTAATGTTTGAGGGTGCTCAGGGCGCTTGTCTTGATGTTGACCATGGACTATATCCCTACACCACAAGCAGCAATACAATTGCTGGCCAAGTGGAGGCGGGCAGTGGAATTGGGCTGAACAATTCTAAAAAAATTGTTGGCATTGCAAAAGCATATTTAACCTATGTTGGCAGGGGGCCCTTTCCAACAGAAATAAAAGGTAGTCTTGAAGATAAAATTCGGGATGTTGGCCAAGAATATGGAACTACAACTGGAAGGGCAAGGCGTGTTGGGTGGATTGATTTAGTTCAACTAAAATATGCAAATCAACTAAATGATTTTTCTGAAATAATTCTTACAAAAGTAGATGTTTTAAACGGCCTAGAGAGTGTAAAGCTTTGCGTTGACTATAAAGTGAATAACAAGCCTTTCGCTGGAGTTCCTTCTGATATTGAAAACTTTAGAAATATTGAACCAGTTTATGAAACCCTCCCGGGGTGGAATTCGTTACCAGAAAACATAGAAAATCTGGACCAGTGTCCTAGGCAACTAAAAAACTTTATTAAAAAAATTGAAGATGTTTCTGGGGTTACAATTTCTCTGGTTTCATATGGTCCCGATCGAAATCAAACCTTTAAAATATAATGGGCAGCTACGCTAGTTGGGATACCATTGACTTTTCTTCTAGCAGTGACGTTGAAATAATACACAAGCTTAAATCTCTTAATATTCCCTTGAGCGTTGATGAGGTAAAAAAAATTCAGTTTGAGTTTTTACAAAGACCTGCGTCCTTAACCGAACTAATACTCTTTTCAATTCAAGGGTCTGAGCATAGTTCATATAAAAGTAGCAAGAATCACATCAAACATTTTACTACAGGCGGTCGCGATGTAATCTTGGGCGCCAAAGACGATGCCGGGGTTGTTTCTTTAGCTGTAGACAGCAAAGGAAATAGGTATGGGCTCGTGGTTAGTCACGAATCACACAACCATCCAAGTCAAATTGTTCCATATGAGGGCGCCGCTACTGGAATTGGTGGTAATGTGAGAGATGTTTGTTGTATGGGAGCTGAAGTGATGGCCCTAGGAGACAGCTTGCGTTTTGGGGATATCAATAGAAACAAAACTCGTTGGATACATGATGGGGTTGTTTCTGGTATTGCCGGATACGGCAACCCTCTAGGAATACCAAACATATGTGGTGATTTATATTTTGACGAAGAGTATAATGAAAACTGCTTAGTAACGGTTCTTACTGCAGGAGTGGTTAAAGAAAAAAACGTTCTTCGCTCAAGAGCCCCTAAAAACTCAGCAGGGTATGATCTAATACTAATTGGAAAGCCTACAGATAATAGCGGTTTTGGTGGCGCCAGCTTTGCCTCTTTAGAACTTGAAGAAGAAAAAAAACAACAAAACAAGGGTGCGGTTCAAGAGCCTAACGCTTTTTTAGAAAGACATATTTTAAAGGCCACCTATTCTCTTTTTGAGTATCTAGAAGAAAAAAATTTGATAGACAAAGTTGGGTTTAAAGACTTGGGTGCGGGCGGCGTGGCTTGCGCAAGCATAGAGTTGGCAGATGCAGCGGGCTTGGGCGCGGAGGTGTGGGTAGATAAAATTCATACTAGCATGCCAGGGCTTGATGATCATATTATTTTGTGTTCGGAAACACAAGAGCGTTTTATGTGGGCCTGTTCGCCTGAACTAACGCCAAAAATATTAAAGCATTATAATGAAAAGTTTGACTTTCCTAGTGTTTCTGTGGGCGCCAAAGCAAGCGTTGTCGGTAAAATTATCAATGAAAAAAACTATACTGTTTTTTCTGGAAACAAAAAACTTGTGGATGGGCCCATTGAAAAAATAAACGAGGGCTTTGTTTATAATAGACCCATGAAGAAAAAAGAATTTGCTGCTGTACACAACCCTATTCCAGACAATCTAGACTATGGCGATATTTTGCTAAAGATTTTAGGCCACGAGAATGTTGCTTCTCGTGAGCCAGTTTATGAGTGTTATGATAAAAATGTTCAAGGAAGAGTTGTTCTTGAAAGAGGGCAATCAAATGCAGGTATTGTTGCGCCATTTGATTCGGAAAAATTTCCTAACGATATAAAAGAAGATTGTTTTTCTGCCGCCCTTTCTCACAACCCCTCCCTTGGTAAGATTGACCCCTTTTTGGTTGCTCAATACGCCCTGCTTGAGGCTTGTGCTCGCACTGTGTCTGTGGGAGCAACACCAATTGCCATTACAGACTGTCTTTGTTTTGGAAACCCCGAAAAACCCGAACAAATGTGGCAGTTTGCACAAAGCTGTCTTGCTATAAGAGAGGCATGCGACTTGCTAAGGTTTAACAACCTTGATAATCTTCCAATAGTTGCGGGTAATGTAAGTTTTTATAATCAAAGCGGTGACAGGCCCATACCGGCCAGCCCTATGATTGGCTGCTTTGGTAAAACTAAAAAAAGTGTTTTGTTAAAAAACAATTTCCAACATAAAAATTCTATTATTTATCTGGTTGGTGCTCAACACTCAACGTTGGGTGGGAGCTTGATTTGCAAAATTTTAAAAATCAAAAATACAAAGGTTGGTAAATTAGACGTTGCCGAATACAGTGATGCTCTTAATGCGCTCTTAATAGCAAACAGCTCACGCCTTTTAGAGTCTTGTAGTTATGTGGGACTCGGCGGTCTAGCTGCTTCCGTGTCAAAAATGTGTTTTAAAAACTCTGTTGGGTGTTCTGTTAATTTTGTTGAAAAAGAGCAGCTTTTTAGTGAAAATCTTTCCATTATTGTTGAAGTTAAAAAGAAAAATTCTGTGGATTTTGAAAAAACACTAAAAGAAAAGGGTGTGTCTTTTGACAATATTGGCAAAACCAACAATACAAAAAAAATTGTTTTTGACGGCTACATTAACACTGAAATATCTTTAACAAAAAATGTTTGGAAAAACTCCTTAAGGGAAAGGCTTCAACAATGAAGAAAAAAATCACATACAAAGACGCCGGCGTTGATATTGCAAAAGCTGACGACGTTATTGCTCTTTCTAAAAATAAAATACAAGAAACTTTTAATGGCAATGTTTTATCTTCGATTGGTGGTTTTGGTTCTATGTATTCGCTAAAAGACATATTAAAAGATTTTGACGATCCCGTTTTGGTGCAAAGCATTGATGGTGTTGGCACAAAAATGTCCGTTGCTCAAAAAGCAAACAACTTTAAGTACATTGGCCATGACCTTGTTAATGCTTGTTGCAATGATGTTGCTGCAACCGGTGCTAAACCCCTAACCTTTCTTGATTATGTTGCTGGTAGCAGTTTAGAAAAAGAAGCGTTTGCAGAAATAATTAAAAGCGTTGCTGTGGAGTGTAAAAAACACGGTGTTGCATTGGTTGGTGGCGAAACTGCAGAAATGCCTGGCACTTACCATAAAAATGAATATGATTTAGTTGGCATTGCAACGGGGGTAGTTGAAAAAAAGAAAATTGTTGATGGCTCTAACGTGCAAGCTGGGGATGTCGCAATTGGCGTTTATTCAAACGGTCTTCACACTAACGGGTATTCTCTTGCGCGCAAATTAATTTTTGAGTCCATGAAACTGTCAACAGATGATTTTTTGCCAGGCCACAACATCACAGTTGGTGAATGCCTGTTAGCTCCACACGCAAACTACAGCACTCTTATACAAAACCTTATGCAAAACGATCTTGAGATAAAAAGCATTGCTCACATCACCGGCGGTGGGCTAGTAGACAATATTCCGCGCGTGTTGCCCGAAAACATGTCCTTAGATATAAACATTAATTCTTGGAAAAAAATTCCAATTTTTGATTTTTTAAAAAACTCCCTGGATATTGATAATGAGGACTTATACCAAACGTTCAATATGGGAATAGGGCTGGTGTTAATTGTGGGTTTAGATGAAAAAGATCGTGCTTTGGGATTGTTAGGAGAAAACAATTGTACAGAAATTGGCTTAGCGATTAAAGATGGAACGGGAGCTGTTCATTTAAATGAAAAATAACGCTATTGCCTATATTCAATTTCCAGGATCTAACACCGAAAATGAAACCGTTAACACTTTAAAACGGTGTGGCTTTGATCCACAACCCCACTTTTGGAACGACCACTCCGATCACTTAAACAACTTTTCGGGGTATGTTATTTTGGGCGGCTTTTCTTTCGAGGACAGATCTCGTTCTGGTATAATCGCCTCGCTTGAGCCTGTTGTTAATAAAATCAAAACCCAGGCAATGTTAGGAAAGCCCGTACTCGGCATTTGTAATGGTGCTCAAATATTGGTTGAATCTGGTTTGGTTCCGGGTACAAAAAACTTTGACACCGTTCTTGCTCTAACGGACAACAAGCGCCTTGTTGATAACAAAATTGTGGGCACAGGCTATTACAACGCCTGGTGTTATATTAAACCAAACAAAAATGCGAGGTCGGCCTTCACCAAAGAAAGTGGTGACGTTCTGCGCGTACCTATCGCCCATGCTGAGGGGAGATTTCTTGTTGATAAAAGCCTAGAAACGCTGGCCTGCGAAAAAAATCTTATTACTTATCATTATTGCGACAAGGATGGTTTTTCTTCTAAAGACTTTCCAACAAACCCAAATGGCTCTTTTGGAAATGCTGCTGCTCTGAGCAACGTTTCGGGCAATGTAATGGCTATGATGCCACACCCCGAAAGATCTCTTGTTGGAGAGGCGGATGGGATATTTAAAAGCATGAAAGAGTACATTCGGTCTGAAGATTCTTTTAGCTATCAGGCCCTTAACTACAGTGCTAAAAAAATTCAGGTGAAAGCTTTTAATAAAAATAAAAAGACTGAACTTCTGGTTTCTACAATTATTGCTGACAATGAAGCAATTTCTGTAGAAAGGTGCATAAACAAGCTCGGCTACGATGTTAAAATTAAAAAATATGTTCATTATGATATTTCATCAGAGGGCGACCTCGATTTAAAAGACATATTAGAAACAGATGTGCTTTTTAATCCAAGCAAAGAGTATATAACAAAAATTAAAAACAGCAAAAAAAAATTTACTTTTCTTGTAAGAAATTTGGATGATGTTCACGGGCAAAGCATTTTACAGGCGCTTCAGCACCGCTTTGGTTTTAAAGGTTTGCTTTCTATAAAGAGGGGTGTAGTCTGGGAAATTAATATTAATTCTGTTTCTCCCAAAAAAGACGTGGATATAATTCTAAATAGTCATATTTTTTCTAACCCTGTTTCACAGGTGTGTCATGAATATTGACAAGAAATATTATCAGGAAATTTACGAGAACCTGAATAATACAATTCAGGATACCACGATTGACGCCCCAAATAAAAAGGTTGGCAAGGTAAGAGATGCTTATTTTTTTGATAAGAAGGTGGCTATGATTTCAACAGACAGACAAAGCGCCTTTGATCGTGTTTTGGCTGCTATCCCATACAAGGGGGCTGTTCTTAATTCTGTTAGTGCGTGGTGGTTTAAAAAAACCGAACACCTCTTCCCAAACCACTTAATATCTACGCCCGATCCCAATGTTTCTATTGTAGAAAAGTGTGAGGTTTTTCAGGTAGAGTTTGTTGTTAGGGGTTACATCACCGGAACGACCGACACTTCTTTGTGGACGGTTTATAATAAAGGAAATCGTGAATATTGTGGAAATGTTCTTCCTGAGGGCTTAAAGAAAAACGACAAGCTTGATATTCCAATGTTGACACCAACAACAAAAGACAAGCTGCACGACAGACCAGTCTCTAGGGAAGAAATAGTTGACCTTGGCTTAATGACAGCAAAAGACTATGACTTTGCTGCAAAAATGAGCTTAGACCTTTTCGCTTTTGGTCAAAAAATAGCCAAAGAAAATGGGCTAATTTTGGTTGATACAAAATATGAAATTGGTCGCGGAGAAGACGGTGTGATTAAGTTTGTTGATGAAATTCATACTCCCGATTCTAGCAGATTTTGGATTAGCGATTCTTATAAAGAAAGAATTGCGAGCGGAGAAGAACCTGAAAATATCGACAAAGAATTTTTGCGACTTTGGTTTGCAAAAAATTGCGACCCCTATAATGACGAAACCCTTCCTAGTGCACCAGACGATCTTATAGCTGAGCTTTCTGCAAGATATATACTATTATATGAATTAATTACTGGAGAAAAGTTTATTTTTCCAAACCTTAAAAATATCAACCAACGAATTACAGAAAACATAAAGGAAATATTATGAAAGCAATTATAATTATGGGGTCAACCTCCGATCAGAGTCATGCAGACAAAATTACCACCGTTTTAGATGATTTAGGAGTTGGTCATGAGGTTCATGCTGCTTCTGCTCATAAAAACCCGGAGCGTGTATTAGAAATTATTCGATCTGTAAAAAAAGAAGATTCTGTTGTTTTTGTTACAATTGCGGGTAGATCAAATGCCCTTTCCGGCTTTGTTGCCGCAAACTGCAGTAAACCAACAATCGGTTGTCCTCCTTTTAAAGACAAGGTTGATATGAGTATAAACATTCACTCTACGTTGCAAATGCCTAGCAACACGCCGGTGCTTACGGTTCTTGATCCTGGAAATTGTGCAATTGCCGTACAAAGAATGTTAAGCCTCGGTTCGATGTGAGCAGCATTTCTCCAATTGACGGGAGGTATAAAAAATCAGTCTCTGAACTAGACGCATATTTTTCAGAGCAGGCGCTGATGCGCTATAGGGTTTTGGTTGAAATCAAGTACCTATTTGCTCTTTTAAACCACGGATCTTTTAAAAAAACAAAGGTCCTAAGAAAAAAGGATGTAGTTTTTTTATGCAACCTTTATGACGATTTTTCTCCCAAGTCTTTTAATCAAATAAAACGCATTGAATCTAAAACCAAACATGATGTTAATGCGGTTGTTGAGTTTGTTTCTCAAAAACTTATATCAATAGGAAGGGCCGATCTGTGTCCTTTGGTACATTTTGGGCTGACCTCAGAAGATGTTAATAACATTTCATATACTCTAATGGTAAAAGACGCCACAAATAACATTATGATACCTAACATTAGGGCTGTTTTAAAAGAGCTTAAGGGTCTTTCAAAAAAAACAGCGTCCCTGCCTCTTCTTTCTTTGACGCACGGACAGCCCGCAACCACAACCACGCTGGGTAAAGAGCTTTCTGTTTTCATTTTTCGCTCTTTAAGGCAGGTTAAGGGCATACAAAATATTTCTTTTTTAGCTAAGCTGTCTGGAGCCACAGGAACTTATGCCGCACATTCAACGGCTTTTCCGCAATTCTCCTGGCGCTCCTTTTCAAAAAAATTTATTAAAAGTCTTGGCCTAGAACAGAACCCAATAACTACCCAGGTTGAGCCCGGCGACTCGTTGGCCGAGCTTTTTCATGCATATACAAGGCTTAATAATGTTTTTTCTGACCTTTCTATAGATATGTGGCTATATATAAGTAGAAATATCTTCTTACAAAAAAATATGCCGGGGGAAGTGGGTTCAAGCACAATGCCACACAAAATTAATCCAATCTTCTTTGAAAACGCAGAAGGAAATCTAGATGTTGCAAACAACAACTTTGTCTTTCTTGCATCAAGAATTACCAAATCAAGAATGCAGAGAGATTTGAGCGGTAGTACCGTTTTTAGAAATTTTGGTGTTGGTTTTGCGCACTCTTTGCTTTCTTATAAAAATCTTGTAGGCGGCATTTCTCGTTTGACCCCAAACAACAAGCAGGCTAGCGCAGAGCTTGAAGAAAATTGGAGTATCTTAAGTGAGGCGGTACAAACTGTGTTGCGAAAATCTGGTGATGTTTCAGCTTATAATAAAATTAAAAAACTTACTCGCGGCAAACCACTTAACCGCAAGTCTTATATTGACATGGTTGAGACTCTTGATTTAAAACCGGACGATAAGAGTGTTTTATTGTCACTCACTCCTGCTACGTATTTGGGTGAAATTGCCAAAATT
>CAYYMP010000081.1:0-8603 GCA_964472915.1 uncultured Dehalococcoidales bacterium | reverse complement strand
TCCGGCGTAATCAAGTCGTACTCATCTTCGACATCACCGCCTAGACCTTCAGGTATTTTTCGGCTGGCAGTGTTTGCTCGATCTACGGGGTACTTGAGGTAGTCGCAATCAACCTCTTCTGCTGCCCATTCGCAAAGGGCAGTGATCGTCTCGGTGCCGAAACCTTTGCCTTGATACCTCCCCGCAACCCAGAGCCCAAGCTCCGGTGTTCGTGAGTCAGGGTGATGTATACCTGAGCTCCCGACAAACGATGTTGGATCGTCACGAATAACCATCGTCACCTGGTAATTGGTGCCGTTGATTTGTCCCTCAATAGAGTCGGCAATGAACTTGGCGGTTTCATCAATTGATCGCGCCGGACGTGGAAACATGTAGGTCGTGATCTGATCCGTGAACTCACCAAAGATTGAGTCGAGATCAGTAAGACCTGTTGGGCGAATCAGGAGTCGCTCGGTCTCAATGCGCGTTTCTGAAAGGTCAATACGACGTTTCAGTGGCATCAGGCAGTGTCGACGAGTGACAGTCGAGCGTTCGGGTCGCTACTACCCATTTCGACTACTTTCATGCTCTCACTGGATGGAGCGAGTTCCTGGAACATTTCGACTGTTGATGGGTGACAGGTCAGGAACAAAATCTGGAATCGTTCCGAAAGGTCCATGATTGCCTGAGATGCTGCCTTTGCTCGATCTGGGTCGAAGTTGACCAGGATGTCGTCAAGAATGACTGGCATCGGTTCGGCGTTCTTCGCGTACTCCTCAATCAGTGCGAATCGCATTGCGAGGAAAAGCTGTTCGGCTGTTCCACGAGAAAGTTCGCCGGCCCGTTTGGTGTGAGCTTCACCTTCGACTACTTCGAGATCCTGATCTTTTTCGCCAATTACCGCACGGACTGCTGTGTACCTACCTGCCGTTAACTTCTTCAAGTAGCGAGATGCCGCCTGCATCATTGCTGGCTGCCGGTCCTTCTGAAACTCTTCTCGCGTGCTTTCAAATATGTGCTTCGCGATCGTCAACATTGCCCAGCGGTTTGCATCAGAGTCGAGCTTTTCCTGTAACACGTTGATCTTGGAGTGCAATTCCAGTGCTTGACCAGACTTTTCAAATTCAGTCTGTTGGCGACGTAGATCACCTTGCTCGGAGTGAAGTCCGTTGATCTGCTCGCGGAGCCGTTTCTCGTCATCTTCGAGCTGCTGCATTCGAGCTACTGCATCTTCGTGTGGCGTCGACTGAAGATCGTTTCGGTACGACTCTCCATCTTCGTTGCTCAGGAGAGGGTTGTTCTCCAGCAGCTCAGACAGTTTGCGTTCGAGGTCACGACGTTCTCGAACTTGCGCAGCGAGTGCCTTAAATTGTTCGTGATCCTCAGTCTCACCCGTTTCGAGAAGCATCCACAGTCCACCGTCGACCTCTTCCATACGGTTAATAAGGGTGGCGCGCTCGACTTCCCATGTTTCCATCTCACGGGTTATTTGTGACTGGCGTTCGACCGCACGATCGTGATCTCGCCAACGAGTGGCAAGACTTTCAAGGACTGGTACAGCCTGCATTGGCTTTGGTTCAGGTAGATCTGGAAGTGCGGCAGCTTCGAGGACTTCTGAAAGTCTGAACTCGATTTCGCCGACAGCATCGGACATTTGAGAAACCCGTGCACGCAACTCAGCGGTCGCCTTTTGTTGCGCCTTAAGGATCCTGATGCTCGCCATGACCGTAGCGGCTTGAGCCGGGTCGAGATCGATTCGTAGTTCGGCCCGTTCAAGTAGCAATTGCCAGCGGTTCTGCACTTCGGCAAGTGTGTTTGAAGCCAACGCAAGATCGGTGTGAGATTCAGTCAGACGAACATCAATTGCAGACAGTCTCGCGGCCGCAGTATCGAATTCCCTTGATATGGACTCGAATCGTCGTCGCAAATCGAGTGAACGATCCAGCTCACCGGCTTTTTCTTCGATGTCCCTAATGTTTGGCTCTTCGGACATCCCGAATTCTTTTGCGATTGCGGCAATCTCGGCCTTCACGCGTTCTTGCCGAAGTTTCACCTCTTCAACCTGATTGTTGACGATGTCTTTCGCTTCACCAATTTCAGGTTTCTTGATTGTGATCTTGAATCCACCTGCAGCACGCGCCCTGACGATCAACAGCATTCCAGCCGATACGGCAAGGAAACCTGCGAGCGCTCCAGAGAGCTCTCCACTCATGTAGCTCCACGCCATCGAGGCAATACCAATGATGACAACAACTACAGGCATCAGGATGGATCCGACGAATCCACCGATTTGCTCTGTTTCAGTTTGAGCAAGGGTTTCTGTGAGCTTGTTCTGAGCTTCACCGAGTTCTGTTCGGATTGAGCCTTCTTCAGCAATAGCCGCGCGTAGTCTCGATAGTCGATCTCGACGCTTTTCGAGGTCCGCTGAAGTCTCAGTCGGTACCCCGGTAAGTGCATCTCGAGCGTTCGCGAGCTTCATGGCTTCGTCGGCCATGGTCGTTCGGTCTTTGGTGCGACTTTCAACTGCGAGCTCAGCTTCCTGGTAGGTGCGTCGAGCTTTGGTCAGCTCTACACCTGTGGAATCAAGATTCGCCTGGAGGTCGAGCGGCGTCTCGAATTTGGAAACCGCTTCCTCGGACCAGCCGATGACGGCAAGATCCCGATCCAACTGAGCTTGCTCTTCGTCGAGTTGTTTCTCAATGCCTGGAAGATCTGTAACAGCTTTGTTGTAATGAGCTGTTTCCATGATCAAGCTGTGGATTTCGTCAGCTTTTTCACCAAAAGCTGGAACCACACCTTCTGAGTCGTATTCAGATTTGCGCTCTTGCTGTTTGAGATCGCCATTTTCTAGCTGGTTTTGAAGTTCGTTCTTCTGCTCAACCAGTGATTCGAGTTGCTGAATCGCGTCTTCCGGCATCGAAGCGTTGTCGGGTAGCTCGGAAATTTGGCGCTCAACTTCAATCTTTCGATCCCAGGGCTGCCTGAGACTTACAAGAGTCTTTTGGCGTTCGATACTTGAACGCATCTCTTCGAGATCCGCGGTTTGAACATCGATCTGCTCGGCAAGCTGCTCTAGACCGTTTGAAAGCTCGGTGTATTGGTCACTGTTGCGTCGAATCTCTTCCAACTGAGATTTAGCTTCAATCAACTGCTTTTCAAGCGTTCGAATACTTCCAGAACGTGGCTTCAGGTAGATCCCGAGTTCTTTATCGATTCTTGATCGAGCATCCGTGAGAGAAACATTCGCGAGACCCAGGCCAACCGAGTAAATCTTGTCTCGAATTTCGTCTGAGTTCAGTGACTCGATTTCCTGAAGCTCGCTTAGCGAAATCGAGAACACATTGGTGTAAAGGTCAGCGTCGATGCCACCGAGAAGACGCTTTAGTACGTCATCTCCACCAGTCTCGTGACCAGACACAGTGACTTCACCACGCCGTTTGCCGTCGCGCCGATGAACATCATAAGCAGATTCGTTTGAGCTGAGTAGGCTGATTGATCCTGCAGCAGCTTCTGGCTTGAAATGCCGGTACTGGAAAAGATTTCGCACGGCAGCCCGATCGGCGTTATTGGCGTAACCGAAAAGAACTGAGCGTAGGAATGCACGGATTGCTGATTTTCCAGCTTCGTTTGGACCGTGCAAAAGAGTCAGTTGTCCGGAAAGTTCACTGAATTCGCGATCGGCGAACGGGCCAAAGTTTTCTATGTTGATACCAGAGAGCTTCACGTTAGCGTCCGTTCTCCAGTAGCTCAGCCAAATACCACGTTGCTTCCTCGGTCCAGTCGGACAACTGCTCTGAGTTTGCAGTAGGCAGCGAGTTTCGGCGACCCGAGAATACTTCGGCAACTACCTTCTCGAGTTTCTCCAATTCTGACTTGTCTGATTTATATCCAAGTGTCCTGCTTAGTGCGGCACCAAGGAAGTCGTCTTGCTTTGCTCGATCTTCGACGTCCATTGAAGGGCGAGTTGAGTTGGTGATCTTGTCGGTCCAAACCCACGGAGACTCGCTGCCACTCCATGCTGTGCGAGCACGTTCGAGGAGATCGTCGATTTCTCCGTCTCGCTGGAGCTGTTCGTGAAGTGGTCCTCGTCCTACGAGGTTGATCCTGCAAACAACATCTCGGCCTTCAGCTTGAACACTGAGATTGTCAGTATGCTGTCGGATCGCTGAATCGAGTTGATCAATCGACTCGAGGTTCGAAATATCAAGTTCGTCACGTTCCCATCGAACAACATCGAGGGGTGCGAACTCAGTGGTCGCCTGACCAGATCCATCGACGTTCACAACAAGTGCGCCTCTTGCACCGGTTTCGTTCGGATGCCTGCCCTGAGTATTTCCTGGGTAGGCGATTACCGGGTTGGAACGCTTAAGTGTTTGGCGTGTGTGAACATGACCGAGTGCCCAGTAGTCGATCCCAGTTTGTGAAAGCTCTTCGACTGTGCAAGGTGCGTATGGAGCATGAGCTGTGTTGCCACCTACATTGGCGTGAAGTAGTCCAATTGAAAATACGTCGCTTTGTGGTGCGGTGAACTGGATAGCGAGATTGTCGGTCACTTCCTGTGTCGGGTAGCTCATTCCCTGTACAGACGCGATTGCTTCACCGTCGACTTCGACGTTCTTCCATTCTGGAGAATCGCCGAAAATGTGGACACCTTCAGGCCATTCGATTGACGATTGCCAGCCATCGAGTGGATCGTGGTTGCCGTGCACAATGAACGACTGGATGCCATTCTCAGCAAGCTTGGAAAGTCCATCTCGGAACCTGAGTTGTGCTCGAACCGATCGATCAGCCCCGTCGTAAACATCTCCGGCAATTACCAGGAACTTTGCATCGTTCTTGATACACAGTTCAACGAGGTTCTGGAATGCCTGGAAAGTCGACTCTCGCAGTCGCTCTGCGACGTGCTTGTCCGTTTCGCCTATTCCAGCGAACGGGGAGTCGATGTGAAGGTCTGCCGCGTGGACAAACCGGAATGGTTGCATGGTTCCGCTGTTCAGACTCTATTGGTTTCAATCGCCGGGTGTAGCTCCGCGGGTTCGACGCCCGCAAGCGAATGATCAATTTAGCCTTCAAGTCAGTTTAGCAACGCGAGGGGGAACCATAAGAGTGTGCTGTCACTTACAAACTATGTGGGTGTGAACACGCGTATTCGAACTGGAAAATGGGTATTTGAGATGTTCAACGTGATTTCGTGGGCGACGCAACATGTCATTTGTTTTCAACACGACATGTACTATCCAATCGGAAAATACGACTAAATTTCAAACTCGATTCACTTACCAAGTATTTATGACGACGCAACTCGAACCAGACGGATTCTTCACCCTTGCACAACGCGGTAATCGCTGGTGGTTGATCACGCCCGATGGCGATCCATTCTTCTCGATAGGGATGAACCATATCGATCCTGCCACGATGCGTTATCCAGAGAATCTCCACCTCTGGAAGGATCGTTACAGCGGGAGCATGGAACGGTGGCTGACTGAGTCAGTCGCTCCCAATCTCAGAAAGTGGGGTTTTAACACGGTAGGGTGGTCGCAGGAAGTTACCGTCAGACAGTTCCAGCACTCAAGGGCGTTTACTGTTGCGGAGTACAACGCGCTTGATCTGCCGTATTGCCACCTTCTTCCATTCACCGAGTCACACCAGTGGAACCAACATAACGTTCATTTCGATTACTTTAGTTCGGAGTGGGAGGAATGGTGTGACTACGTCGCAAGAGCTCATGTTGCCGAATTAAGTGAAGATCCGAATCTAATCGGCTATTTCTACAGCGATTGCCCCACCTGGGTCCACACGCGTCCAGTTAACGAGTGGCGTGGCCCGATTTTTGACCCTGAGCGTCTTGAATCAGAGTCCGGTCGCGAAGAACTTTCAAACCTGGCGCATCGCTACTACAAGACGACCCATGACGCGATACGTCGTTACGACAAACATCACCTGATACTTGGAGATCGTTACGAAGCAACCGAACCAATCCCGATGGAAGTGGTTGAATCAGCCCTGCCATTCATAGATGTCATGTCCTTTCAGGATTTCAAGAATCCCGTTGAAGACATGGATTACTGGCATCGCACGACCGCCAAACCAGTATTGCTAGCAGACGCTGCCAAGATGAAATGGGACACGGTTCCCGGTGAGATAACGCTGAATGAAGGAAACTGGTACACCGAGACCTTAGTGGGGCTTCAAAGTAATCCGGGTTGCATCGGATTTCACCTCTGCGGTGCGTATCAACGAAACAGGTCGCGCAGATATGGATTACTGGACGAGCAGGAGATACCCGACGAGGTCAACGTTCCGTTGATCACGGCAGCGAATCAGGCAAATGCAGAGTGGGTTGCTGAATTGAGCTAGGCACGCTTCGTGCCAATGTACATTCCACGTCCGAATAGTCCAGTGTCGTCGAATTCAACACTCAAACCAGCGCCTTCAAATGCAGCGAGATACTCTTCGTGGGTAAACCACCCCATCTCGTGAGTTTCAGTCACTCGATTAATGCCCGATGAGTCACCTATCAGGTACTCAAACACGATTCTTCCTCGCTCGATTGGTTCTGCGACCATCATGCGAGTCACGACGAACTCTTCGGTTTCAACTGTGTCGGAGTGGGCTTTGCCAACGAGCCACGACTCGGGAGTGATCCACGGTTCTACAAACAACAGCCCACCAATAGGGAGTTGATCGGCCATTCTCTGCACAGCCAGGTTCATTCTCTCAACTGTTTTGGTGTAGCCGATCGAAGAGAACAGGCAAGTAACCACATCGAATTTTGATCGATGTTTAGCGCTGTCATGTCCTGTCTGTAAAGGCATACATTCGGAATTCGCTCAGCTGCAACTTCAAGCATTTCCGCATCGAGGTCTACTCCGGAACATTCGTACTGTCTCGCGAGTAGTTCAAGATGTTTGCCTGTTCCGCAAGCTACATCCAGCAGAGACTTTGCCTTAGGCGTACGCGCAGTGATAAGTGAAGTCAGGATTTCGACTTCCTTCTCGTAATCCTTATCTGAATAGACAGCGTCGTAATGTTTGGCGGTTTTGGTGAACATGTTCGAGATTTTATTTCACCCAAGACCGTTACCATCAACTGAATTGGTTACTAAAGATTGTGAGGTGCTCGTAATTGAAACAACCAGGCATAAAGGCATTGACGTTCGACGTAGGTGGCACGATATTCGATTGGCGTGGTGCGATTGAAGGTGAGGTCCGAAGGGTTGCTGATGCCCAGGGAGCAGCGGTTGATGAACGCCAGTTCGCCACGGATTGGCGAGTCCGTATGTTCGAAGTTCTTGAGGACGTGAAATCTGGCTCTGTCGAACGAATGAACGCAGACGAGATTCACCGGGTGGTACTCGATGAAGTCTTGGAGAAGCATCAATCCGTCAGCTTGAGCTCTAGCGAACGTGATGAGCTCAACACGCTGTGGCACCGAATGCCGAGTTGGGACGGGGCAGCTCAGGCGATCGCAGCGCTAGGAGAGGTATACACAACCACTGTGCTGACCGTGCTCAGTTTCTCGATCGTGGTCGATTGCTCCAAGCTCAACGGGATCACCTGGGATGGCATCATGTCTGGTGAGTTCATGGATCACTACAAGAAAGATCCTGAGGCCTATCAGCAGGGGGCAAGGCTCC
Organism: uncultured Dehalococcoidales bacterium; assembly: GCA_964472915.1. GTDB lineage: Bacteria > Chloroflexota > Dehalococcoidia > Lucifugimonadales > Lucifugimonadaceae > Lucifugimonas. The sequence goes on along the minus strand of CAYYMP010000081.1, from coordinate 988 downwards.
TCGGCAATTTGCCGCAAGAAACTATGATGGTCGCAACACACACTGAAGACTTGATGGGAGCCAAGCGGGCAGGTCTAAAAACTGCTTATGTACACGTTCAGGATGAGTGGATAAAAGAGTTTCCAACTCCGGAGCCTATCCACGCTTTAGAAAACTTTGATGTGCATGCCCAAACGTTTGAGGAACTCGTGGAAAAACTCACATAAGCACAGGTCACTGACCCTCAAGCAAAACAAAAAGAAAAGAGCCACCCAAAACGGGTGGCTCTTTCGCGATAGCTATTGAAGCAGAGCTTCTTAGAAGCCCATGTCTCCACCAGGAGGTCCACCTGCCGGCATTGCTGGCATTGGCTCATCCTTCTCGCTGATCAGAGCCTCAGTAGTGAGGATCATTCCAGCAACGGAAACAGCGTTCTCAACTGCAGCTCGTGTCACCTTTGCAGGGTCGACGATACCGAGTTCGAGCATGTCACCGTAGACACCCTTGTGAGCGTCGAAACCGTAGTTCTTGTCGCTGTTTTCAGAAACGTTAGCGAGGATAACCGCGCCTTCGAAACCGGAGTTAGCAGCGATGACCTTGATCGGTGCTACGAGCGCCTTGCGGAGAACGTCGATACCGGTCTGCTCATCGTCGTTGTCAGACTTTACGTCGGCAAGAGCAGCGGCTGCTCGGATGAGAACTGTTCCGCCACCAGGGACGATTCCCTCTTCAACTGCTGCACGAGTAGCTGAAAGAGCGTCTTCCATTCGCTGCTTCTTCTCTTTCATCTCGACTTCGGTAGCAGCACCGACCCGGAGAATTGCAACACCGCCGGAGAGCTTAGCCAGTCGTTCCTGGAGCTTCTCACGGTCGTAGTCGGAAGTGGTCTCTGCGATCTGAGTCTCGATCTCAGCCTTTCGGCCGTTGATCTTGTCGACTGAACCATCACCATCGACGAAAGTGGTGTCGTCCTTTTTCACAACAACCTGCTTGCACTTGCCAAGGTCGT
>CAYYMP010000080.1:0-8827 GCA_964472915.1 uncultured Dehalococcoidales bacterium | reverse complement strand
TGGCAGACGACTAAACAGTCGAGTTCGAAAAGCAGATACGAAAAGCGGCGGGATTTCTCCCGCCGCTTTTTACATTCTGTTCATTTGGATTTACTGAGGCAACGCGTCTATCGCCCGGTTCGCAAGAGCGCTAGGTCCCGCGTATCGAGTGTCAGCAACAACATTGAAGGCTGCTGCTAGCGCATCGAGTTGTTTGGCTGGTCCTGGCGCAACTCTATATCGGAATTTTTCTACCCGCTTCGAAATGCGTTGGGCAAGCGGTCCTGACTTGGCTCGCTGGGCAGCGTTCTTAATCGCCGCTCCCATTTCGACTACCCCGACCATTGTCCGGAATTCACACTCTGACCCGCCCTTGATGTAACAGTTCAGTGTTTTCGAAATGTTCGGAGCCGCTTCGATGAATAGCGGTTCATCGTCCTCAAACACGCACACGAGCCCTGGCTTGTCACCAAGCATCCATGTGCCGTCCTCAGTGAGCGCCGCACCCTCTCCTTCGATCAGATCGTGGTACAGCTGCTCCCACTTGCCCAGATGTGTAGGAGTGAAGTTAGCCATGAACTCATTCTAACTCTGACAACAAACATCTCACTCACTCGTATTCTCGTAAGGAGGACTAATGCTTTCTAAAAACTTGCCACTAGAATTAGTATTTTCTGACAAGAACTCGACGGCTCCCTACCAATAGTTAAGTTCCTAAACCTGAGGAAAAATCATTGCAACTAGGAATTCTGTCGAGAGGCCCAAATCTCTACTCAACAAAACGTATCGTTGAAGCAGCAGAAGAACGTGGCCATGATGTCCGTGTAATCGACTATTTGCGGTGTTACATGAACATTACAACTCGCAAACCATCTGTCCGGTTTGCTGGTGAATCTCTCAGTTTTGACGCCATCGTTCCGCGTATCGCATCGCAACGAACTTTTTATGGCACAGCTGTCGTTCGACAGTTCGAGGTGATGGGCGTTTACACTCCAAATTCGTCACAGGCGATCGCACGGTCAAGGGACAAACTTCGAGCGCTACAGGTCCTGTCTCAAAGTGACGTGGGAATGCCTGTCACCGGATTCGCAGACTCCACTCGAGACGTTGATGGCCTAATCGATTCAGTAGGTGGTGTGCCACTCATCATCAAACTCCTCGAAGGAACACAAGGGGTCGGAGTTGTTCTCGCCGAAACCAAGTCCGCAGCTAGATCATTAATTGCTGCTTTCAGGCAACAAGATTCGAATTTTTTGGTTCAGGAGTTCATCAAGGAATCAAAAGGTGCCGACGTCCGTTGTTTGGTAATCGGAAACAAGGTCGTTGCAGCAATGGAAAGACGCGGAATTGAAGGGGAGTTCCGCTCCAATCTTCACCAGGGTGGCAAGGCAATCCCGATAAAACTCACACCAGCTGAACGTAAAACTGCCCGCACGGCAGCTAAAGCCCTCGGCCTAAGCGTCGCCGGGGTCGACATTCTCAGGTCCGAGCGCGGCCCGCTCGTAATTGAGGTCAACTCATCCCCGGGCCTCCAAGGAGTCGAGACAGCAACTGGAATCGATGTTGCTGGATTAATTATCGAACACATCGAGAAAAACACCGCAACGAAAAAGAAAAGACGGGTCAACGCTTAGGAGCATTTCGGATGTCCAAGGAACGCACCGTCGGTTGGAGAGAGTGGATCAGGTTTCCGGAATTAACCCAAACTCCTATCAAAGCAAAACTCGACACCGGGGCCAAATCTTCCGCCTTGCATGCCCCAACTCTGAGTACTTTCTCAGACGGACAAGGTGAGTGGGCAGAGTTTGTACTTCGACCCAGACAACGATCCAAAATTGGCGAGATTAATGTTTCGCTTCCCATAAAACATTGGATAACCGTGAAAAGTTCGAACGGTCAAATAGAGACGAGACCCGTTGTAGAAATTACTTGTGAACTCGGGTCGGAAAAGTTGAACATAGACGTAACGTTAACCCGACGTTACAAAATGACGTACAGATGCCTGTTAGGGCGAGATGCGTTGAAGAACAAGTTCGCAGTAAGCCCGGGAAAATCCTTCACAGCCGGTAAGCCTGGCTAGAAAATATGCATTCCGAAGCAAATCTACTCAGAGCCCTCGCAATCATTGCCGCTGTTTTCCTGCCGTTGTCCCTGCTTGCAGGTGTATATGGCATGAACTTCGCTTACATGCCAGAGCTCGAACACCGTTGGGGATATCACGCCATCCTGATAGCGATGGCGGTCTTCGGTATTATCGTCACGTGGTGGGTTTGGCTTCGACCAAAAATCTCAATTTGGCGGTTGGGTACCCGTGGACTTTACTCGATGAAAGTCCCCGTTGATTTAGTCAATACTGGTGTTCGTTCCGTCAGTCCAATTTCGAAACTACGCGTTCGCGGCAAGCAATAGGTAGCGTCGACACAACGTTCACTCGTTACCAGCGTGAGCTAGAACATCATCGGGCACCACGGTGCCCTGATTGACGCGAACATCCGATCTGCGGTAGCGAGCGAACCGTCGGTGTGTTCATCGGCACGACCGGCTCGTTCTAGGTCGGTTAGGCGAGAACCACCCAGGAATATCGCTCCCAGGGTTGCGGTCGGCAGAGTGAAATCTGGTTCTTCGGTCGTTTCTGAGCAAGTACCACGACCAGCTTGGACTTCGAGCTTGAAGCGTCCACCGCACTCCGGCAGGAAGTCATCAATGACCTCAAATACAACCGAACCATCGCCAAGATAGGTCCTGGATTCAAGCGCTGTCTTGATATCCAACATTCGATACCAGATAGCGTCGTAAGGCATTCTCTCCAATTGACGCTGGTCTTCGAGCATCCACGGTAGGCCGTCATCAATTGGAGAACGCCACGTGGTGAGGGTGTCGTAGAGATCGACATTCAACAGATGTGTCCACAGTGCGGCGTGTGAAGCCGGGCTAGAAGTAACTACATCGTCGGCATTGATTGCACCATGTGTTTGCTCACCGAAAACATGCAACTCCTTGAGTTGATACTTCGCTGAGCCAAGTACTTTGCCACCTTCTTCGTAAACGATCGTCCACGGCTTGCCCCACTCGCCACCTCCATCGTTCAAGTCCATTGCCCAGCGATCCCAGTGAACATCATCTCGGCTCGGAATTCCTGCTATAACTTCTCGCGCAGCTTCCCACGCTTGAGGAAACAACTTGCGGGCTTCGTCCGCGTCTACGAATCGGATTCGACCAGGAATTTCTGGCGCAAATTTGAAATTTGCCCGTCGAGTATCAATTCGAAAATTCTCGTGTTGGATCGCAATGCCGTAGCCGAAACGACCGTAAATTGAACTTTCGGATGCCCACAGGGATGCGACCGGGAAGCCTTTTTCACGCTCCTGCCTAAGCAACCGCTGCATCATGTTGGTGAGAACACCCTGTCTGCGGTGCGTGGTCGAAACCCCTACCGCTGTTACTCCCGCATTTCTGATGTTCCCACCTTGAACAGAAGCCGAATCGAACGGAATCGCCGCAGTTGTGCCGACAATATCGCCGTTCTCGAACGCACACATACTTGTCTCAACTGGCAGTATTTCTTTGTCGAGTCTGTATTGCTCCGAATTGGGTGAGTACTGGAAGCCAAACCCACGCTCAATCGCCGTCCAAAACTGTCGATGTTCGGTTGGTTGGATCTGGCGGTAATCGATGGTCATTCGGTCTTATCTTTCAGCCTAGAAGTAGTGAGGGCACCACGGAGCAGAATCGGTTGAGAACATAAGGTGCAGCTTTGACAGTTGTTCTTGGTCCACCGCAGAGATTCGTCCTGCTTCTACAAGTGAATACGGATTAGAACTGCCCATGTAAATCACCGAAAGGTCTCGGGGAGTCATGTCGACGTCCGCTCTTTCACTAGTTCGTTTCACTCGCGCAGCACCGGCACTGACATCAACCGAGTACGTCCCATTAACTTCCGGTTGGTGCTCGGAGTGCAGTCGAATGTTCAGCTGTCCATCAATTCCATACGTCCGAGCTTCGAGAGCTTTTTCTATATCGATAAAACGCAGCCATAGTGAATCGTGGCGCGATCTACGGAGTCGACGAGGGTCAGCCAGCATCCACCACAGCGGATCGTCTGCTGGCATGTTCTCAGCGGTGAGTTGTCCGACGAGGTCGTAGTTCAGCAAGAACCGCCATAGCGAGGCGTGAGCAATATCGGTGAGAGCAATCAACTCTTCTAGCTGAAGCGTTCCCATGTCCGAATCGCCCTGTCGACGCATTCGGTACATCACGTATCCGGTTTGCTCTCCATCTTCTTCACACACAGCGAAGAACAACGCAGACGCACCGCCACGCACTCGTTCTTCATCGAACAGCAAATAACGCCAAGCACCTGCAGTTCGATCCACTCCTCCCGGAGTGTCGTTTCGGAACTGGTCGTAAATCCCCGGTAGAATCCCAGCAGCTTCCCCCGCCTGAACGAAATAGATGGAGGCATCAGTTCCAGGTGAATGGGCGAAATCGCCGTAGTGTGGGTCGATTTTCCAGTCGAACGAGTTCACTGCAAGACCATAGTCGTACCTACCATACAGATGTGACTGCGATGCCCAGAGTCCAGCCAGAACATCTCCACGGTCACGAGCCTCTTCATGGATGCGGTTCATCATCCGGGTAAACGTGCCCTGCCGACGATGTGTTGCAGCAGTTGTCATATAAGCGACACCTGCCATTGGCACTTGGTTGCCACCGGGGACGGTCAACGAGAACGAGTCAACTCCACCGGTTCCCACGATTCTGCCTGTGTCTGAATCCACAGCAGCAACGAGCCGATCTATCTCGGCACGATCATTCCGAAGGCGCGTGATGTCGTCCGGGTGAACGTGTTGCCCGAAACCGGCTCGAACTGCCCGGCGCCACTCTACGAAATTCTCGTCGTTTACGCTTTTTAGATCGATACTCACAGATGAATTCAGTCTGGTGAAATAGACCGACAACGTATGCTACGTGTCGCTGGAAATCCAATCCACCAACTGCAATAACAATAAAAGGTGTCTTAAATGGGCGATCTGCTCGTCAACAAAGTTGTTCTCGTAACCGGTGCCAGTGGAGGTATCGGAAGAGAAGCAGCGAAAGTTTTTGCCAGCAACGGGGCAAAAGTTGTTGCTGCTGCCCGACGCGAATCAGATCTCGCCAAGACCGTTTCACAAATCGAGCAGGTAGGCGGAACCGCGACGTATGTGCAAACAGATGTGACCATCCCTGAGCAGGTCGACCGTGCCGTGCAGCATGCAGTCTCAACCTTCGGTTCGCTGGATGGTGCTTTCAACAACGCTGGGATTCTTGAAGAGGAAGTCGAGTTTCACGATTTATCGGACGAAACATTCGACCAGGTGATGAACATCAATGTCCGCGGCGTTTATCTCTGCATGAAACGTGAGATCGACGTAATGCGTGATCAAGGTCATGGTTCAATCGTCAACGACTCTTCTTACAACGGCAAATACGGACACGCCCGGCATGCTGCCTACACAGCCTCCAAGCACGCGGTGCTGGGTCTAACTCGATCGGTTGCGAAGAACTACGCCCAGTCGAACATTCGAATTAATGCCGTCTGCCCTGGTCCCGTAGAAACCGATATGGCGCGAATCCTCGAAAACGACGATGAGCGAAACCGCACCCGACTACAGCGTTGGATTCCAATGGGTCGATATGGCAACCCCGAAGAGATCGGAAACCTGGCCGCCTTCCTTTTGTCAGACCAGTCGTCGTGGATAACTGGTCAGGCGTATTCCATTGACGGTGGAGCTACCGCTTAGCGTTCCCTAACGCGTCCACGGTGCCTGATACTGGGCAGGCTGACCATCGTTCGGCTCGGGGTCTTTTACGGTACCTTCGCGCCACGATTCGACCGGAATCCAGTCAAGTAGCTTTTCAGCCTTTGTTACAGACAACGGACTCTTGAATCCGGTGATCGGTTCCTGAATTTCAACACCCGGGTACTCGGCTTCGATTGCATCCATCGTCGGAATATCTAAGACCGTGTCGGTAGCGTTGATGAAGAACGCCTCGTGACCGCCAAACTCTTTTTCGATTGCAAGTCTGCAAGCACGGGCAGCGTCGTGCCGTCCAACCCAACTCCAAAAGCCGAGAGGTGCACGACCACCTACGCTGGCACGATCACCTGTTTCTTTGTGTCGCTTTGCTGTTTCGGGATCCCACAAGGCATGAAATCTCATGTTAGCTATTTGAACCTTGCCAGGGCGACGTCGAACAAACGCGTCACCCATTTGTTCACCTAACCATTTGGACTGGGAGTAAGCGTCTTCAACGCGGGTTGGGTGATCTTCGTCGATTGGCAGATACTCAGGAATGTGCTTTTTAGAGCCCCACCCGGCACCAAGGGCGTTGATGGATGAAGCCATACAAATTCGCTCGATGCCGTGAACTTCGGCGGCTTCAAGAACGTTCCAGTTCGCCATCATGTTGATGCGAAACAACTTGTGCTCAGGATCCATGTTTGGAGCAGGAATTGCCGCCATGTGAATAACAGCATCCGCGCCAGTTAGGGTGTTAAGAACCTCACCGTAGTCGGTCACGTCGATTCGCCAGAACTGGGCAGCATTTGAAGCAGATCCGGGTCGTGGCGGTGCGAAATCGGCGTTGTAAACGTCATATCCGTTCGCAGCTAGCTCGGCAATGATGTATTCGCCTGCTCTCCCCGACCCCCCGGTAACAACTATTTTTTCTGCCATTGGTTCTCCTAACGTTCGCCTGATGAGGATGAAATTCTGCGCTCAAGTATGCGGGTGAATTCCGTTTGTTGTCGTACTATCTCGACTTATGACAACACTTTCAGGAAAAACGGCGCTCGTAACTGGCGCTTCAAAAGGGATAGGCAAAGCCATAGCGATCGCGTTCGGCGAAGCTGGCGCAAACGTGGTGGCGACCGCCCGGACTACGTCTGAGATCGACGACACCGTTCAACAAGTCCAAGCTTCCGGTGCGCAAGGCTTCGGAGTAATAGCCGACCTTGGTGTCGAGTCCGATATTGATCGACTGGCTAACGAAGCAATCTCTAAGTTTGGCGGTGTCGACATTCTCGTAAACAACGCCGCCATAATCCACCCGCGAATCACCGTGAGTGACTTCGATCCCAACCTGTGGCGAGACGTGCTCAACGTGAATCTTACAGGTGCGTTTCTGATCACCCAGAAGCTTCTTCCAGGAATGATCGAGCGTAAATACGGCAAAGTGATAAATATTTCCTCGATCGGTGGTCGTTCCGGTGCGTTCGGACGCAGCGCATATCGAGTTACCAAATCGGGGCTAATTAGCTTCACACAAAGCCTTGCAGCAGAGGTTTACGAGCACGGCATCCAGGTAAACGCGATTTGTCCTGGTGGTACCGATACCGAGGGTTACCGCGACGCTTTCAACACGTCCGGTCGCGCCGAGAATCCCAAGCTGATGGATCCCGCTGAAATTGCGCAAGTAACCCTATTCCTCGCTTCCGACGCAAGCTCGGCGGTAACAGGAACCGCAATCGATTCGTTCGGTGGTTCTAATCCGTTGTTTGCGTAAGTAACATTCGCCCAACACATCACCTCTCCCAGGTACACAAGGAAGTAACCCGAATGGTTCTCGAAAAACTTAAGCATGTTCCAGACCCAACACACGTTCAGCAAGCTCCGCTCACCGAGTTCATATCCAATCTTTTTGCTGCTGCTGGTATGCCATCGGGCGAGGCTCGACTGTGCGCCGAGGTGCTGGTAGATGCCGACATGAATGGCATCGATACTCACGGTGTTTGCTACAACCTAGATCTCCACTATTTGACCGGGTTGATGAATGGTTACATCAACTCGAAGCCGAACGTTCAGGTGACCTACGAAACGCCCGGTACCGCTGTGATCGACGCAGATGCCGGTATGGGCATGATCGCCAGTGTGAAGGCAATGGAACTGGCTATCGAGAAAGCACAAACAACAGGTCAGGCTTCGGTAGCGGTCAAGAATTCGTCGCACTACGGTGCCGCTGGCTACTACGCTCGTCTTGCTCTGAAACACGACATGATCGGTTTCTCGATGTCGTCAGGTGGAGGACGAGTCATCATTCCAATGAATGCTCGCTACCCGTGGATGGGCACGAACCCAATGGCGTTCGCAGCACCGGCCGGTGAAGAACCACCGTTCGTGATCGACATGGCATCGTCGATGACCTCATACGGCAAAGTTTCAATTGCTCAAGCATTCGGTGTCGACATTCCTGAAGGATGGGCTCAGGACGTAAACGGGAACCCGATCACAGATATTTCAAAACGCAGCGAGGCAATCGGCCAACCACCTCTGGGTGGTGACTATGACCACGGCGCCCACAAGGGAACAGGCATCGGGATCATGGCAGATGTGCTTGGTGGAATTCTGCCGGGTGAACGGCTGTCTGGACTGATGATGGACAACCCGAAGGGCGGACGTTTCTGCCACTACTTCCAGGCAACTCGAATCGACGGATTCCGTCCGGCTGACGAGTTCAAGGCCGACATGGATGAGATGCTCCGAGCCTTCCGAGATCAGGAGAAATCTCCAAACGCCGAAGGCGAGGTCTACTACCCCGGTTACCCGGACACGAAGTACGTCGAAAAGCGCAAAAAGGAAGGCGTTCCACTACCTCGTCACACCGTCGAGTACTTCAAGAAAATGGCAGACACTCTGAACGTGGAGTACTCGATATAAAAAGAAAAGCCCCCGGTTTTACCGGGGGCTTTCCACGTTCGTCCTGCCGCGAGGCGGACTATAAGCCGAGTTCTGTGCTGGGGCATTACGCGCCAGCGACGGCCATCCATCTAGACCTACAGTTACCCGCAGGTTCAAGCGACCAACCCGGA
>CAYYMP010000079.1:7440-8897 GCA_964472915.1 uncultured Dehalococcoidales bacterium | reverse complement strand
ACGCCGGGGAGTCGGGCCTGTCACGGATGATCAAGCTTTCGTACCGCGTGCTCGGCCTCAACTCATTCCTAACAGTCGGTGAAGACGAGACACGAGCGTGGACAGTTAACGTCGGGGCATTGGCACCAAAAGCTGCAGGAGTCATCCACTCCGATATCGAACGAGGATTCATTCGAGCAGAAACGATTTCATACTCTGATTTCATCGACTGCGGTAGCATGGCGGAGGCACGAAACCGTGGGTTGTACCGTCAAGAAGGACGCGATTACGTCGTACAAGACGGTGATATCGTGAACTTCCTGTTCTCCGTCTAACACTCACCACTTAGCAAACCGAAAGTCCAGGATTTATTAATGGCAGCTGAAGAACTTGGTTCTGTAGGAAAAGCACCTGCTGGCGACATTCTCGTCAATAAAAAGGCTTACGTCGTAATCATGGTGCAGCCAGCACCTGGAGCACCGGACGGATTTGAAGAGCGTTACAACGCTTACTGGGATGCTGTCGACACCCAGGTATCGCAGTTGGAAGCCAAAGCTGGGACAGTCTCTAGAATTTTTGCTGAAGGCGTGATTGGTCGCGGAGACGATGCCACCCTCATGGTTCAGCAAACTAACCCAGGTGCTCACCGGGTCGTTCGTCAAAGGCTTTCGGCAGGAGCCGTATTCGAGGATCTCGAAGAGACGGATCTTTTCGGGCAGGTTCTCGATTGGGGTCGTTGCTTGCAAATGGGTCTGATAAGTCAGACGGTTGTTTCTGAGATTCAGCAGAAATACACCGAGGTCGCCGAAAAACGAACCCAGCATATGCAGCAGAGGTTGACCGACGGAATCCAGGACACCGAAGCAGCCCTAATCCTTACCAGTGACCCGAACCTCATCTTGCCTGAAGGAGTTGAGAAATTCATCGTTTCACCGCCTGAACTGGACGAATTGGAACGCTGGGTCCAGCAAGCCAATGAGGCGATCCGCCAGCAAATGGCGGAAGAACAAGCTCGCGCTCAACAAGGCGGGGCAGCTCCCGGCCGTGAAAGCGCTGGCGGTGGTTCGAATACTGATTCAGGACTGTGGACGCCAGGATAAATACGCAGAGGTCCCGAAACTAATGCCTGACTATTGCGGCATAGTTCACAACCCTCCAGACTACCGCGATGGGATCGGACTTTACGTCCACGTTCCTTTTTGTCACACGAAGTGTTCGTATTGTGACTTCAACACGTACGCTGGCATTGAATCGCAAATGCCTGGGTACGTGGATGCCCTGATTAGCGAAATCTCTCGCTGGGGTGAGCTACTCGATTCTCCGCCTGTACGTACGATTTTCTTTGGTGGCGGAACACCGTCATACCTACCGTCAACGGATCTTGATCGAATAGTTCAGTCGATCAACTGTGAGTTCAAGGTTGAGAGCTCCGCTGAGGTCACGCTCGAATGCAACCCTGGTGATGTCACCGATGAAAA
>CAYYMP010000079.1:0-7340 GCA_964472915.1 uncultured Dehalococcoidales bacterium | reverse complement strand
ATGAGACACCCAGAAGGCCCAGTGGACCAGATCGAGGTGACAACTCCTGAACTTGATGTATCGGAAACGATGATGATGGGGATGCGCCTCAATGAAGGTGTAGAGTTCGATAGGTTTGTCGAAAGATTTGGCAAAGATGTTCGGCAAGTATTTCCCGCAGAATTTGATCGCCTTACAAAACTAGGTCTCATTGAATCGTCGCAAGACTCGGTGCGTCTAACTTCGCGAGGTACCTTGCTCGGCAATGAAGTTTTCGCCGAGTTCGTTGGCGATTAGCCCTACGCCATGTAAGTCGAAAATCCTGGTTGTTTGAGGAGCCATAGTTAGTTGTTCGTCATAGGCACTGCTGGTCACGTCGATCATGGGAAATCCACGTTGATCGAAGCACTAACCGGAATTGATCCAGACCGGCTTTCTGAAGAAAAAAGCCGCGGGATGACAATCGAACTTGGCTTCGCGTGGGTAGAACTCCCCTCAGGGAGAGAGATTAGTGTCGTCGACGTTCCTGGTCACGAGCGATTTGTAAAAAACATGCTGATGGGTGCGGGTGGAATCGACGCAGCACTTCTCGTGATTGCCGCAGACGAAGGGATCATGCCGCAAACGCGTGAGCACATCGCCATCCTGGACCTTCTGAACGTCGAACGAGGGTTGGTAGCTCTCACCAAATCTGACCTGGTCGACGACGAGTGGAACGACCTCGTAGCGCTTGAGGTCGAGGAGCTACTATCAACGTCATCTCTTCGAGATTCAAAGTTGATCAGTGTTTCGGCGCAGGATGGAACAGGGCTCGACGAACTCAGACAGGAATTGGATGTCCTTGTTGACTCACTGCCCCCCAGATCATCCAACAATTCACCACGTCTCCCAGTAGACCGCGCTTTTACGATCAGCGGGTTTGGAACGGTCGTTACCGGAACTCTATCCGATGGTTCACTAAAAGTTGGAACTGAAATTGAACTACAACCTTCCGGATTGACCGGGAGGATCAGGACTCTCCAGGTTCACGAGAAAAACGAAGAGACAGTCCAGCCTGGAACACGCCTGGCAGTCAACATAAGTGGAATCGATCACGATCAAATTTCACGTGGTGATGTCCTGTCCTTGCCGGGCAGTATTCCTTCTTCGACTGCTTTCGACGCGTCCTTCCGGACTATCGACGATGCACCCCGCGCCGTTCGTCACAATCACAAGGTTAGAATTTTCACTGGAACAAGCGAAGTTCCGGCAACGGTCCGAGTGCTCGAAGGAAACGAAATCCCGCAAGGAAAGTCTGGCTGGGTTCAAATCAGAACCAGTCAGTCTTTACCACTTCAACGCGGCGATATGTTCGTAGTCCGCGACACTGAAAACACTCTCGGCGGTGGAACCGTGCTTCAAACGCAAGCACCACGTCGAAAACGCAACGACAATTCAACTGTCAAACAACTCAAACTTCTGCAATCGGGATCTGGAGTTGACCGAATCGAAAGTGTGTTGATCGAGGCGCGCGTTGCCAATCAGGAATTATTGCGTGAGCAATCAGGCGTTACCCAGGATGAGTTAGAGGGAGCTCTCACTCAACTTATTGATGCTGGGAAGGTTAGGAAAATTGGACAGGGTGCGTCCCAATACGCAGCCACATCCTATATCGACGCTACTGAGCATCAGGTGAAGGAGATCTTGCGCAGTTTTCACGATCAACACCCGTTGCGCACTGGGATCCCACTCCAAGATCTCCGAGGACAACTTGACCTCAAGCGTCAGGCGTTCACAGCGCTGCTGGAAACCCTTGAATCAAACGGCTCACTCAGAGTTAACGATGCCGTCGCTACCGATCCCGCTTTCACGCCAACCTTAACAGGCTCACAAGAAGCGGAAGTGTCCGCATATCTCGATGAGTTGTGCGCAGGCGGGTACAGCCCTTCAACCGACAAAGAACTGTCGGTCGAGCTACTCCAGTTCATCGTCGACCGAGGTGACGTGACCCGTTTAGGTGGTGGGGTCATCTATCCAACATCGGTCTACGACGAAATCGAATCTTCGATAAAAGAACTTTCTGGTGAATTAGACGGAGAAATTTCGATCAGCGCAGTTCGAGAAAAGTTTGGGACAAGCCGTAAGTACACACTGGCCGTGCTCGAAAACATGGACTCAAAAGGATTGACCCGTCGGGTAGGAGACAATCGTTTTTTGCGCTAACGATTAGGCAAGCGGAAGAGTGAAACTGAAAGTGCTTCCTGTTCCGACAACACTTTCGACCCAGAGCTTTCCACTCTGCGCTTCGACCAATCCATTGGCAATCGAAAGACCAAGGCCCGAGCCGCTAACCCGAGATCTCCTCGCGTCGGTACTGCGGTAGAAATTTTCGAAGATTCTTTCGAGTTCTTCGGCAGCGATACCAGGACCAGAATCTGTGACAGAAATCGTGACGAACTCAGAGTCAGCAGTGGCAGCAACGACGACTTCACTGTTCTCGTTTCCGTACTTCCCGGCGTTGTTCAGCAAGTTGACGAGGATTTGTTGCGTACGTCCACGGTCGGCCAACACTTTCAGGTCAGAACCGCTAAGCTCGTTGACGACGGTGACACTACGTTCATCACAAACTGGCTGAGAACTACTCTTTGCAGAATCGACGAGATCACCAAGATCAAACTCGTCAATGTTCAATCCGAATCGGCCGAGCTCAATCAACGAAACCACGTTCAGATCATCGACCATTCGAGTCAATCTTCCGACTGTAGATTTCAAATTATCGACAACGAGCTTCTGCTTTTCATTTAGCTCGCCGGCATCCCCGGTATCGAGCAAGTCGGTGTACATCCTCATGCTGGTCAGCGGGGTACGAAGTTCATGAGACACAGCTGAGACGAATTCTCGTCGGTCGGTCTGAAGTGCTTCGCAGCGCATAAACACGTTGACCGCGTTCATTTCGCCGGCTTGGTTTCTAACCGGAAAAATAAGTATTCCGACGGGAATTGACTCGTCAGACCCGCTTGGGCGGATTTGGATTTCGGTTTGCCATCCGCCCGACGATTCCGCTTGGGGTAGTCCGAAGTCACCGATCGCGTCGACGTCCTTCTCGGTCATGAAACTCTTGAGGTCCACGCCGATTCCAGAGGCGTCATTTTCAAGGTTCAATATTCTGCAACCTGCAGGATTCATATATGACGTAACCCCATTGAGATTTGTGATCGCAACAAGGTCGAGCGTGGTCTCTACAGCGGCAGCCAGCGATTGCACACGATTAAAAAGATTCAGCGACTCGATAACAGGGGATATTTGCGCTGAGACTCGTTCCAGCAGTGCAAGATCAGCCCGTGTGTAGCTGCTGTCACCTTTCGCGGTCAGGTAGATGATCCCCATGACCGTATCTCGAACTCGCAAAGGAACTCGAATGTTTGAGTTTAGACCCGCTTGAGGGAGTTCCCTGTTCACCGGATCATCTGGAGGCGAATCATCTTTCGCACGTGCACCGGAAATGAGAGGATCAGAAAGAATCTCAGGTGAAAGATCTCTTAGAGCTACCGAATCGCCTTTTCCTAATTCTTCGACATCCAATCCGTCGACGTGGTCGACAACTAGTGCCTCCGCGCTGTCGTTGATGAGAGCCACCACACCCCGATCAACCGGAAGAATCGATCGAAGATTTTCAAATACGGACGAATATAGCTGGGCTGTATCCCGTGCAGAGCTTACGTCGCGACCCAATTGAACTAGGATTTCTCTTACAGACGCAATGCGAGTTATTCGTGCATGTAATCGAGAGTTGGCGAGAGCACCAGCAATTTGGGCGCTTACCCGTTCTGCCACTTCTACATGCTCGGGTTGGTAAGCGTGTTCTAGTTTAGAAACGGTGGCAAGAAAACCCACCACTTCATCACGATGAATGAGCGGTGCAGCCATGATCGATCTGACGCCTTGCTCAAGTAGCGAATCGATCCCATCGAACTCTTCCTGCATTTCGTATAGCACGTCCGTGTCCAGAACGAGAACAAACCGAGCGAGGAGATTGGCGGGTGTGAACTGTGAGAGATCGAATACAGTCGATTGCTCAAAACCTTGAACGTCATCGCCTGCAACGTGGTCGATGGTGACAGAAGCATCCTCGAGATCGACAGTGGCTATCGCTGCAGTATCAAGCGGGATAACCTTAGCGACCTGTTCGATTATTTCCGGGTACACAGTTCCTATATTGAGCGATGAGGAAACCAACCTACCAATCTCGGCAAGTACCTCACGTTCATCGACAGCAAATCTGACTTGCTCCTGGAGAACTTTTGCCTCTTCAGCAATCCGGTGGTCCAGGATGGACTGGATCTCTCTTCCAACCGACGAAGGCAGTCGTTGTAAATCGTCAGACTCGAATAGATCCCTGAAACCACCGCCCAGGAGTTCTTCCTGATTTTGCTGACTTGGTTCAACGATCCCGAATATTGAAGCATCCGGTTGATGAGATTTGATCGTGGCTAGCAGGGACTCTATTTCGCCGAGTTTCGCCCGGGCATTGAGGAATATGAGGTCCCACGGATCGTTCGTAATCCGCTCTATAAACCGCTCTTCAGTGCTGGCCGATTCGTTCCGCACCTCAAATCCATGATTGGTAAGCCGACGCGCAATCTCAACACGCTCATCTACGGAGAGCGAGAGCATTTTCAGTTCTTGAGATTCAGGTTGACCAGTCACCATTGACACCACACCGAGCCCAGAGAATTACTGGCTAGTGAATCACCATCTCATAGAACGGTGCTGAATGAATATTCGAACAGTATAGATTCGGTATTGAGACCCAAGTACGAAGGTACTTAGCCGAATCGACAAATGTACGTAGCGTTTTCTGTCGTGACAGATTCGATAGTCGCCGTTTCCGATCTATTCGATTCGATCATTTCGGGATCGACTGGCGTACCTTGGAGTGCTTCCAACAGAATTCGACCATCGTAATGCGGTGCACTTTCACCACCCAGCAATCGCATAATCGTTGGCGCAATATCAATATTCCCACTGGGAATCTTCGAAACGACGCCTTTGCGGAATGATGGACCACTCGCTATCAACGTGTTGTGGAGTTCAGATTGACTGCCACCGCCGTGCGATCCAACTCCAACTGCACCACCGGTAGACGCGCCAGCGGCACCTCGTGGCTCTGGTTCGCCTGTGGGTCGACTGGTCAACGCTACGCAGATATCTGGATTTCGAGGTCCATCAAGCTTCAATCCGGCAACATCCGTAAAACTGTCTTCTGCTGTTGTCGCGACTGCACCGACCCATGATTGATCATCGAGCCATTGCGCGAGATCATCTTGCAATCCGGGCTGTGCTTGATCTGTGTAAAAGAGGACTGAACCACCGTTTTCGGCTAGCACGATGTCCTTGTCCTTGTGCTGTGCCGCAAACGGAGAAGAACTCAGCTCGCATTGGACATCGACGACGGTATCAATGGTCGAGTAACCATGATCTGAGACAACGAAAACATCGGGATCGCTCCCGCTAGTTTTTACCGCCTCAAGCAAACGCCCGAACTCTGTGTCAGCGTGGTTGTACATCGCGGTAGATTCGGGGCTATCGATCGGGTGTGCGTGCTGCGTTGTGTCCGGCTCTGGAAACCAGACCATCAAAACATCAGGATCAAGCTCGTCCAACGCGTATTCGATCACAACGTCGGCGGTTCGAGTCACCAAATCTTTCGCCGGTGACGCCTTCTCGGGCCAGTCTCCGAATTTATCGGCGATAGATTCGTGGTGGTTCGATGGTATCGAAAATTCCGGGTGAATGATCACCGAACCTGATGCTTCAGCGTTCGGGTTATGTACAAACGCGTTACCGCTTGTGCCACCAACAACAGACACCCACTTCAAACCCATCCCCGACAACCGTTCACCCAGTGTCGGTACAAAAAGCAGCCCGGTATCCACGCTGTCATTCACGTGTCCCAATTCCGGGAAAAGCGCATCGACCACGTACTTGTCTTTGTAGTCACGCATAACCGACTTATTAGCGGTGAGACCGTGCTTGCCTGGGTAAACCCCGGTGACAACTGTCGCCGAGTTTGCTCGCGTCACCGTTGGGAACACGGCGTGATTATGACTGAACCTGACCCCACGATCGGCAAGTTTCGTCACGTTCGGCATTGTCTCGGATCGAATTTGCGACGGTTGCAACCCATCGAAAGTTACGAGCAAGATTTTTACCATTATCCAAGTCCCAGCTTGTGGAGTTCTTCATCCGAGAAACCGAAGTAGTGTGCGACTTCGTGTAACACAGTCTTTTCTACCTGCTCAGCAAGGTCATTCCCGTTATCGACCACCTGCTCATTCGGTTTCTGAAATATCGTTATGACGTCGGGAAGGGGGGGAACGTACTCACCACGCTCTGTTAGCGGTACACCCTCGTAGAGTCCAAATAGCAACTCGTTCGATGAAAGACCATTCTCCGAAAGTTGAGAACGAGTAGGCTCTTGCTGCACGAGAATCGAGACGTTCGCCATGCGATCGAGAAATTCACTCGGGACTTTCTCAATTCCAGCTCGGACCATGTCCTCGAATTCCGTCCGAGAAACCTGGTAAGACATTAGCTTGATACGGCGGTGCGAATTCGCTTCAGTGCATCGACGTTTGGCCGGTCTGGTCCACTTTTACCGGTTCCTGGAACCTCGAGATAGAACGGGACATCAGAAAACGCTGAATGCGACATGATCGCGGCAAAGCCATCACTACCTATGTGACCGTCTCCAATGTTGTCGTGGCGGTCAACCGATGATCCAAGTTCTCGCATTGAATCGTTGGCATGAACCGACTTCAAGAGATCCAGGCCAATGAGCTTGTCGAATTGATCAATAACGTCATCCAGCGAGTCTTTGTGCGCTATGTCATATCCGGCTGCCCAAACATGCTGTGTGTCCAAGCACACGGCTACACGAGGATGATCAATCGCTTTGATCAGTGCGCCGAGCTCTTCAAATGACGATCCAATGTGATCTCCTGCCCCTGCGCTGGTTTCGAGCATTAGGAGTGAGTCGCCAGGTTCGGCTTCTAGAATTGACTGAACACTTGTGGCAAATTGATCAATGATCGCCTCGAACCCCTGTCCCCTGTGGCTCGCTGGGTGAAAAATCACGCCAAGGGCGCCAAGAGTGTTTGCGGAAGCGACATCGACCTGGAGCGCTGTTTGGGATTTTGCGACAAGTTCGGGATCGGGTGAGCCGAGGGCTACGAGATATTTGCCGTGAAGCACGGTCGGTCCCATACCCGACCGCCCCATTTCGGATTTGTACTTCTCGACGATCTCATCTTTGATCGGCTTTGCGGACCACATCCTCGGAGAAGAGGCAAACACCTGGAAGCACTCGGCACCGATTTCTT
>CAYYMP010000078.1:0-8923 GCA_964472915.1 uncultured Dehalococcoidales bacterium | reverse complement strand
GAACTCGCGACCCTCTCCTTGGCAAGGAGATGCTCTACCACTGAGCCACTTCCGCGTTTGCGTCATACGAATTTACCAAACGGTGGAATCATTGGCGAGGGTTTGCAGCGTTTTTGAGATTGTTTTTGGTGAGTCGCCCTCGACGCTGTATCAAAAGTCGTTGCAAGAAACCGTTGATCCCTCGGCTTACGCTCGGGATGACAACAAGTATGGGATTACGAGCCACAAGGTCCCTCTAAACTTCGACCCGTTCGGCTTCACTCAGGGCAGGCAGGTTCTACGTTTGCTCCGGGTGGACCTTCGTCCTTGGTCGCGGCGGCGCACTAATCCCCCTCTCCAACTCTCCCCGTTCCGCGGGGAGAGAACTCCTGCTTCGTTAAACTGGCGTGCCGTTCTATGAGTTTCAGCTGCGAGAAGGATTTGAATGCGTCGTTGTAAGTACCTGGTTATTGGTCGAGGGATTATGGGTAGCGCGGCTGCGATGCATCTGGCGTCTGCTTCTGATGGTGTGGTGATGCTTGGACCTACCGAGGCGATGGCTTACGAGGACGATAACGTACCGGAAGCCAGTCACTACGACGTTGGTCGAGTGACACGTATAGCGGATCCTGATCCTTTCTGGAGTGGCATGGCAAGTCGTTCGATTGGACGTTACCGGGCGCTCGAAGAAGTCACTGGCATCCAGTTCTTCAATGAAGCCGGGTTTATGTGGGCTGACGCGAATCATGAACGCGCTGACGAAACTCTCGACATGACCGTTCGTGCCGGTGGGGCGATGGGTGAACTCTCCGACGATGACATCAAGCAGCAATTTCCATATTTCAACTTAGAGCCCGAAGTCCGAGTGATGTTCCAGGAAGGTGAAGGTGGAACGATCAATCCTCGCGGATACGTTGGGGCGATGACGAAACGAGCTGTCCTGCTTGGTGCTGAAGTCATCGATGGATATTGCACAAAAATCGAAGTTCTCGAAGATGGAGTTCAGGTCACAACAGACGATGGTGTCGAGTTTCATGCCGAACGCATCATGCTGGCGACCGGAGCTTATGCAGCGTTTGACGGGTTGTTGCCTGTCAAAGTTCCGTTGAAAACCAATAAACACACTTTGGTCCTGATCGAAATGCCGGAATCCCTGGTTAGCGGTGAGTTTGCTGGTATGCCTAGCCTGATGAGCCAGCCATATGCAGATCGAATTCCTACGTTCACGTTACCTCCCTTGAAGTACCCAGACGGGAAGTTTTATCTGAAGATCGGCATTGAGGGGCCACGTCCAGAAGCTAGCGATTTGGCAGAAATGAATGCCTGGTTCCGTTCAGGAGACGATCCCGATTTGAACAAGGGGCTGATTGAAGAACTATCCACGCTCATGCCGACTCTTGACGTGAGCAAATGGAAGTGGTTGGCCTGTGTCACAACAGATACACCGGATCGCAGGCCGGTTGTGGATTTGATTGAGGACGGGAAGATCTGCCTGCAAATTGGCGGAAACGGGTATTCGGCGAAGTCAGGTGACGCACTTGGAGAACTAGGCGCATCGCTGTTGCTCGGCAACCCGTGGCCAGGTCCGATTCCGCAAGAAGAGTTGGCGTACGACCGGTTTTAGAGGTGGTTCTCGTTAGTCGCGCTCGGCCACTGCGTAGCAGGAACTCGGCTCGGGCGTCGCATTTATCCCCCTTTCGGACTATCCCCGTTCCGTGGGGAGAGAACGTGACTTGGCGCGCTTGGAGGGAGTTACTCCGCTACTTTTATAAGTTGTTTGCCGAAGTTGTCGCCGCGGAGGAGACCTGCAAATGTTGAGGGCGCGTTTTCGAAGCCCTCAACGATGTCTTCCCTGTATTTGAGAAGACCATCTTTGATCCACTCGGCAAGTCTGGCTCTGGCAACTTCATGGTGACGTTCAAAGTCGTAAACCAGGAATCCTTGAACAGTCGAGCGAGTTCTGATAAGTGCCCAGAAATTGCGCGGTCCCATTGGCGTTTCAGTTGCGTTGTACTGAGAGATTTGTCCGCAAACGGCAACTCGTGCTGAGTCGGCAAGATTCGTCATCACTGCGTCGGTAACAGGACCGCCAACGTTGTCGAAGTAGCAGTCGATACCTGACGGCGCGAGGCGTTGAAGCTCTTCGTTTACGTCTTGAGTCTTGTAGTTGATTGCTGAGTTGAATCCGAGTTCATCGACTATGTAATCGCATTTTTCTTCGCTTCCAGCAACTCCGATGACGTTGCACCCAGCGATCTTTCCGACCTGCCCAACTACGCCGCCAACTGCGCCTGACGCGGCGGACACAACAAGAGTGTCACCAGGGTTTGGTTTGCAAACTTCAAGAAGACCGAAGTAGGCGGTAAGTCCGGGCATGCCAAGAACACCAACGGCAGTGGAGATTGGGCCGAGCGAGGTATTTACCGGCTTTGCGACGTGGCCGGGGACAACGCCGTATTCCTGCCAGCCAATCCCTGCTCGAACGATGTCACCAACCGAATGAAGTGGAGATTCGCTCGCTTCGACGCGACCAACGACTTCGCCGACGATTACATCACCGGGCTCAACCACTGTTGAGTAAGAAGGTCCGGGACGCATTCGACCTCGCATGTACGGGTCGAGAGACAGGTACAGAGTTTTGACTAGCACCTCACCGTGTTTCGGAGTCGGGATATCCGACTCCTTGACGGCGAAATTATCACTTGTAGGCTCGCCGTTCGGATAGCTCGCCAGAGTCCATGCGCGGTTTACACCTGCCACGATTATTAGCTCCTGTTATTTGGAGATCGAAAGATTTCCGTACTCGTCGACTAGAACACTCCAGGCAGGGTGGACAACGGTGGTGCAGTCTGGCTCTTCGACAATGGCGGGACCAGAGAATTGCGCACCCGCTGGCAACTTCACCCTGTCGTAGACCGCAGTTTCGGTCACGCCGTTCGACTCCGAGAAGTAGACCGGACGCGAACCTTTGAGGGCGGATGACGCGTCGCTGCTGGTTTCTTCCAACTTCTTCATGTTGGGGCGTGCGATTTTTCCGACCGTTGTCAGGCGAAGGTTTACCAGTTCGACTGGTTCGTCCTGCGCTCTGAAGCCGTAAGCAGTTTCATGTGCGTCATGGAAAGATTCACAAAGTTCGTTCAACCACTGTCGATCGATGAGTTCGCGATCCGGAGCGGGCACGCTTAGTTCGAAACTCTGTCCCCAGTAACGCATTTCTACGGCACGCTCAAAGACCGGTTCGCCCGACGATGAGGCTGCTGATTGATGCGCCTTGGCTCCCTCGTCTTCGAGTCGGGCAAAATGGCCGGCAATGTCGTCAGGTTGAACAGAATCTGCTCGGGCAATGAGGGTCGCTGAACTGTCCATTCGGACGTCCGTTACCAGCAGTCCCAGCGCCGAAGCCGTACCGGGGGCGAGTGGAATAAGGACGTTTGGAATACCTGCCTGTTCAGCGAGCCGGACGGTGTGGGCAGGTCCCGCTCCACCGAACCCGATCAACATGAAATCACGAGGGTCGTGTCCTCGCTGAACCGAAACCAAACGTAGTGCATTGACCATGGCCGTGTTCGCAATTTCGACGATGCCATGAGCAGCTTCTTCGATAGATATTCCCAGCGGATCGGCGCACTGAGTTTTGATGGCGTTGCGAGCACCTTTGAGATCGAGCTGCATGTCGCCGCCCGCGAAGTAATCTGGATCAAGTCGACCCAGTACGAGGTTCGCGTCAGTGATTGTTGGTTCCGTTCCACCCAGGCCATAGCAAACAGGACCGGGATCAGCTCCTGCTGAATGAGGCCCGACTCGAAGTGCACCTCCTGAATCGACCCAGGCAATCGATCCGCCACCTGCTCCGATTTCGACAAGGTCGACGACTGGAGTACGAATCGGGTAGCCCGATGCCCCGCCAAAGGCACCAGTACCAGCCTGTGCCGCACCACCTACTGAGTAGTCCTTGGTGACGTTGGGTTGTCCGTTGCGAATGAGGCTAGCTTTTGCGGTCGTGCCACCCATATCGAAGGAAATAACGTCTGGGCTACCGAGCGAAGTACCCAGAGCAGCAGCCGCAACTGCTCCGGCAGCGGGACCGGACTCGACCATGAACACCGGTGAATCTGACGCCGCTTCGGCAGGGTAAACACCACCACTAGACTGCATTACGAGAAGTTCGGACGTAACACCTGAGGAGTTCAATTTTTCTCGGATTGATGACAGGTACGTGCTGACCACTGGGGCAACAGACGAGTTGATGACCGTTGTTGAAGCTCGAAGGTACTCACGGAATTCTGGAACGACATCGGATGAGAGTGAAATTGTGATGTCGGGCAGCTTCGCTCTGAGCAGTTCGCCGATTCGCTGTTCGTGCGCCGAATTGCGGTAAGAATGGAGGAGGCAAACCGCAACTGCCTCGACGCCAGTCTCTGCAATTTTCTCGACGACTTGCTCGACCACCGATTCATCCAACGGGGTGATGACTTCACCCTGGGCGTTCAGGCGTTCCGGTACTTCATAGCAAAGTTGCCGAGGGACAAGCGGTTGAGGTTTTTCGAACTGCAGATCGTATAAAGAAGGTCGGATTTGTCGGGCAATCTCGAGCATGTCCCGGAAACCCTCGGTCGTTATGAACGCGGTGGTTGCTGTTTTTCCTTCGATGATGGCGTTGGTTGCTACAGTCGTGGCGTGGACGACGTGTTCGATCTCGGTGGGGTCGATACTGCCGTGGGTTGCGAGCAGTTTTTCGACAGCTGATATGAATCCTGAGGCAGGATTAGACGGCGTCGAAAGTACCTTGGAAGTCGTTACTTCACCGGTTGTTGAATCGACTAACGTGCCATCGGTAAATGTGCCACCAATGTCGATCCCGACTCTAAAGCGGGCATCGTTGGGTGAGGTCAATTCGATTCTCCTGATCGTGCAAGTTCGATCCGTTTTGCCTGCGTGGCAGACTCATCAATTTCGTTGGTTGAGGCGTTGATCGCAACGCCGTAAAGATCGGCAGCGCGCTCATGACTGACCTTGCCGCCAATGACATCTCTCAGGACGAGCGATGGCTCTCTTTCAAGCGGTGATCCGTAACCGCCACCGCCCGGAGTTTGGAAACTGACGGTGTCGCCAGGTTTTAGATCGACCACGCATTTAGAGGTGAGTTCTTCTGCTTCGGCATCGGGGTTGAGAACGTAATACGCCTTGCGCCCGTCGAGTCCGCCAAATATGCCTTGCGGACCGGTGATGTCTCGATCCGAGAGAACTGTGAAAGTCGCGGGGTCATTCGGGAAGTGGTAATCACGGCGCATGCCGAGTCCACCCCTGAATTTACCGGGACCCTCGGAATTCTCAATGAGCGAGAGGCGTGAGACCATCATTGGGAAGTGAGATTCAACTTCCTCTACCGGGGCGTTTTCGGTGTTTTGACCGTGCTGCTGGACAGCATCGGGACCGTCGGAAGTCGCCCGCGCACCGTATCCGCCGGCGAGTGCTTCGTAGTTGCAGTGGTATTCGCCGGAATCACGGTCGATGATTCCAAAGCCTGCCTGTGCCATCATCGCCTTCGTTGCTGCGGCGATCTTTTCCGGCATACCTGGTGCGAAGGCGCGGAAGAGAAGATCGTTCACTCGGACTTGAGTCTCCCATCCGCCAACGACCGGGGCAGGGTGCTGGGCATGAACCACCGTACCTGCGGGAGCGTTCATTTCGATATGGCGGTAAAAACCGACGTTCACCGGCATATCGGGAGCCATAAGAGCGCGCAACGCGTAAGCGCACGCTGCGAAAGTCATGGCTTTCGTGGAATTAACCGGAGCGCGCCGTTGCGGATCGCATCCTGCAAAGTCGAAAAATACCTTTTCGCCGTTGATCGTGACTTTGGTTTTGAGTTTCACGACCTCGTCTGAGAAACCGTCGAAATCAAGGAATCCTTCGGCCTGGTAAATGCCATCGGGGATTGCTTCAATTTCGGCTCTTGTTCGTCGATCTGTATATTCGACTACCGCTTCGACATAGTGGTCGAAATCTTCCAGCCCATATTTTTCGACAAGCTCCGAAACCCGTCTCATGCCAACTGTGTTTGCGGCAACCTGTGCCCGGAAATCTCCAGACGTTACGCGCTTGGATCGGATTTGGGCGAGGACGAGTTTGAAAACGTCATCGTTCATCTTGCCGGCTTTGACCAGTTTCACCGGTGGAATGATTATTCCTTCCTGGAAAATCTCCTGGAATGGACCAATAGATGCCGGGGCTCCGCCACCAACATCGACGTGGTGAGCCAACGATGCAACGTATCCGACGAGATCACCATTTGTGTAAACCGGACCGAAGACCGTCACGTCGTTCAGATGGGACCCGCCGCCAAACGGATTGTTGACCACCAACATGTCGCCAGGTCCCAGATTTTCTTCGCCGTAGACTTCGAGTGAAGTTGGGATTAGCTCGACAAATGATCCGAGGTGGACTGGTTGAGAGAAAGCCTGCGAGATGGGGCGACCTTTCCGGTCAAAGAAGGCGCACGAAAAGTCCTGACGAGTTTTGACATTTGTTGAATACGCAGACCGGCGAAGAGCCGCTGCCATCTCTTCGGCAACCTGCGTTAGAGCAGATCTAACGACCTCGAACTGAATCGGGTCGATACGTCCGCTCTGACCGATGTGACTATCGGGCACGTCGAAGTTCCTCAGTCTTTGCTTGATCGATATGACCGTCAGCACCTATCGAAACGCCGTAGCGTTCGACGGCCCGGTCGGCAGAAATTTTGCCCTGTTGAACGTCTGCGAGAACTTGTTCAGGGTCACGTTTGAATGGATCTCCGTAGCCGCCGCCGCCAGAAGTGCGATAACTGATCACATCACCGGGCTGGAGTTGAACGGTTGTCTTAGACGACAGGTGAGTTTCGTCGCCGTCCTTGATGATTGCGTAAACAGATGTGCTTCCACGTTCACCGCCGAAAAGCCCGCGAGGTCCGGCTTTGTCTCGATCGGCAAGTATCGTAAATGTTGCTTCCTCCGGGAATTGGTAGTCGCGTCTCAGACCAAGACCACCTCTGAACTCGCCGGGACCTTCAGAATCTTCCACCAGCTCGTAGCGGGTAATGCGTACCGGGTAGTTGCTCTCGGTTTCTTCAACCGGCGCATTTTCTGTGTTCTGTCCGTGGGACTGAACCGCATCGGGGCCATCGGATGTCGAACGGGCTCCGTATCCACCTGCGAGCGTTTCCAGGAAGCAGTAGTACTCGCCGGTTTCCTTGTTCTCTCCTCCGAAGCCAGAGTGACATTGCATGGACTTGGTGCCCGCGCAAACAGCATCGGGAAGGGCAGGGGCGAGTGCTTCGAATATCAGATCGTTGAGGCGAACGTGGGTTTCCCATCCACCAACAACAGGTGCAGGGTGAACACAATTGGTGACTGTTCCTTCAGGTGCGAAAACATCTACATACCGATAGAAGCCGTCGTTCACTGGAAGATCACGGTCCATTAGGGCTCTGAGGGCGTAAGCACATGCAGAAAATGTTTGAGCGTAGGTTGAGTTGACCGGTGCTCGTCGTTGCTGGTCGGATCCGGTGGTGTCGAAGCGAACCCCGGAATCATCGATCGTAATTTTGACTTCAAGGTTCACCACGTCATCGGTGAATCCGTCGTTGTCGACAAAGCCTTTGGCAGAAAATTCGCCGGTTGGAAGTTTCGCGATTTCTGCTTTGGTCCGGCGCGCCGTGTACTCGATGATCTCGTCGATATAACTATCGAACTCGTCGATACCGTAGCGATCGATGATTTCGCTGATTCGGACTGCACCAGTTCGATTGGAAGCGATCTGTGCCCGGAAATCTCCTGCGGTTTCTCGCTTCGATCTGATTTGCGACAGGACGAGCCGGAATAGGTCATCATCAATTTCGTTTTTTGCCACGAGTTTAATTGGGGGGATGATGATGCCTTCCTGGAAGACTTCCTTGAACGCACCTACTGATGCTGGTGCGCCGCCACCCACGTCAACGTGGTGTGCGAGACACGCTGTATACCCAACGAGTTGGTCTCGCCAGAAGACAGGACCAATCAAAGAAATATCGTTCAGGTGAACCCCACCGCCGTACGGATCGTTGGACAGGATCATGTCGCCTGGTCCCAGGTTTTCTGGGCCGTATCGCTTGATCGCGACTGGGACGTGTCTGACGAACGAACCGAGGTGCACGGGTTGAGTGAACGCCTGAGCCACCGACCTCAGATTCTTGTCGAAGAACGCACAAGAAAAATCCTGTCGCGTTTTGACGTTCGTCGAGTACGCCGACCTGCGCAGCGCAATCGCCATCTCCTCCGTCGCCTGTGTGAGCGCGTTGCGAATAACTTCGAACTTCATCGGATCGACAGCGTTTGTTGTCATGGCGAATGTTCAGTCGGCCCTTGAGCTAACTCGTGATCGGTCTCCAAGTAGCCTTGCCGGACTCGGAAACAACGCGGCCAATGCTTGTTCCCGTTGGTAGGTGGCCGGAGAAGACGATCCACTCCTCTGTGATAGCTCGCTGGAACAAAGCCTTGCGACTGAACGTCGACATCTTCGTGTCCCAGTCGAAGACAGGGCACCAAGTTTGTTCGGTCACCTGGGCAACGCTGTGGAACAAATCGCCGGTGAGCACAGCGGTTGTCCCGCCGCTTTCGACAAGGATGCACTGGTGTCCGGGTGTGTGCCCGTTCATGGGCAACGTCGAAATGCCGGGGGCGATTTGCTCGACACTTTCGACCAGCTTTAAGCCTCCCAAAGCTTCAAGAGGTTTGACTGATTTATCGAAAGCCGGGTTTTCGTTTTCCGGTTTGATGTAGTGATCCCAATCGCGTGCAGCAATCCAGTGGGTTGCGTTCGGGAAAGTCAGGCGTGGAGTGTCGCCGTCCCATGAAACATTCCATCCAATGTGATCGCCGTGGCAATGTGTCGTCACGACTACATCAATGTCTTCTGGTTGAACGCC
>CAYYMP010000077.1:0-9135 GCA_964472915.1 uncultured Dehalococcoidales bacterium | reverse complement strand
TCGGGCACGCTTTAAGGTAAAGCACTTTTATTCCTTCTACTTTCCGTCCCCGCCAGAAGGTCGGGGCGATGTGGCAAATAACATTTTTCAGGCGACGAATCTTGTCACCAAAAACGGTCTGAAAACGAACCGGCGCAGATGCTACTACGAAAAATCGGTCATTTCAAGACTGTGGCATCAGAATTCGTAACATTTTGGTAAACACCCCTGTTGGCGTTTAGTTAGACGTTACGAATTCGCCAGATAAAATTTACACGAGTCGTATCAACTTATACAATTCTTTTGTGTCATGAACGTTGAGGGCGTTACGGCTTTCTGAGTTCATTTCAACGAGAATTCCTATCTGAATCAAAAGCGCACAGGTGTAGAGCTTGAATCAAGACCCAGGCAAATCATCCGACGTAAATCGACAGCAAGCGACATGGTCGCGGTCCGACGCATTGAACAAATTGCTTTCTGAATTGTTCGAAATGCGGAGCGCAGATGACGGAAACCGACAGGTTCAACTACACCGACAAGCGTCACCTGGTCAGGCAAGACGTACTCCTAAGGCCATTGGACGCTACTCAGGTGTGTACGTGATCAGCGTCGCTGCCCGATTGGCCGAGATGCACCCTCAAACGCTTCGCAAATACGACAAGGAAGGTCTCGTTAGCCCGCAGCGATCTGAAGGCAGTAGGAGGCTGTATTCTGACTCAGATGTTGAGCGACTTCGCGTAATTCGCCGTTTGGCAGACGAACTAGGTCTCAACTTGAATGGCGTTAGCCTTGTACTCGATCTGGTCAGATCTCTGACGGATATCGTCTCATTGCTCGAATCCAGTCCAGAAGTCGCAAATTCCCGCTCGGCGCGTGTAGCGGCAGAGGAACTTCGGCACATACTCTCTTATGTTGGTGCGGATTCGTAGACACCACAAACCCATTTACCTATTGCGATCATCATTGATCTCACACGGAACAAAAATTGTCGACATCTGAAGAAAAGAACGAAATAGAACACGAAGAGCAGCAGGTGACGGAATCCGCCGAATCCAACTCGGACGCTCCCGAGAATGCTGAACTTGCTGAGGCTCTTCGAGAGAAAGACCAGTTCCGGGCACTCGCTCAGCGTGCGCAAGCTGACCTAGTCAACTACCGCCGACGAATCGAGTCGGAGCAGGACGAATCTCGTAGGCGAAATCAGCGACGGATTGTGCTCCGCTTTGCAGATGTGATTGACCAGTTGTCGGTTGCTCTCTCAGAAGACAACTTGAAAGACGCTGGCGCTAGCTGGCTTGAGGGTATCCAGGCGGTCCACAAGAATTTCGTTTCGACTCTCGCGGCCGAAGGATTTGAACGCTTTGAGTGCGTTGGAGAAGATTTTGACCCTCGTAAACACGAGGCACTTCTTTCACGACCAACGCCTGAATACGAACCAAACACGGTAATTACTGAACTGCGCGCAGGCTACATGCATGACGACGAAATCGTGCGCCCCGCACAAGTCGAAATAGCAATTGCACCACCGGAGGGCGAATAGCACGATCGACCAACTACGAAATCAGTCATCAAATTCTCCGGCTCAAAACTTATCTAACCAATAAATCCGAATATCAATCACGGATAACCCTTAAGGAACAGAAACAAGGAAATGGCAAAAGTAATCGGCATCGACCTCGGGACCACTAACTCTGCAATGGCGGTCATGGAAGCTGGCGAACCTCGAATCATCGAGAACGCAGAAGGTCGCAGAACAACCCCATCTGTTGTTGCTTTCAACACCAAGACCAATGAACGGTTTGTTGGTGAACTCGCTCGTCGACAGGCAATCACGAACCCAGAGAACACGGTTTATTCGGCAAAGCGATTTATCGGTCGTCGTTTCGATGATGCCTCAGTTCAAGCCGATGTGAAGAGTGTTTCTTTCAAGATCGACAAGCTCGACAACGGCGACGCTGGTGTCGTACTCAACGGCAAGACAAGCCCTCCAGCTGAAGTTTCAGCCATGGTGCTTCGAAAGCTTAAAGAAGACGCAGAGGCGAAGCTGGGCGAATCAGTTGACCAGGCAGTGATCACAGTTCCTGCATACTTTAATGACGGTCAGCGTGAAGCGACGAAAATCGCCGGACAAATTGCAGGACTCGAAGTTCTGAGAATTATCAACGAGCCTACTGCAGCATCACTTGCTTACGGTCTCGATAAAGAAGGCGAACGCACCATTGCAGTCTATGACCTCGGTGGTGGAACGTTCGACGTTACGATTCTCGGACTCGGCGAGGGAGTGTTCGAAGTAAAGAGCACTAATGGTGACACTCACCTTGGTGGTGACGACTTTGACCTCGTCATCGTTGATTTCCTCGCAGAGGAGTTCAAGAAAGAAAACCTTATCGATCTCCGCGATGATGCATCTGCTCACCAGCGACTCCGCGTGGAAGCCGAGCGGGCGAAGATCGAGCTTTCGACTGTCGCATCTACCGAAATCAACCTCCCGTTCATTTCTGCCGATGCAAGTGGTCCTAAGCACCTCCAATCAACCTTGACCCGGGCAAAGCTGGAAGAACTCACGTCAGCGCTCGTAGAGCGAACGGTTACTCCTACTAAAGCCGCTTTGAAGGATGCAGGTGTTGGTACCGGCGAGATCGACGAAATTGTTCTCGTTGGTGGTATGACTCGAATGCCTTCTGTGATTGAGAAGGTCACTCAGCTGTTCGGAAAAGAGCCGAACCGATCCATTAACCCGGATGAGGTTGTAGCCGTTGGAGCCGCCATTCAGGCTGGTGTGTTGCAAGGTGATGTCAAAGATGTTCTGCTTCTTGATGTGACCCCACTCACGGTCGGTATTGAAACGCTCGGTGGCGTGCGAACGGCATTGATTGAGCGAAACACGACTATCCCGACGTCTAAAACCGAAACGTTTACGACTGCTGCTGACAACCAGTCGAGTGTGGAGATCCACATCGTTCAAGGTGAACGAGAAATGGCCAACGACAACACGTCCATTGGTCGGTTCAACCTTGACGGAATTCTTCCAGCGCAGCGCGGCGTTCCGCAAATCGAAGTGACATTCGACATCGACGCTGACGGTATCCTCAAAGTTTCTGCAAAGGACAAGGGAACCGGTAAAGAGCAGCACATAACCATTACAGGTCGATCAGGTCTTTCGGATGACGAAGTAGATCGGCTCGTGAAAGAGGCTGAAGAGAACGCAGAAGCTGACAAGGCGAAGCGCGAGGCGGTCGAAACCAGGAACGCCGCCGAAAGCGCCGTGTTCCAGGCAGAGAAGATTATTGCCGACGACGGTGACAAGATTCCAGGCGACATCAAGAGTGATGTTGAAACCAAGGTTCAGGCGGTCAAGGACGTTCTCGCCAATGAATCTGCTGAGCTGAGTGAAATCTCGACGGCTTCAGAGGAACTGCAGGTTGCTCTGCAAGCTGTTGGGCAGGCTGTGTATGAAGCCAACCAGGCTGCAGGTGAAGAAGGCGGAGAACCCGGACCTGACGGTGGAGCGTCATCGGATGATGATGACACCGTTGAGGGCGAGTTCCGAGAGGTCTAACTCGTAACCCCTATAGGCACTCATTTTTGAATCCCGTCGGTGAAGTATCATCGGCGGGATTCCAGGTTAACCGATCTCTAACCCAGCAATGCAGAGGACTTGATGACCCAGGAAATTCTCATCGGAATCGACATTGGGACATCGTCGATAAAAGGCGTGGCGGTCGATCCTGCCGGACAACTGGTAAGCGAAGCATCATCGCCGATGAAAGTCGCAGTCGAGCGACCCGGCTGGAGCGAGCAGCATCCAGAAGATTGGTGGCGAGGTACATGTGAAGTCCTGCGCGAAATTATTGATTCGCTAGACGAACCTATCGTTCTGGGGGTCGGTCTTTCAGGTCAAATGCACTCACTGGTTGCCCTGGATGAAACCCTTACCCCTGTTAGACCGGCGATCTTATGGAACGATGTTCGCAATTCAGAACAGGTCGAACGAGTTCGAAATCTGGTAGCCGCTGACCAGTTACTAGCATTAACGGGGAACCCTGCACTCGAGGGATTCACCGCCACAAAACTGATGTGGATGCGGGACAACGAGCCGGAATTGTTCAGCAAGGTGCGGAAGTTTTGCCTTGCGAAGGATTACATAAGGCTTCTTCTGACCGGTGAACTGCGAGTTGAACCATCAGATGCCTCTGGCACCCTCTTATTTGATGTCGCGGAGAGCAAGAAATCCTCCGAAATGTTCGACCTTCTTGACCTGGGATCAGAGCTTCTGCCCGACCTAGTTGGGTCGAGCGAAATAGCAGGAACAATCACCTCAGAAGCTTCTTCACAAACTGGAGTTCCTGTTGGAGTGCCAGTTGCGGGAGGTGGTGCGGATAACGCTTGCGCCGCGGTAGGTGCGGGAGTAACTCGACAAGGTACCGGGTTAGTTTCAGTTGGCACATCGGGGACTGTTGTGATTCCATCCGACACCCCGGTTACCGACCCGGGCATGAGCATTCACCTGATGAGGAACGCCACTCCAGATAACTGGTACTTGATGGGCGTCGTCCTGTCGGCAGGGGCTGCTCTGAACTGGTGGCGAAATGTGTCGGGAGTAAACGATTTTGAGTCGCTAGTCGCTGAAGCAGCAGAGACGGAGATCGGGGCAGGAGGAGTTACCTTTCTCCCTTATTTGTCTGGTGAGAGAACTCCGTACGCCGATGCAAATGCGCGCGGAACTTTCATCGGTATGAATGTAGGCACCACGCGAGGCCACATGACTCGTGCCGTCATTGAAGGTGTGACATTCGCCCTGAAAGATTCATTCGATCTGATGGGAACCATGGGTGTTGTCCCCGATCATGCGTCCGCGGTTGGCGGTGGAGCAAACAGCGAGTTCTGGCTGCAAATGATGGCGGATGCGTTTGGTTTGCCGTTGGAAACCGTTGGACCCGCAGAAGGTGCGCCGCTGGGTGCGGCGATGTTGGCGGCGGTTGGAGCTGACGTATTTGAAACGGTCGAAGACGCGGCGAGCTCCTGGCTTGCTTCGGAGAAACGAGTCGAACCCAACTCAACGGTAACTTCGTTGTACGCCGAAGAACACTCGAAATACCAGGAGCTGTACGCCGATCTGAAAAAGACGTTCGGTGATCGGGCTTAGAGACTGAATCGAGGAAATACCAGCGATTGAAGCTCTTCGAGCGTTCCGTCGTTGAATTTGGTTATTTCGTCGAAATGTTGGGGTTCACTGGGTGCGGGTAGCGGATCCGCGAATGTCGTAAGTCCTTGGAGACTCGAGTAATTCGCTGGGACGTTTTCAGGCAACTGGTGCTGTGCCATTTCTGCAAGTGCCATGGTCCATGCCCGTGCCACACCCGAGAGGTAGTAACCACCACCACCAACAGCAACCCATTTTCCGACGTCCGCTCCCAGCCTGGCGAGCTTCTGGACGGCGCGTTCGAATCCCTGTGTGGTTAAAGACAGGTGCGTAATCGGGTCGAGGTAGTGCGTGTCGATTCCGAGCTGGGTGAAAAGTACGTCAGGTTTAAACGAACGAACGAGGTTGGGAATGACCGCGTCGTACATTCGGTGCCATTCATCGTCCTGTGTGTAAGGAGCGAGTGGAATGTTTACCGAGTAGCCGGTTCCAGCCCCTTGACCGATCTCAGGAACGTACCCGGTTCCGGGGAACAACCACTGGCCAGATTCATGGATTGAAATTGTTAAGACCTGGTCTGACTCGTAGTGGCCAGCCTGCACACCGTCACCGTGGTGGCAATCGATATCGATGTATGCAACGCGCAGACCTGCATCGACCATCTTGTTCATGGCTATTACGGCGTCGTTGAATACTCCGAAGCCCCAGGCTCGGCGTCTCATTGCATGGTGATGAACACCACCGGCTGGAGCGAAGGCAACGTCGGCTTGCTCAGACATGACAAGCTCGCTGGCAGTCAGAGTTGCTCCTACGCACAGCATAGTCGTGTCGTACATGCCGTGTCTGACAGGATTGTCAGGTGTGCCAAGTTCGTACTCACCCATGCCCGGAGCAATTGCACCGTTCGAGATTGCCTCGACAATCTCTATGTAGTCGCTAGCGTGGGCTGTTTCTACTTCGGTTTTAGTGGCGATTCTCGGTTGCGGACTTGCCACGTTCTGTAAATCAAATAGCCCGACAGAATCCATAAGGTCGTTCATGTGCTGGAGCCGTATTGGCTTCAGCGGGTGAGTCGGCGACATCTCGTATTGTGAGAGCGCTTCGTCGTACACATATGCGACCCGTGGTTTATCCATCTGACTTAGGTGGGCGTCCACGCCTCGACAGGAACAACCAGACACCTACAACAATGGAAAGACCGATTGCCAGTGCGTCAACCAATATGTTCGGATCTGACTGTTCTGTTGGCATAGTGGGGTTGGTCGGAAAGGTAGGAGTTGCCTGCGGAACCGTGGTGGGATTTAAAGACTCAACGGGTTTCGAGCCTGACGAAGGCGCACTGAAATCTACCAGAGGGACAGGCGTGCTGCGAGTGTCTTCGACGACCAAGGTCGGAATTGGAGTAGGAGTTGAGAGCGGAAGGGGAGATGCTCCATACATTTCTCGCCATCGATTCTCGACTTCGTGAAGCGTTGCGTCGTAGACGAGTTCAAACGCTTCATTGAGCGACCTCCCGCGGTTCATTAGAGCAAGGAATTCCGCCATTCGTTCGTCGCCGTATTCCTCCACGATGTATCCGACGATTGCACCGGATTGTGGGTAGAAAATGAACACGTCTGACCTTTGACCGGGGATCGTGTTCATATTTCTCAGTGAAAGCAATTCCTCGGGAGACGTGCTGGATTTTAGACGACTCAAAGACGTGGCAGGTGAACCCGTTTCAAGGAAGCGAGCCAACCCTTCGTTTAACCAAGATGGGATACCACCGGTCAAAACTGAAGATATTGCTTCATGCGTGTACAGGTGCGCGAGTTCGTGAATGAAGGTCGTAGGGCTAATTCGACCCTGCACAAATAGTCGATATTGCGGCTGGGCGAATCCTGCGAACAGGAGCTGATCAGTTGCGGTTTGAGAAACCGGAGGGAATGAGGGGGTAGCGTCAGCCACCGTCGGGAAAACAATTGCCTTGTAGTTTGGTGTTGATGACACCCCGAGCACGGATTTGAGCCGAGGGATGCGGCTGTTGGTGTGCGAGATCAGATCCGTTACAGCTTGTTCGTCGACTCCGTAGTAAACAATTTCATACCCGTCACCGTTGCGGCGTTTCCACGGCTTGCCAGGATCCAAATATTCGATTGATCCCGAGTGTCGGACTGATTCTCGACTTTCGTCACCGAACGTCAGTTCAAACTCGACATCAAACTCGGTTCCTGGCGGATAGTACGAGCCAGCTCCGGTTGGTATCTCGAAATTGATGCTGACAGAAGTCGAACTGATTTCGGCTTGTGGATAGGAATACGACCAGACTGTTTCACCACCTCGAGGGCGAAACAGCGCTCTTGCTGAGGTAACTGGTGTTGGCCCAATTCCGAGGGTTGAAGAGACCTCGATCTTTTCACCGTACGTAATCGAGTGGTCGAATTGATCGATCGTGATTTCGCTGTCGGCAGCGTGCACTTGATCGAACGAAACCAACGAAGTCGCAAACAAAATTGACAGCATGAAAAGAGCCCGCACCCAACAGTGCACGCGTCCCATCGTTTCAGCTTTCGCCATAGCGGGAATACCAACCTCCAGTCATCAACGATATACGCAGCACATTGATTCTCGGTCGCGCGTCTGCAACCAATTTGACGAGGTATTTGCCATCAACTTGAGGAACTCGATTACACGAAATCCAATGACTCAGTTAACCTTGTCTTCGAAATTTCAACCCATAGCGAAGACCTGTACCTGACAGGCAAATTCCGAAAAACAAATGCGCTATTACCAGTACATAAAACAAGGCACGAAGCGAGTAGGAGCCGAAGACGAATCGGGGAACGTTACCGATTTAACGGCAATAAACTCCCAAATAGGATCGACTCTTGATTTGCTGAAGGCTTCGGCAATTACCGGCACAAGTGTCGACTCGATCGCAAAGAACATCATTTCCGGCGCTTCGTCTGCCGATGTTGTTAGCGCTTCTGAACTCCTGGACGGGGCACAGCCGAGCAAACACGGTGTAAAACTGCTCGCTCCTATCGATGCTCCCGAAGTGTGGGCATTCGGTGTCACCTACATGGACTCGATGAGAGAACGGCAAGCGGAGAGTGATTCTCCTGACGTTTACGCCAAGGTGTACAACGCTGATCGGCCGGAGTCGTTCTTCAAGGCAACACTGGACCGTCTCCAGAACCCGTTTGAAGAAGTCGGTATCCGGTCGGATTCAGGCTGGGACGTCCCTGAGCCTGAACTCGCTTTTGTCACATATGGCGGCAAAGTAGTTGGCTACACGGCTGGCAACGATATGAGCAGCCGAACAATTGAGGGAGAGAACCCGCTGTACCTCCCCCAAGCGAAGGTTTACGACAAGTCTGCGGCACTTGGCCCTGCATTTGTTACCCGCGAATCTATTGGTGATCCGCAGAGCCTGGACGTAACTTTGACCATCGAACGAGACGGTGAGGAAGCGTTCAGGGGTGTCGCCAACACCAGCCAGATGAAACGTGATTGTGACTATCTCGCCGACTGGCTCGTTCGATCGAACTCTATTCCTGACGGTACAACAGCGATGACAGGAACCGGCACGATTCCGCCACCAGAGTTCACCCTTGCCGCCGGTGATGTAATCAGCATCACGATCGACCAGATCGGTAAGCTTACAAACACGGTGGTCGTTGTTTAGAAGCAAATTACTGACGAGGCTCGGACTCCTGGTGATAGTGACACTGGGAGCTTCGATCATCGTTGTCGGTTGCGGATCTGACGGTTTGGGAGGATCCGCAGCACCGACGCTGGCTCCAACGAGTATCCAACCCACATTCGTTCGAGTAACAGTCACGCCTGCACCGACGGAGACACCAACCCCGACTCCTCTGCCGACTGCGACTCTTGAGCCTCAAGTTATCGATTTTGGTCCACCGGAATTTCCGTTGGCATTTGATCCCGAGTTGGTCGAGGAGCGACCAACAGATGCAGAGATTCTGGAAGCCTGGAGCAGGTATGTTCGCAACACAACGTTCACCCACGAG
>CAYYMP010000076.1:0-9345 GCA_964472915.1 uncultured Dehalococcoidales bacterium | reverse complement strand
CCTCGATTTACTTCATCAATGATTCGGTTGATGTCGAAAAAGACCGTGCCCATCCGAAGAAAAGACTCCGACCGATTGCGGCAGGACGAATTTCCATTAGGTGGGCGTATTCGATTGCCGTGGTAATGATCGTTGGAGCACTTGTTGCTTCAATCGCTATCTCCGTACCAATGCTCGTTACTGCCGGTTCATACCTCGCCGTAAATGTCGCCTATAGCTGGTGGCTGAAAAATGTCGTGATTCTTGACGTGATGACAGTCGCCTCAGGCTTCGTTCTTCGAGCAGTCGCGGGGTCAATCGCAATCGACCATTCGGATATTTTCATTTCTGGGACGACCCGGGAACTTGATCTAACAATCTCGCCATGGCTGTACGTAGTCACCGCACTGGGAGCATTGTTTCTTGCACTGGCAAAACGACGAGGCGAGTTGGAGTCAGCAGGAGATAATTCTGAGGCACAACGGTCCATTCTCCGCGAGTATTCCGTTGGACTGCTGGACAACATGATCAATGTCGTTGCGACAGCAACCCTGATTGCTTACACCCTCTACACTTTCAGTACCGGTGTGACAGAGGCCAATGTGCCAGCCGACAATTCGATGATGCTCACAATCCCGTTCGTGGCCTACGGAGTTCTCCGATACCTATATCTGATTCATAAGCATGGAGCGGGAGAAACACCTGAAGAAATACTTATCAGGGACTGGCCTCTCCAAATCAACATCGTCGCATGGTTGATCGTTGGCTCTTCAGTTCTCATGTGGACTCGAATCGTCAACTAGAGCGGCCAAGTGGCACACGACAATTTTGTGTGCAATGCGTAAACTCCCGTCGAACCTGAATCTATCTGTCTGACCGGGACTAATTTCACAAATGTCTGAATTTGCAGGACGCACCGATTTTTGGAACGTTGGTTATCCGTTCGCCGGTGCGCTCGTGTACCTCGTTGCCCCGATAGCACTCGCCTCGATCATTTACGGACTGCGAAGGCGTTGGCGAATCTGGCACACCGCAGGGGCCGATCCAGCTCTTGGAGACCCTGCGATTCGAAGGCGTGCGTTCCTGGCACTGCTCGGTAGGGGTTTGTTCGCACACCGGCAATTCGTCCGCAAGCGTGACTTGTACCCGGGGATCATGCACTTTTCGATCTTCTGGGGCTTCCTGATCCTGCTAATTGCGACCACCGTTGCCGCTCTAGAGTTCAACGCCGAAAAATACCTCGACTGGGTTTGGCCAACTGCCCATATACGCGTGCAACTAGGGTTTATGTGGGATGTATTTGGTGGCTTACTCGCCGCTGTCGGCTTGGGAATGGCAGCCTGGCGGCGATATGTCTGGAAGCCGGAGCGCACGAATACTGCGCTTGATGACAATGCCGTTCTTGCCTTCCTGTTCGGCCTGCTCCTGACCGGATTCCTTATCGAAGGACTTCGAATTGGTGCAACCGAGTTAAACCCGGCTTCGAGCTATTACGATCCATCCGTTGCTGGATGGTCACCGATCGGTTGGCTGTTCGCAAAAACGTTGATGGGAATAGGCTTCACCACCGCGGCTCTCGAAACCACTCACCTGTTTTCGTGGTGGATCCACGCTGGAATATTCGTACTTGCGATCATTTATGCCTCTGTCCAGTTCGAGCGACTAACTCACATCATCGTCAGCCCGCTCCACTGGTACTACCGAACGCTTCGACCACGCGGCGCCCTTAAGCCAATGGGTGATTTCGAAACACTAGAAACATTCGGCGCCAAGGACATCACTGATCTCACCTGGACCCAAGCGTTATCGTTCGATGCCTGTACGAACTGTGGGCGTTGCCAGGACGCCTGTCCCGCCTGGGCATCTGGCAAACCGTTGTCGCCTCGCGCACTTATCCAAAACATACGCGGTTACATGGAAGAACGCAGCCCCGTAATCCTTGGCACAGCCGAAGGCAAGACTGCGCCAGAACCAGCAACATCAATGGTTCACGATGCCATTGGCGATGAAGTCCTGTGGAGCTGCATGACCTGTGCCGCGTGCCTTGATGCCTGCCCGGTCGAGATCAATCACATCGACACGATTGTCGACATGCGCCGGTTCCTCACGCTCGAAGAAGCATCAACACCTGAATCAGCACAAGGTGCGCTTCAGTCGATCGAGCAACGAGGACACCCATGGCGTGGCACCACACTTACTCGCACAAGTTGGATGGACGGTCTCGATATTCCAACCCTCGCCGAGAAGCCCGAATCAGAAGTTCTCTTCTGGGTGGGATGTTCTGGCGCTCTCGTACAGCGAGGAGTTGATACGACTCGATCGATGGCATCCGTGCTGAAGAAAGCCGGTGTTAATTTCGCTGTTCTCGGTGACGAGGAAACCTGCTCCGGCGATCCTGCCCGCCGCATGGGTAACGAGTATTTATTCCAAATGCAGGCCGAAACCAACATTGGAACCTTCAAGCAGTACGACGTAAAGAAGATCATCACGACCTGTCCACACTGCTTCAACACGATCAAAAATGAGTACCCACAGCTGGGTGGCAATTACGACGTAATCCACTACACAGCGTTCGTCGGTGAACTTCTTCGCGATGGCAAGCTCAAGCCGTCAGAAGCCGGCATTGGCAAGATCGGTACTGTTACCTATCACGATTCCTGCTATCTCGGTCGCCACAATGGCGAGTTCGGGGCGCCACGCGAAATCATGAGTTCGATTCCAGGTCTAGACTTCGTAGAGATGGACCGGAACAAGGAACGTTCATTCTGCTGTGGTGCTGGTGGTGGTCGCATGTGGATGGAAGAAGAGGGCGAACGCGTCAACCATATGCGTACGGATCAGTTCATCGAAACTGGTGCTGAAACCGTCGCAGTGTCATGTCCTTTCTGCATCCAAATGTTCGACGAAGGAATCACTGCCAAGGGTAGAGAATACGACAAGAAAGCCGTCGACCTAATCAGCATCCTCGACCAGGCGACTGAGTAGCGCTTGTTGCTCGCGGGATTCTGTCTTGATCGGATCTAGCTTTCGCCAAATTTCTGCGCCTTTTGACACAACTTCCACTGCGATCATCATTCGCACGCAGGTTAGGACAAGCGCGTTGAACAGTTGTTCTCCGTTGGCTTCTCCAACCACTGGTAGGTTGTGACCTAGACCCAGCCCAGCGAGAAATCTCATCAAAGGGAACAGTGGCCCCCCTTTGTCCGTTCATGGTCATGTAATTGTCTATCAACCATCCAATACCAGGTACAGGGATGATCAGAAGTAAGTTGTCCGAATAACGCTGTCGATCACACACTTACAGGATCTAGTAATCGAATCCGGCATATCACAATAGAAATACGCAGAGTTGATGACGAAAACTCTCGATGGTGCGCTCATCCATCCAAAAAAGCGAGCGTAGGTAAACAAACCGACCTACAGACTCGCGCTTTGGGGTGGCAACTGCTAGCATCATCTTCACCACATGGCACGTAAGAACGGCACCGAGCAGAAACAACGGCCCACAAGCACATCAGCGTTTGGAACTAATGGACGTTACAGTCACGATTCGTCTGAGTACTACGCTCGTGCACTACAACCCGAAGGTCGCGAACTGTTAGATCGATCGGCGGAGCCAGAAAATGCCCTGCCCGATTCAGCGAAAAACCATTTCTTCAATCACTCAAGCGAGAATATGACTGAGATCCCTGATCGCTCGGTGCATCTAATGGTCACGTCGCCGCCGTACAACGTCGGTAAGGAATATGACGATGACCTGAGCCACGAGCAGTACATGGACCTGATCGGAAACGTTCTCAAGGAGACGTTCCGAGTGTTGGTCGATGGAGGACGCGCTCTAGTGAATGTCGCGAATCTCGGACGCAAACCATATATTCCGCTCCACTCGTTCATCATCGAATGCGCAGCCAAAGTCGGCTTCTACATGCGCGGTGAAGTGATCTGGAATAAATCAGCAGGCGCTGGAAGTTCGACCGCTTGGGGTAGTTGGATGTCTGCATCAAACCCAACACTAAGAGACACTCACGAATACGTGTTGGTCTTCCAGAAACCACCGTTTGGGAGAGCTAAACCCGAAGGTCGCCAATCGACCATTTCAAGAGACGATTTCCTCGAGTTCACAAAAAGTGTGTGGGAATTTCCACCACAATCGGCGAAGCAGGTCGGGCACCCTGCACCGTTCCCGGTCGAGTTGCCAAAGCGAGCGATCGAGTTATACACGTTCTCGGGTGAAGTAGTTCTCGATCCATTCATGGGGACCGGTTCGACTGCAGTTGCAGCATTGCAGTTGGGTCGCTCCTATGTGGGCTACGACCTTTCGAGCGAGTACATCGAGATTTCAAAAGCCCGGGTCGAAGCCCAA
This sequence comes from uncultured Dehalococcoidales bacterium, assembly GCA_964472915.1. Lineage (GTDB taxonomy): Bacteria > Chloroflexota > Dehalococcoidia > Lucifugimonadales > Lucifugimonadaceae > Lucifugimonas. Next base: position 5,003 of record CAYYMP010000076.1, on the reverse strand, counting down.
CTGAGTGGTAAGAAATTTAAGCTCCCTAAGGGTGCGAAAAAATGACTCTAGCGCCGCGCACCTAAGTCGTGCGCAATGCTTCCGTTGGGGAAAGCCGTGACGCTCGCATCGCCGGATAGAGTCCAGCTACACCACCTATGATCAGCGCTGCACCGAATCCGCCTAAGATTGCCAACGGCGGGATGAGAATTGACCAGTCTTTCACCTGAGCATAAATAGCGGTCGCAGATATTCCCAGTACGATTCCGCCAATGCCTCCCAAGGCCGCCAGCACCAGGGCCTCACCCAGGAATTGAACAGCTATGTGTCGCCTGGTTGCCCCCAAAGCCCTTCGTAGACCAATCTCACCGCGCCTTTCAAGCACAGAAATGACCATTACGTTCGCGATACCCACTCCGCCAACGAGCAAGGCGATGGCGCCAAGACCTACGAACAGTGTGGTGAGTGTGTCATCGGCAGCTTCCTGCGCCTCGAGAGCCTCGGTCGGTCGATCGACTTCGACCTCTTCCGGGAACTGAGGATTGGCAGTCGATGCCAAAACGGTCGTTACTTCGTCGATTTGGGCGGGATCGACCCGCACTAATACGCGTGAAGGCGGGTTTTCATGGCCCAAGAAATCCTGGGCGGCGGTGTGACCGATAAGCGCAGCTCGATCCAGGTCGGGCGCCAGTTCAAATTGTTCAAGTATCCCGACAACAATGAATGTTTCCTCGCCCAGTCGAACAGGCAGTACCCCAGACACTTCACGTATCCCGAGCCGCTCAGCAGCAACTGATCCTAAAACTACATTTGGTAGAGAGCCTTTTGCATCATCAAGCCAGGTACCGTCCGCAACCGATCCCGCCAGCACTTTTAACAACTGAGAATCTACTGCTTGAACCGTAATTCCACCGGTTTGACCTGAAGGAACATGCTCAGTCCGATAGACACTAACCCCATCTACGAAACTAATCATGCTCGTAGCTTCCACAGGACCTATCCTGGCGATCATGTTTGCAGCTTCATCCGGCAGATTACCGCTCCCGCGCCCGAACCCAACGTTCGGCTGGACTGTCAACAAATTAGTCCCCAGACGCTCGAGTCGTGACAGGAGCTCGGACTTCGAAGACTCGGAAAGTCCTAGGATCCCAACTATTGATGCAATTCCAATCGTTATACCTACTGCAGAAAGAGCAGCTCGAAGTTTTCTAATCCTTAGGCCAACTGTGGCAGTTCGCATAAGGTCACCAAAACTCAATCGGTTTTTTGGAAGACGCCCCATAGTCATGAGAACACCGCGGTGGATATGTCTGATTCAACTTTCCCGTCCCGCATCGAAATAACACGCGGGAAGCTGTCGGCGATCTCTGGATTATGAGTAATCACAACGATAGTTGTACCACCTTCGTGAAGTTCTCTGATCAACTCGACAACGGCATCGCTATTAGCAGTATCAAGACTGCCCGTTGGTTCGTCGGCCAGAACAATCGCCGGACCGCCTATGATTGCCCGGGCTGTAGCAACGCGCTGCAACTCTCCTCCAGATAATTTGGTCGCGACCTGATCCTTTCGGTGTGTCATACCTACTCTGCTTAGCTCGATTTCAGCAAGTTCCCGGCGCTCTTTCCTGGGACGACCCGAATACAAAAGTCCATCAGCTACGTTGTCCAGAGCCGACATTCCGCTCAACAGGTGAAACTGCTGAAACACAAACCCGATGTGGTTTGTACGTATCGAGGACAGCTCTCCATCTGACAGTTCGGAAATCCTGTGGCCCGCCACCTCGATCTCACCGGATGTTGGTCGGTCTAGTGTCCCCATTAGATGAAGTAAGGTCGATTTGCCACAACCCGACGGCCCCACTATCGACACAAGTTCGCCAGCTTGAACTTCGAAACTCACTCCTTGTAGAGCATGGACTGGCGGATCAGTTGGATACTCTTTGTGAACATCGTTGACCCTTAGAACTGATTCAGTCTTGGGAAGCGTGGTCACGGGATTACCACTCGATCGCCAGGAGAAAGTTGATCGGATGAGATTTCGATCATCCCGTTATCTCCAAAGAATCCAACCTCGACTGCAACCAGGGCGATTTGTCCACCACCAAGGTCTTTTTCAACTGCGAATCCGCCTTCCAGGAGCGAAAGTAAAACCGAAACCGGTGCAGTCATGACATTTTCAACCGAGTCGGACACAACGATCACGTCCACAGGTGCTTCATCTAAACCGTCAGTACTTGTTTGATCGCTGAGCTCGATGAATACCTCAAACGTCGCTCCGCCTTGCTGAGATACTGTTGCGGTTTGTGCCACGTACGTTACAACTGCTGGGACAATTGTCGAGTCCGGAAGTTCAACCGTAACCTCGTCGTTTTGTGCGAGCAGACCTTGTTGGTTCGCAGGCAGGTTCAACCTGACTACCTTGGCCGAATGACTGACACCGACGATCTGCGAGTTAGCACCAACCAAGGTTCCTTCAGTAGCGATCTGTTGGGTAATCCTCACCGATCCTGGCAAGAAAACAACCTCTCCAAGATCGATAATCCCATCTTGTTCCATACCCATCATATGTTGGAACTGCTGAACAGCAGCATAGGTAGCGGAATCGTAAATCCCGTCGGCTTTATCTACGAGTCCCAGGTCAAGCAATGTAGATTCGAGTTGGGCGATATCTGCACCCCCGGCCGGAGATCCCGTCGATACGGTGAGCAAGCTTCCTCCGCTTGCTCTTGCACCCAAAGTCGAAGACATGTTGGTCACCTGTACCGCACCGGGAAGAAATATCGCTTCGTTTAGATCAAGTGAGCCATCAACTTCAAGACCGAGATCCATCTGCAACTCCATAACGGCAGTCGTGGTTTCCGGGCCGAAAATACCTTGCTGTGGAAAAGAACCTACGGACGCGTATCCGAGAGCTACAAGTGATTGCTGAAGTTGGACGATGTCATCCCCAATCAGATCTTCAGTAAGCTCGGTGTAAGACTCAACTGATTTATCGAGTTCTGATGTGGCTCCATCTACAAGAACTTGCTGAGCATCAATCAGTTCGTCATGAGCTTCTTCAGCAAGTTCACGAGCTTCCCAGGACTCGGTGATTTCCGCCAATGGACATCTAAACTCAAGCTTCGTTGACGATTCATCGCAGCCGGTAAGCACTGGGTAAGGTGTGAGATGCATCCAAACCCAGACCACTGATTCATTCCATGGTGTGTCAACATCATCCGACGGAGTTTTGCTCTCGGCGAGAGCGATGTCGAAGACTGCGTCGAAGCTCGTTCCCCAGTCATCCATAATCGCATCCGGAGACATCTCTCCGTGTGAGTCAGGAACTACATCGCCAAACCACCCATTGAGCTGATTCAAGTAATTGAACTTAGCCTCATCGAGTTGTACCTGCGACTCAGCAACCGCCTCGTCTCTTGCCTCTTTAATTTCATCAAGATATTTTTGCGCAAGTTCAACATCTTCTTGCGCAAGTACAGCCGATTCGGTGATCGAAGCTTCCTCGAGCACTCGATACATCGGAGTATCTCCATAGAGGAGGACCACTGGGCGCTCATTAACCTCATAAATGGTGTCGCCCTGTTGAAGAACGTCACCTCGGGTAGGCAACCAGGTGACAATTCCTGATGCGGTATTTTGGACTGCGATCGCATCTTCACCCATCACTATGTCGCGGAAGGCAGGTGTCGTCCCGTCAAGCAATACAACGGGCTGATTGTCAATCTCAAAGATCATTTCTCCGCTTCCAATCTCCTCACCAGGATCCGGAACGCTCGTAACGGTTCCACCAATTCTGGTTTTGATCGGGTCATCCTGGATTGATCCAAGAGTTCCGCCTAGAGAATCCTCCTGGATCAAATCCCCCAAGGCGATTTCAAAGAATTCAAGTGTGGCGTTGCCGGCTTCATTTGAATCTGAATCGGACTGTGAAAATACGACCGCTACAACCACAATTCCAGCCGCAAGGGCAACTGCAACAACCCCAAGCCATACCCGGCTGAATCCGCTCTGATAACGCCCCAACAATGGGGATTTAGTAACTGTGCTCATATTGAAAAGCCGTTTCTTCTAAGTAGGAATAAAAATCTGTATACGGTTTTCGAAACTATTGGGTCAGGCGCCCGTCAAAGCCACCACCAACTCCGCCACCGCCACCTGGTCTTGGGAACGCAGGCGCTGAGAAATCCCCACCTTGCCTGCCACGATTTTGTTGCCCGCCAGGACCAAATACACCGCCACATTCGTCAAGAAGCTCAGCGACTCGAGGGTCATCGAGGTCGATATGTTCTCGCAGTTCGAACTGCCATTGACGCAACGTCTCTGTCGTCGGATCATCCACTGTCAAACCAGCCTCGCGGAGGCAAGACGCCACTTCGACCATTTGGTCTGTCAACTCGGTTAGGTCGGGGGAGTCATTCCTGAAAGTCAGCCCTTCTAAAATTTCTCCACAGTTCTCCATGATCGACCGCAGCTGATCTCGATCTATATTCGCGTCGATTGCGATACTCGGGAGTTGCACGTTTCCGTCAGAATCAACTGTAGGATCTGCAGCTTCCAAACCCTCGTCACGGAGACATTCAGCGAACGAAAGCGCTCGGTCCTCGTCTGTCAGTTCGCCGTTCACTTCTGCCACAGCTTCAGCCTCAATGGTGGGTTGATCAATCAACGAAGCAACTCCGCTGTCTTCGGTGCCGCACGCGGCAAGAATTAGGAAGACAAATCCGAGAACTGGGAGAGATATTTTTTTCATTTTGGTTTTTATGACTGTTCACTTGTACCGAATTTGTTACAGAAACGATTGTTGCCTGTGAATATCAACAAATTGTGTAGAAAACTGTTTAATCCAAAGGTCTGGGCGTGCATCAAATCCCGATGCGTCGAGCCTCCCGGTAAAGACCAGTGCCACCCAGTCACCAACTCTTTTCCTGATTCGAACCCGAAGGTCTCAACCAGTAAACTGTTTGGACAATGACCCGCACGCTGAACGAACTAACTTCCGAAGAACGTGAACACGTGATCACG
>CAYYMP010000075.1:0-9577 GCA_964472915.1 uncultured Dehalococcoidales bacterium | reverse complement strand
CTGGCACTCATTTACTGATCTGCCGAACGAATTGGGAAAGCCCAAGACTCGAATATATGGGCAGATTCATCGCCATCCCCGCGGCCGCAACCACAATGTTGATCATCCTCGCATTGATGATCGAACTAGCGCGCCAGTTAATCGGATCGGTTTAAACCAGGGCAGGTTCCGGACGGCCAGCGCGCCGGGGATCGATGGTCTCCCAGTACCGGTCGAACACATCCCGCGCTTCCTCATAGGTGTTGGTCCCAAACAGTTCGACACGGAACGATCGGGCTCGTTCTCGTCCGCCTGAGTACCACGACAGGTGACGCTGCATCTGGATTAGTCCTAAACCGTTCGGAAAATGTTCCTGAATTAGACTCATGTGTCGGTTGATCACTCGAGTCTGGTAATCGAATTGATCTTCCGCTGAAAGGTCTTCGAACGTCTCGTCGAAGATCCATGGATTACCCATCGCTCCTCGACCGATCATCACCGACTCACATCCGGTTTCTTCTTTCATTCGTCGTGCATCTGCCATCGACTTAACGTCGCCGTTGCCGGTGACCGGAATATCCACAGCATCCACAACCTGGGCGATCATGTCCCACGTTGAAAGTCCGGTGAATCGCTGAGCCCGTGTTCGTGGATGAACGGTAATTGCGTCAACCCCGACATCTTCAGCCATCTTGGCGACCTCGACGGCGTTCAGGTGTTGCTCGTCCCACCCACTCCTGATCTTGACTGTGAACGGAACTTCGAGAGCTTTACGCATAGCGCTAAGAATTTTTGCCGTCGCTGGAACATCTTTCATCAGAGCCGCACCACGACCGGTCTTGGTGATCTTTGGGACAGGGCAACCCATGTTCAGGTCGATGATGTCAGCACCGGTGTCCTGCAACCACTGAGCTCCAGGAACAAGGCTCTCAGCGTTCGCTCCTAGAATTTGAAGTGCAATCGGCTTTTCTTCTGGCAGATATTTGGCAATGTCGTAGCGGGTCTTTGTGTTTTTCCGCGTTAGTCCGACCGCATCGATCTCTTCGCTGGTCGTCAGATCGCTGCCGCACTCCTTCGCAACCAACCTGTAAGGTGCGTTGGAAATTCCAGCCATAGGCGCTAGTCGCGCCAATCCTTTTACTTCAACGTTGCCAATCCACATACAACGAGTATACGAGTCAGAAGCGTCTTGACTAACGAGATTGAAAGTACGGAATCAGATCATTCCATTGTCGATTCAGGTCGACTCGTAACTTCCGGCGCTATCTCCGGCGTCATAGCGAGCGTCCTGTTCACCGCGCTTCATCAATTGGTGATCAGCGACATCTGGTTCTCACTCATCATCATGATCGTGTCGGGTGGGCTTGCCGGAGCGGCTATCGCCTGGGCGTATACCTCGATGACGGAAACGGCGAACATCAAAAGTTGGGTCGCGTTCAACTCGTCTCTTATGTTGCTTTACGTTGCACTCACCGTCGTATCCATCGCTGTTTTTGATCCTGTCACGACGGTCGGTGCACTTATCGAGGCAAATGAACCAGCAGATGAATTAATCGGTCAGGCGATGCCAATGACAGTGATATTTACTGTCGGTTCTGCGATTTTGATTACCGCGGTGTTCGGGAATCTTCGCAAACACTTTGTGCCGGTGCTGATAATGACAATCGTTCTGGTGCTGACACTTGGCCTGAACGTGTCAATTATCGGTCTGGTCTCATTCCCAAGCGGAACGGTCTACCTGGTATTCGAAATGCTCGGGTTGATCGCCTTTCTTGGTATCAGTTACATGCTCTTGGTCGCCGTACTAAGCAGGCGCACATTCGGCTACGGTGAGCGAGGGTAGACGCTAGTTCAAAGACGGCCACTCGAATATGACGTAGTCGCTGTACGCGTAGCCATCATCGAAGAAGATCGCCACGTTCAGCGAGTATTTACCACCATCAATCATCGGAACGTCTTTGAGTCGAGCGGTCGAAGCGTCCCATTCGAACACATCCGAAATAAACATTTCAGGCGTGTCGTCGACTTGCCAGATCAGTGCCTTGTAGTGCATGCCCGTTTCGGCTTCTGACGGCGGGTTCCAATCAACAACTATGTCATTCCCGTCACGTACCCAGGAGACATTCGTCGGGTACGAAATGATGCCCGAGTCGTACTGGACGGCCTGTTCATAGGACAGTTCGCTCCCGGTGAAATAACGGAACACATACTCTCCCTGGACTGGAAGCTCTCCATCCTCAGGTCCGTATAAAACCCAACGGCGGGTTACTTCACCAGAAAAATCATTCGTGTTGAAGTCTTTCTCAAGTTCGATTTCTTGACCCTCCGGAGTCGTCACCACGACAGAACTGAGATCGGAAAGAAAACACGGATCAAGGTGTGATGAAGCCTCGCCACAGTTCACCTTGTACTCCCAACTTTTGACGCTTGGAGAGTGCTGCGACCAAACCTGTGGCCAAATACCGTGCTGACGCTGGCCATCCTGTCGATTGGGCAATCCTGCCTCGGATGTAGGTTCCTCGACGTGCTGAGCAGCCGGAGGTTGCTGGCGGCTTTGATTCCCCTGCTCTTTGTCGTCGCACGCGACCAGAACCAGGATCAGAAAGCCAAGCGACATCGCCAACACCAAGTTCATCCACGTTCTTGGATGGCTGGCATTTCGCATCGGTGAAGACTCAAAAAGCATCGGATTCGTACACCTCGTAAGTGGATGGTACGGAAGAGACGAACCTATGAGCATTCTTGGTCAAGCGTGGAATTCAGCTAATTCAACTCTCCTGCGAAAGCGCGTTACTCGTATTGCGATCGGACTGGCACTTGTGTTGCTGGTGCCGGCTCTGTGGCTCGCATGGTGGTTGGGTTCTCCGCTGTTTATAGATGATGTCGCCAACGAGGATTTTCCTCGAACTGTCAACGCAGAAATTCCCGCTGAGGTGACTCGCGACGAAGCCGAGCAAATGATGGAAACGGCAGCAAAGCTCGAATCAAACATGAGCGAATCAATGCCTGCTGGAGAGCCTGTCTCACTCAAGTCTGGGTCGTTCAGAGATGAAGACCGACTCCACCGAGGGAGCGGTTCAGCAACTGTTTATGACCTCGGCGACGGCTCCAACCTTCTCAGACTTGAAGACTTGGATGTAACCAACGGCCCCGATCTGCACGTTTTGCTCATGATTGATCCAGAAGGACGCGACAAATCTCAGGGTTACATTGATCTCGGAAAACTGAAGGGCAACGTTGGAAATCAGAATTACCCGATTCCCGATGACATCAACCCCGTTGAATACAGTGCAGTGATGATCTACTGCGAACCGTTCCACGTGATATTCACCACCGCACCTCTGAAATAGATTCCAATAGAATGCCCCGAAATTCGGCGCACACTGAACTCGGGGGATGACGTGTCCAATTACAGAAAAATTCTGGTTGGCTTACTTGTAACCGGGCTTTTAGCGAGCCTTGCTGCGTGCGGTAGTTCTGACAACTCCAACGAAGGTGATGCTTCAGTTTCGATCCCAGAAGGTCCCATCCAGGTTGTTCAAAACGTCGAAGCAGCAACCAAAGACGGAGTCCTGTTCGACATCAAGTTGAGCTTGCCAGTCTTCGATCACAACGAATCCGGGAGTCGTCGTGATGATGTCGAGGTGATCACGCCCGATAAAACCGAGTACCAGGGGATATTCTTTGATGACCCAGGCACTTTGCTGATCGTTTCGTGTTTTGCCGACGCATGTCAGGGTGACTCGAAATATGCGACATTCGAAGTCCACTACTGGGTCGAATCACTCCCTGACCCGATTCCCGAAGGTGTCGACTTTATCGGAGGATAATCGGCTACCCAGCGGTACGAGCAATGCTGTTTCTGGCCCGCTGAAGCGCTGCCTCTTCTCGCTCTGACATGAGGTGTGCGCCAATGGCCTGCATCGACTCGATGTGAACGTGAGCGTTTGCGCCTAGAACTACAGAGAGCCGCGACATTGTTTGTGGGCTGTCCACTTCCACGAGAACCATGAAGTCGTATTGCCCAAGGGTTGCGTATCGGGATAACAACCTCGCACCCGGTACTTTTACCGAGTCGCACGCCTCTAAAAAAAAGTCCGGATTCTCAACACACGCCTCGATGCCCTCGTCAGTGAGTTTGGCAAGCATGATGAAAAGCATTTGGTTCTCCGGTTGGTAGTGCGGTGCAGATCCACATCAAGTAGTACTTGAACCAGATATTACGATTTTGTACTGACTGCCCAGAATTGCCCAGCAATTTAGGCTGATTCGTACGTGATCGGTATTTATTACCACGGCAAAAACGTTCAAACTTGCGTCCCAATTCGAACTGATAATTTCCGGGGGCGAACGGTGACCAAACCGAACATTCTGCTGATCAACTGTGACGATCTTGGATACGGCGATTTAGGGTGCTACGGCTCGACGGTGAATAAAACCCCTGCCATTGACCAAATGGCTGCCGAAGGCATCAGGTTCACCGATTTCTACATGGCTTCGCCGGTGTGTTCACCTTCACGCGGTGCCATGATGACCGGTTGCTACCCACCTCGGATCGACTTCGGTACGTTCGATGGATTACGTGTTCTGTTCCCCGGTCAAGGAATCGGCTTAAGCACCGATGAGACAACGATCGCTGGTGCGCTAAAGGACGTCGGTTACGCGACAAAGATTATTGGTAAGTGGCATTGCGGAGATCAGCCGGAATTTCTGCCAACTCGACATGGGTTCGACAGTTACTACGGGCTGCCATACAGCAACGACATGGGGCGACAGATCCCAGACCTGACTCTCGACGATCACTCACTGCTGGAAACGCGACAGAACCGACCGCCGCTCCCCCTCCTTCGAGATGAAGAAGTAATCCAGGAGCAGCCCGACCAACGCGGTCTGACTGAACGCTATGTCGAAGAATCGGTCCGATTCCTTCGTGAAAACTCGGAAAACCCCTTCTTCCTGTACCTGGCTCATATGCACGTCCACCTTCCGTTGTATGCGGCGGAGCGATTCGTTAATGAGTCTGAAAACGGTGACTACGGTGCTTGTGTAGCAGGTATCGACTGGGCGACGGAAGTACTACTCGCAGAGCTAAAACGACTTGGGATCGACGAAAACACACTGATTATTTTCACCAGCGACAACGGTTCTCGACTACAGGATCAAGGCGGGTCGAACGGTGCGCTGCGGGGCAAGAAGGGTGAAACATGGGAAGGCGGTCAAAGAGTCGCTTGCATCATGAGATGGCCAGGAAAAATCCCCGCAGGAACCGTCACCAACGACATTGCTTCAGCGATTGATTTCTTCCCTACAGTTGCCCAACTCACTGGCGCAGAAGTTCCTTCTGACCGACCAATCGACGGGGTAGATATTTCGTCAACCATGTTTGGAGAGTCAGACGGTGGTGCACGAGACACATTCGTTTACTACCGCGGTGACGATCTTGAAGCGGTGCGGAAAGGGAAGTGGAAACTTCATTTCCGAAAAGAACAAGGCGAAATCAACGAACTCTATGATCTGGTCGACGATATTGGTGAAACCATCAACCAGTTCGATTCAAATCCTGATGTAGTTGCCGATCTAAACAACTTTGCAGATGAAATTCGACGGCAAATGGGTGATGATGCAACTGGTGTTGTGGGTCAAGAAATCCGTCCGGCTGCACGTGTAGAAAATCCAGTAACTCTCACGACGCTAGACGAAGACCACCCGTACATGCACCTCGAATACGACAAAGCCGAGCGGGGTTAAGCAGAAATCCCTGCTTTGTGAGCAGTTAACATCGGAGAAAATCAATAGCCCCCAGGCGAGTATGCCTGGGGGCTATTAGGTTCACAAAGTATTGAGGCTTAGAGTCACCCGGCGACGATGTGAACCATTACCCAGTTTCCAGTGATGTCCTCGCCCGCAACAAACTGGTAACCGGTCAGGTCGAGATCACCATCTACGACCCAATCGTACTTACCGGGTGCAACGGTTTCAGCGCCGCTGGCGTTTTCAGCGAACATGCCATTGTCGTCCCACTCGATGTGCACTTCATCGAGATGGTAGCCAGGCAGCATGATGATCATGAATCCGCCAATAGGTGCGAATACCTCTACGTACCCAACACGAGTTCCCTTATCAAGGTCACACTGGCCGGCACCTGCGTAGATTGGAGCTCGGAAAATCGGTCCTTCAATCTGCTCGGTCCAACCCCAGCGACTGAAGCCCCAGTCGAGGAAGCATTCTTCGCCGACCATGAACGCCGTTTCATGGCCATCACCGCTCGGTGGCGGAGGTGGAGGTGAACAGGTCCATGTGGCTGTTGCTGTAGCGGAGTCGAGCACCTGTCCTTCATCACCGACCAAATCGGCAATATTGGTGACAGTTACATCACCAGGTTCTACACAAGTTTCCTCATGGGGATAGGTGTAGCTGGTCGATCCGTTCGTTGTACCGAGAACGCCTGCAATTGAATCGTTTACGGCAACCGACTCGTTTACCAGTACGTCTGGCTCAACGTATGAGTATCCCTCGGTATCTGAATACAGCAAACCATACAAGGTGAACGATGCAGTGTTGCTCGGAGCAGCAGGAGCGATGTCGCCATCGTCCTTAGTCCAGCCAACCGTTGCACCACTTCCAGCCGCAATCGTGATAGGCATAGCAGTGTCGAGAACAGCTCCAGCATCATCAACTGTGACAGTCATCGACTGCGTAGGATGCGGATTTGAAACTGTTATGGATCCTGTTGCGTTGAAGCTGGAGTCCTGCTGCCCCGTCTGTGTCACTTCAACAGTGAACGTTGAGGTGGCAGACTCGCCAACAAACAACTCATGTGAGTGTGGTGTAACCGACTTATCGACATCCCAGAAGAACTCGCGAGTGAATCCTGTGGAGTCAACCTGCTTATCGATCGTTGGTGCGTACCAGTTGAACGTTGTTGCTGCACTTGAAGATCCAAGCGAACCGGACGTGTCCCCGGACAAGCTGGCTACGTTCGACACAGTCGTGCTTCCAGCGATAACGCTCGATCGCGCAACCACGTAGCTACCTGAGTAAGTCACCGGGTAGCTGCTGTAAACATCACCCTGGATCCCAGTCAGCGAGGCTGGAATGGCAACTGAACTCGTCACGCCACCTTCAGTTTGTTGGTCTGAAACAGTTACGAACTGATCTACGAGCGTGCTTGGTTCACCTTTTTCAATGGCAACAGTGTGCGACTGATCCTGGAACCCATCTGCTGTAGCAACCGCGGTATTGGTCGCTGGGAGATCGTCTTCACTTGGAATCAAAACCCCATAGTTGCAAACAACGCTTTCTCCGAACTGGAGAGTACCGTCAAAGGCGCCACACTCTGGAATCGCAAGCACGTCGGACACAACTACGTTTTCTGCAGTAGCCGTCCACGGGTTTGAAACCGTTATGTCACCGGTAACGGCAAAGTTAGTGTCTACGTGTCCTGTTTGTGAGACCTCGATGGTGAATTCTGCCGTTCCGGCCTGTCCAGCGAACAGATCCTGAGAAGTTGGATCCACTGATTTCTCAATGCCCCACAGGAATTCACGATCATATTCGACGTCGGCAGTTTTGCTAACGAGCAATTCTCGATCCCAGCAGAACGTTACGTGCGAAATACCGTAGTAACGTCGACCTTTTTTGGAATCTCGGTACGGCGTTCGCAGACCAGCATCCTCAACCGCTTCAGGGTTATACCGGTAAACATTTGCGAGCGTTGACGCCTTAAGAATTACAGCATCGATGCCCAGATTAGATGACCATTCGAGAATTGTGCCCTGATTACCGCCGTCGAAGCTGTAATCGATGAGCATCCCGTCACCGATCCCGACGAGAGCGTCGGACGTCGGATCATCTTTCTTATATCCGTAGTCATAGCCAAGTTGGTTGCACTCGTTCGTTGCGTTGCCAACAACAAACAAATCACCCTTCTCTCCTTTTTGATCGAAGAGTTCGGGCTCAACCCCAACTATTTCAGTTGGCGCTTCGTGGCTCGTTGCCTGTGCGAAAGTGTCACTTCCGAACAACACAGCGGTGGCCGCGAGTGCAACAACGAAGACTGCAAGATAACTCTTGAGTTTCAATTTGTTCCCCCACGCCTACGGTCCAAGAACATTTCATTAGACCTAGGCCAATACCCTTGAGCGCTTACTCACCGCTCACGTTTGTGGGTGATCCGCGCAATAGACTCTGGCAGTACACACTTAAACGTCGTAACGGCGTGTTATGAGGGGCACAAAGATGTCACGCGGTGGTAACGATTCGGTCACTCACCAAATCTTTACGGCGCGCATACATTCGGGGAGTTTTCAAACAGATTTCTAACGAACCGGGTTCCGAGAAGTGGTGGAACCTATCCCAGGTTGACCGAATAACCAATGCCGCGGTGTGACTGGATTAAGGTTCGTGACTGCTCATGATCGCCGAGCGTCTGTCGGAGCCGGTAAAAAACCATCTTCACAGCGGAATCTGAAACAGTATCGGTACGCCATACCGAAGTCTTCAACTCTCGCGTCGAAACAATTCGACCTTCAGCTTCAACCAGAACTTTGAGGCATTCAAACTCCCTTGCTGAGAGTTCAACTTCGCCATCACCCTGGATCACGACTGCACGAGCTAAATCCAGAGTCATATCCGGACTGAGTCGAACGATGTCAACCTGTGAAGGCTTTCCACCTGATGCTCGTCTCAGTAGCGCTTCGACGTGCGCTTGTAGTTCAATTGAAGAGAATGGTTTGACGATGTAATCGTCGGCACCAAGCCTCACCGCGGTCAGGATGGAAGAGTCATCGTCCCTTGCCGATAAAACAATGATGGGGACATCACTTTTCGTTCTGAGGTAGCGAATTAGCTGATTGCCGTCCGCGTCAGGCAGTCCAAGATCCGCCGTGACCAGGTCCGGTTGGAATCGTTCAAATGCCTCGAGAGCAGATCTCACCCGATCGTACTGCTCTACTACAACACCGTTAAATCCCAACTCAAAAGTGAGTGCAATTGAATCTGCCGAAGACGGATCGTCTTCAACGATCATGACTTTTCTGAGTGTCGGGTTTGCGGTTGTCACAGGCGTTTCAATCAGTCGATGCCGAGGCGTGACTCAATTGTTACTCATGTGACTTATGCATTGAGTTGTCGTTAGGTAAAGAATCAGATCGGGATTCGTGGTTTACGAGAAATTTTCCTGTTCACCCTGCTGGCGCAGCTGTCCGCCGGCAAACGAGTTTTGGCGCCACATTTCGTATACGACCAGTGCGGCGGCATTCGAAACGTTTAGGCTGCGATTGCCTGGGACCATTGGAATTGCGAGGTGGTTGGCAGCGTCTATTTGATCGAGGATTCTTTTTGGCAGTCCCTGTCGTTCAGGTCCAAACAAAATTGCGTCACCATCCCGGTAACTGACCATGTCGTACCGAGTGCCCGCTGAAGCAGTCGTAGCGAAAATCCGGCTTGAATCGAGTTCGGTGAGAAGATCACCAAATGAATCGTGTACACGGATGTCGGCGACATCACGGTAGTCGAGTGAAGCCCGTTGCAAGTGCTTGTCGTCAAGCTCAAAGCTGAATGGCTTTACAAGATGCAGAGTCGATCCCGTGTTAGCGCA
>CAYYMP010000074.1:7971-9586 GCA_964472915.1 uncultured Dehalococcoidales bacterium | reverse complement strand
TAATTGGCCAGAAAACTTGAACAATCTCGAGCCGATCAGAAGATAATTCGCCGCCTGATCTTCACCGAATTTCCTTTTTGAGCACTCAATTCAAGTGACTGACCCACAACAAAAGAATTCCCTGCTGCGAAATCCCCAGTTCATTCGCCTCTGGGCAGTCGGTTGGATGACCGGCACGATGATGTGGCTTGAGTTACTGGTCGTTGCGCTGGTTGCGCTCGAGTTAACCGACTCACCGTTCCTAGTTTCGGTCACTTTCTTCTTACGCTTCATCCCAATGTTGTTTGGGTTCGGTATCGGAGTGCTTGCGGAGCGCTTTAATCGCAAGCACCTGATGATTATCGGGCTCGGGGTTCAGGCGGGAACGTCGCTGTGGTTGGGACTACTAATAACCAACGATTCATTACAGTACTGGCAACTTGCACTCGGAAACTTCGTGATTGGTGCGGTCATGGCGAGCGAGTTCCCAATACGTAGAACGATGATCGGCGAAGTAGTTCCTAAATCGGTCGTAGGACGGGCGATATCACTTGAACAATCGACCAATTCGTTGTTCCGAATCCCGGGTCCGTTTATTGGCGGAGTTTTTCTCGCAACGATCGGCGCTCAAGGTGGCTTTTTCCTCGGTGTTGCGCTTTACTCGATCGGGATGCTAATTGCACTTTCGTTGAAGTACGAACGCCCGATTTCCTCTGCAGAATTGGTCAGTCCGATTACACAAATCAGCCAAGGTGTCCGATACATCAGTAAGAGTCAATTGATGGTTGGAACCCTTGCGGTGACGCTGATTCTCAACGTATTCGGATTCTCGTATTTGAGCCAGCAGCCAGTTGTTGCAAAACAGGTTCTCGAGGTCGGTGAAGTCCTGATCGGGGTGTTGCAGTCGGTAGAAGGTGCCGGAGCATTCGTCGGAGCTTCGCTTATCGCGCTATACGCAAGACCGCGCCACTACCCACACATCTACATGTGGGGTTCGAGCCTTTACCTGATCGCAATATTGCTGTTCTCACAGTCCGAGGCCTACTGGCTAACGTTGATCATATTGTTCATCGGTGGAATTGGAATGTCAGGTTTCGCCACCATGCAGTCGGCAATCATGATTTACACGTCATCCCCTGAAATGCGAGGGAGAGCGTTGGGATCGATCGCCGTCTTTATTGGGCTCGGTCCTTTCGGGCAGCTCGGTATTGGAGCACTTGCGAATGTGCTCGATCCTGCGACTGCTGTCTTGATCGTTTCGGGAATTGGTATCGCACTCATGGTGGTAGCGTTGGTTTTCATCCCGGCAATGAGAAGCTCTCGCAGCATGGATGAAGTTACGGCTTAACCAAAGATCCCCCGCGAACAACGTTCACAGGGGACCCCGGCCCAATAATTCCGTTATTGACTAAGGTAGAACTACCTTGTCGATAACGTGAATCACACCATTGGAACCGATGATGTCGGTGATTAGAACGTTGGCACCGTCAATCATGACCATGCCATTAATCACTTCCACCTGTAGGTCGTTACCCTGCAGCGTTGTCGCCGATGTAAGACCTACCACGTCCGCAGCCATCACCTCACCCGCCACCACGTGGTAGGTCAGTACCTCGGTGAGAGACGGAATGTCCTC
>CAYYMP010000074.1:0-7871 GCA_964472915.1 uncultured Dehalococcoidales bacterium | reverse complement strand
GCAGTCACCAGAGTCTCAAATCGACCGTCTTCAACGGCGATATCGACGATTGTCTTTGCAACTTCCGCTGATTCTTCTTGAGCTGGAACTGGCGTAGATGTTGGAGTCGGGGTGGTTGTTGGCTCCGGATCATCACTTGTGCATGCTGCTAACACGGCAAATATTGCGCCGAATAGCAGCACTGCTGCGTACTTTTTCATTTCGTGACCTCTTTTGATTTATTGGGATCGTGTTGGGTTGTATTTGTTTAAATCGAATGCTCTGATGGTCCGGTTAATTGGCATCTCCTGTCTATGTCTTCACGCGTGCTTGCGGGGTTAGGAATTAGTCCCCGGCAAGCTCGCCGCCGTGCAACTGCGGATCCTGAGATCTATTTGGGATGGTGATAGAACTCGGATCGCTAGTCGATGAGGCGGATCTGGACTCCTCACTCGAAAGCTGGCGCCACGGCCACCAACTGAGGTTTCCAAGTAAGGCCGCCATACTCGGGACCAGCAACGCTCGTACGACAAACGTGTCGATGAGAACTCCAAGCATTACTGCGAATCCGAGCTGGAATATGTCTCTGAGAGGCAGAGTTGTGAGGACGGCGAACGTACCTGCCAGAATTATCCCGGCTGAGGTGACCACTCCTCCGGTCCGTCCGACAGCAGTCGCGATCCCGTCGCGAATGCCTTCGTTACGGACAGCCTCTCTGATACGAGACATGACAAATATGTTGTAGTCGGCTCCCAGTGCGACCAGGAATATGAACATCCAAACACCGTTTGAATATGCGACGCCTGTGTGTCCAAAAACTTCCTGAAAAATGAAAACCGAGATACCGAACGTTGCACCGAAACTTACTATCACGCTGAACACGAGGTACAGCGGTGCAACAATCGAGCGGAGCAAAACGACGAGCACTCCGAATATTGCCAACAGTGAAACTGGTGCAAGCCACGTAATGTCGGCATCAATTGAAGCCTTGGTGTCTGCCTGAACCGCAGACTCTCCACCGACCAGAATCTGACTTCCTGGAACCGAACTCAACGGAGACTGTGCGACTGCAGTGCGAATCGTGTCGATTCGTGTAAGAGCCGGCTGATCGTAAGGATCGTCACCAAAGACCAGGTCGATCCGAGCGGTTGTACCGTCAGGCGACACGAACCTCTGATTGCCAAATACGGCAGCTTGAGCCTCGGAAACTGGAACGCCAGTAGGACGTGTTGGTCCGGTAACGCTTATGATTCCATCGATATTCGCAAGCGACTGTGAGACTTTCTCAAGTTCAACGAACTCGCCGAGCACATTGCCCTGCTCGACGCTCACTAGCACCTGTGTTGGTGCGAGTTGACCGGGCGGGAATGAGTTGGTTAGAAGTTCGTAACCACGCTTCGACTCAGCATCGTCTGGGAACCCATCAATGAAGTTGAAACTTGGGGTAATGCTCCATGATGGCAATGTTCCAACGACAATTGCGACCATCGTCACAACAAACACGGTTTTGGGCTTGCGTGATACGTAACGTCCAACCTTGTGCCAGAGTCCGTCAGTTCCAACAGACGATTGCTGAATAAGAGGTCGAGGCCAGAACGCCAGACGACCGAGCATTGCGATCACAGCTGGCATCACCAGCAATCCAGAAAGCAACACAACAAAGATTGCTAGCGCAAGCATGGGGCCGAGCGACCTGAACGATCCGAAAGAAGCAAAGGTCAAAGCGAACATTGCCACCATCGTCGTTCCTGCTGATCCAGCAATAGACGGTCCTACATGACTCATGGTGGTGCGCATTGCAGACCACTTGTCAGGGTTTAGAACTAGTTCTTCTCTATATCTCGAAACAATAAACAGTGCGTAGTTGGTACCTGCTCCGAAGACCAGTACCGACATAATCGCGGTGACCTGACCGTTTAGCGGAAGATCAAACTGCTGTGAGAGCATCGCTGCCAGTGACTGAGCCAGGGTCAATGCAGTGCCGATGACGATGAGCGGAACGATCGCGAGTACCGGTGACCTGTAGATGATGAGAAGTAGAACGAGAACCAGAAGCACCGTGACTAAGGTGACTAGAAGGTCTATAGAACTGAAGACCTTTACTGCGTCACTAATGATTCCAGCGGGGCCAGTGACCGCTGTCTCGATTTGAAGATTTCCTCCGACCAATTCAGCTTGGTCGGAAAGCCAGTCGACTGCTTCACCAAACTCTGGTTCGGAAGGAGATCCGCCAAGCGTAACGACCACCATTGAGGTGAGTGAATCAGGAGCAACAAGTGAAGCTCGCGCCCCGGGTGAATCCTCGGGTGTTAGAACGGATAGAACAGCTTCTGGCGACTCAGAACCCCGAACTGATTCGGCGAACATTGAGATCGGAGCTTTCAGAGCGTCATAACCGCCTGAACCACTAAATACGATCAGGGCTGGAATTCCGTCTCCGGTCGGGAATTTTTCAGATGCCAGTTGCGCAGCAGCCACAGATTCAGCTCCGCCTGGCAAAAACTCATCTTGTTCGTTTGTAGTGACCTCGGAGAGACTCGGCGCAATAGAACTAATTACCCCGATCGCGGCAATCCAAATGATGATGCCGAGAATGGCTCCCCGCTTTGCAGAGGCACTGAACAATAAATACTTCATTTGATAAACGGCGCGATAGTTGACTAGGCGATCGCCTCTAATTCAGCAGCTCTTTCACGAGCAAGCTCGGCAATTACATCAGGGTTGATGCTGGGCACTACATAAGCGCAATTTACGCATTTGTGTTCGATTCCATCCAGCCCTTCGTGGGTGTAAATAGCGCCGGTGATGCACTTCGGGCAGGATTTCAAGCTAATCATTTCGGTTCCTTGAGGTTTCTGATCGGACCGTTGCCCGGGAATTTTGGGCGACCCGGACAGCGGTCCTTTGTGGGATTTAGTCAACGATTGATGGGATTGATGCTGCTGCCAGAACTCCGGCGACCAGCACAAGAACACAGACGACTCGCGACAGAGGGTTGACCTGACCAAACTTTGATCCGGTCACTGCTGCAACAAGGTCGAACTTGAATAGTCCAACAAGTCCCCAGTTGGCAGCGCCAACTACCGCAAGAATGATTCCGATTACGTAGAGCGATTCCATTTATCTCTCCTAAACAGTGAATGCAGTTCTGGTGATTTACCCAGTGAATTAGGTATTTATACCGCATTTCTGTTTGTGTGTTGTACATATCCTATATATAAGTAATTGTGGTGTAAAGTCCCCATTTGTGCAATAATGTTGTCATGAGTCCAAAATACCTAGCGAAACCGAAGACGTCAGAGCTCGATAAACATCGCCACGCGCTCTTAGAAGCGCTACTCGCAGGCGATCAAACCCGTGCTACCGAATTGATTGACGAAGCGATCTCCAACAAGTGGGAGCCTTCTTCGATCTACGTGAATATCGTTGGTCACTCAATGGCTGAAATCGGTGCAATGTGGCATCGGGGTGAGCTGACTATTGCTGAAGAACACCGTGCAACACAGATTGCTTTCAGACTCCTCGCACGCGCGCAGGCGTCCTACGTCAACGGTCACCGTGTTGGACTAAAAGCGATAGTCACTGCAGTCGAAGGTGATCGACACATGGTGGGAGGCCTCACGTTTGCCGACTTGCTTCGCTTTGAAGGATGGGACGTAGACTATCTCGGTGCAGACATGCCGATCGATGACTTGTACGCACTGGTAGAAAGCACTCGACCGCAGCTGCTTGGGCTTTCGGTAACCATTCCTGAGAACCTTGATTCGGCGATGCGTACGGTTGAGAAAGTTAAATCCAACGGATTCTCCCCGACCGTCGTCGTAGGCGGAGGAGCGCTGACAAAGCAAGAGTCGCGCGACCTATTGGAGGACGCCGGTGCAGATTTTGTTTCGTCTGATTCAGCGAAAGCTATTGAATGGACGCTCGAAAAATTCGATCTAGGGTTCTCGGCTCGAACCGTGGAAGCAATGCTTTCCGATATAGGACAACGCATCCAGTCTCTACGAAAAGAGCGAGGAATCAGCCAGGGCGATTTGGCAAAATCATCTTCCCTCGACAGGTCATATATCTCTGCAGTTGAGCGAGGCAAGCAGAACGTGAGCTTTGCGACCCTTAAGGCGATAGCCGATTCGTTGAAAATCCCGGTTTCTGACCTGATTGAGGAGGACTAAGTAGTGGATATTGCCGCTACTTCCCCTGAGCTCGATCGTGAGGTTAAGCCTACTATTCAACGTCTGCGCGACGGCGCGTATGAGCTGCGATCTCAGATCTTCCTCGAAGCAACAATCGAGGACGTGTTCTCATTCTTCGCTGATCCAACAAATCTGAACCTGATAACACCGGAGTGGCTTGATTTCAGGATTGTCACGTCGACGCCAATTTCAATGTGTACGGATGCCACTATCGAGTACAAACTGAAACTGAGGTCAATTCCAGTCTCCTGGAAATCAATCATTCCGGTGTGGGAACCGCCGTTCAAATTTACAGACCGGCAACTTCGGGGCCCTTACACAAGCTGGATTCACGACCACCTATTCTCAGAAATTAACCCATACCTCACCTCCGTCGAAGACAGAGTCCTTTATCGGGTTCCCACGGGCCGCCTCGCGCACTTTCTATTTGTGAAACGAGATTTGCTGAGGATATTCGACTACCGAGCCCATTCGCTGAAAGAAATATTTAGATGAATTCAAGGCAATCGCGGGTCGCCGTCCTAACGGGTGCTTCCGGTTATGTAGGTGGACTAATTCTCGAAGAAGTGTGCGCCACGTTCAGCACTGTCAGGTGCGTTTCAAGAGATCCTTCCAAACTCACTGATCTTCCACCAAACGCTATACCTACCAAAGCCGATTTACTCGAGTTTTCCGAAACTCGTGCGGCACTGGAAGACGCGGATATAGCGTTGTATTTCGCCCACTCAATGGCAGACTCGGACCAGTTTTCGGAGCTGTAGGAACGATCTGCATCGAATTTTTCCAGGGCTGCCAATGAGGCTGGGATCAGCAAGATCATCTATTTGGGCGGGCTCGCCCAGGGTGATTCCGGCGATTCTGCCCACATGAAAAGCCGACACGTCGTCGGAGACATCCTGAGATCCAGTGGGATTCCGGTAATCGAATTCAGGGCATCGGTCGTGATTGGCGCTGGCTCAATGCCATTTGAGGCCATACGAGCCCTTGTAAACAAACTGCCAGTAATGATCACTCCGAAGTGGGTTCGTGAACAGCTTCAGCCCATATGGTCCGGGGATTTGAAGTCATATTTGATTGAGGCGGCAACACTCGATTTCGCGGAGTCAGCAACTTTTGAAATTGGTGGTAGCGAAGTCATTTCGTATCGGGACTTACTCCACATCTACGCCAAAGAACGCGGCCTTCGAAGGTGGATGATCAACGTCCCAGTGGTGACCCCGTACCTATCGAGTCATTGGCTACGAATATTCACTCCGGCCCATTACAAGATAGGCAGACAGATCGTTGAGAGCGCGACGCCCAGATCAATCGTTCGAGATTTTTCAGCTAAAGAAGTTTTCAGCGTGAAACCTATTGGCGCGAAGGAAGCGGTAACCAGAGCACTCCAAACTGAACAGGAAGATTTGGCTTTTCTTGATTCGGTTCCGCACCAACATTCGAAATTACGAAATAGCCGTTGGATTGATGGAACTCGTTTCATTGAGAAACGAACTCACATTGTGAATTCGGATCATGAAACAGCGTCGATCGGCATCAAGAAGATTGGTGGCCAGTACGGTTGGTATTGGGCTACCTGGATGTGGCGGTTGAGGGGAGCGATGGATCGAGTAGTTGGAGGAGTTGGCTACCGCAATACTCGTCCCGCTGGCGATTTAAAAACGGGCTCTCAAATGGATTTCTGGAAGGTCGTCAGAGTTTCAAATTCAAGACTCACTCTCGCGGCGGAAATGAAACTACCGGGAGAAGCATTTTTTGATTTGAAGGTCGAACGCATAGACCCGGAATCAACTTGTCCTGTCAAACTCATTCACACTGTGTCTTTTGATCCGAAAGGTCTTCTAGGATTCATCTACTGGTATGGCTTGTTCCCAATTCATAAATTGGTATTCGACCGAATGGCACAAGCCCTTGCCAGTAGGATAGAGATTGAACCCCACGGGCGATAACCGAGAATTCAGGGGCTCAAATTAACCGCCAATTAACCCTTCCAGAGCGGTTAATGATTCAATTCGTTTTCTCTGCCTTATGAATTCACTCCTCGACAATCGAAACTTCCAACTTGGCGCTGCCGAGGCACTCGGAACTTACATTCTTGTCCTATTCGGGACTGGATCAGTTGCAGCTGCCGTGTTTACCGGTGCTCAAATTGGGCTCTGGCAAGTCGCCGTTGTTTGGGGATTTGGCGTTTCCCTCGCCATTTACACGACCGCATCAGTATCTGGCGCGCATCTGAATCCAGCAGTGAGCCTCGCATTCGCAATTCTCAGGCGAGATTCGTTTCCGGTATCGAGAATGCTTCTTTACTGGGTGAGCCAGATGATTGGCGGCGTCCTCGGTGGTCTTACCGTGCTTATTACGTTCGGTAAATTCATCTCAAAATTTGAGACTGACAATTCGATCGTCCGCGGCGCCGAGGGCAGCGAACGTTCAGCAATGGCCTTCGGTGAGTACTTCCCTAACCCTGTAATTTTCGGCACCGACGCCATTGCACATGATCTTGTATCGCCAATCATGGCGTTCGGAGTTGAAGCATTCGGTACAGCTGTACTCGCATACGTAATCTTCTCGTTAGTCGACGGTCGAAACCACGCTCTGAGCAACAAAAGTCTTGCACCGTTTTTCATCGGCTTCACAGTCGCCGCACTAATCAGTTTGTTTGCCCCAATAACCCAGGCAGGATGGAACCCGGCACGTGACTTCGGACCACGGATCATCGCCGCAGTAGCCGGATGGGAAGACATCGCTATCCCGGGTCCTCGATCAGGATTCTGGGTGTACATCGCGGGTCCATTGGTCGGAGCACCGATCGGTGCATTCATTCACGACAAGATAACCAGTCGTGGTCAGATAGATGAAACGGGCGACAGTTAATGAATAAGGTTGAGGTTCTTTTCGTTTGTGTTCACAACTCCGGCAGGAGTCAAATGGCTGAGGGTTGGTTCAATCACCTCGCACACAAACGACGAATCGACCTCAGGGCTGCAAGCGCTGGAACGATGCCAGGCAACCAGGTAAATCCGCGTTGCGTTGAGGCAATGAGTGAGGTGGGAGTGGATATTTCTCAGCAGCATCCACGCCTGATTCACGACGACATGATCGCTTCTGCAGAACGGGTTATTTCCATGGGCTGCAACATCGATTCCGGAATTTGCCCGTCGTTGACTTATGCATTGACAGAAGATTGGGAGCTAAACGATCCCTCACTCATGGCACTCGACGAGATCCGTGCCCTGCGTCTAGATATTCGTAATCGGGTCGAAAATCTTCTAACGCAAATGACCCAACCCGTTTCACCCGCCGGCTAAGCAAGATCTCGGTTCGTCTTTCACGTGGTAGCCTTCCCGCTGCTATTTCAACTTGAATTTCAATAAGCGTGAGAGTGTGTATTGAGCGAGTCGATAGATCATCAAGTAGAACTGCTTAACCAATTGCTGCTGGCAGTAAAAGAGTTCGTCCAGCGTGACGTCCTTCCAGTCGCTTCCAAGCACGATCACGACGATTCCTATCCATCCGAGCTGGTCGATCAGATGGCAGAGATGGGCTTGTTTGGAATGACGGTTCCGGAGGAGTTCGGCGGTCTCGGCGTGGACGTGCTGACATTCTCGATGGTGTTTGAGGAACTCGCCAAGGGTTGGATGTCGCTTACGGGTCCGATTGGCTCCCACTCAATGCTCACCCGCGCCATCGTCCAGCATGGGA
>CAYYMP010000073.1:6207-9591 GCA_964472915.1 uncultured Dehalococcoidales bacterium | reverse complement strand
GAGTCACTCAGCTCCGAGTCTCCTATCCCTAACCCTTTCCAATCCGGAAAGGGAACGTCGGTTGAGGAAGATAATTTTTATCAGTTTCGTTCGATTATCTCGGGACCGGTTACTAGCTCCCAGTCGGAGGGAGTGCCGTAGATGGCTGTGGTTGGGTGGTATTCGGCCCAGCCGTACCATTCGGTTGTGATTGATGGGACGAAGGTGAGTTGGGTTCCTTCGAGAGGCCCGTCGATGGCGAGCCCAGCTGAGTTCCAAATAGAGCCTGTTTCAGCGTCTTTGTAGATGTTGAGAGTGGCGATCGATAGTTCAAACGTGAGTTGTTGGTCGTTGACGGTTCGATCGTAGGCGAGGCCCGATCCGCCGTTTGGGGTTCGGAATACCACTATTTCCGTGCCGCCAAGCGAGTCATTTACTACGTTGCCGTCACGTTCGATGAGTTGGTGCGGGTAGGCCTCGAACTCGTTGTTCGATTCCACACCGATGAGCAAGGCGTTTACTGGTAGTCGTGAATCGTTGAAATCGGCGTCGTTACCTACGCTCGCACCCGGGGTGATAGGTCGGTATCGGCTTTCGAAACCGGTGTTCCAATCGAGCACGGTTGTGTGTGGGTAGAGATCCTGCCATTCCTGCCATGTGGTGATTTGCATTGGTAGGAACTTAAGACGTTCACCGTTGAGTGGACCCGAAAGCGATTTACCGTCGAGGTGCGTCCAGAGCGTTCCGGTTTCGCGGTCGGTCATCGAGAACACGCCGTCGATCAGGCTGACCACTTCGAAGTTGAGCAGTTGACCGTTCACCATGGGATCGAACCCGACCCCTGAATGACAAAGTATTCAATAGGTGACGAGCCAGGGGACTCCGCCAATTGTGTCGTTGGCGATGTGGTGGTACCACATCATGTCGAGCGGATAAGCGCGTGCATCTCCGTTGGAGAGAACGCCGAGCACGTACGAATCGGCTGTGATGTTGGAGTGCGCTTGTTCTCTTGAAACGTAATTCGGTTCGTCTAGCGGGACGAAGTTTGTGGATCGAGAGATATTTCCGGGTTTCGGTCGAGGTGTTGGAGACGGTGCTGGTGTGCTGGTTGGAGTTGGCGGGACGGGTGTGACTGTTAGTGTCGGTTCAGGCACGGCTGCAGTCGGAGCTTGGTGCGTAGGAGTTGGAGTTGATTGAGGTACCAGAACTGTGTTTTCTCGATCAGGGTGACCTGGAACACGGGTTGGTTCTAGCGTTGGCGCAGGGGCTGCAGCGGGTGGTCGCACAGGGGTGAGGTCGTCTCGCACGTCTGTCTTAGAGGTTGCTGTAGGCGTTGGTGATCCTTCGACCCGTTCGACTAGCTCAGGGCGGGTAGGATCAGGATGACGATCTACTGGCTCTGAATTACTGTTGGGGGGCTCGGATTGGCGGTCGCTTGGTGGCAGTTGGGTTGGTAGTTGATCTGAGATCGTAGTTACCAGGTCTGAAACCGCAGTTTGCTCGGCGGGAGTTGCGGAAGCGCACGCGGTCGCAATGCTCGCGATGAGTGCCAATGCAATCGTGAGCAAAGCGATACGAATATGTACATTGCCTGCGTGAATCATGTTTATGTAGTTCAACTGTGGTGTTTCGAGGTGCTTTTCGCATTAGGGTTATTACGCAGGTTGGGTTGATGTTTTGCGTTGTGCTCCGGGCGGATCTACGTCCTTGGTCGCGCGGCGCAATCTCCTCTTTTTCGTTAGGCTTCGGGCGGACATGCGTCCTTGGTCGCGCGGCGCAATCTCCCCCTCTAACTCCCCCAGTCCGGGGGAGGAATGTCCCAAATCGCACGTATAATTCGGCGGTTGCAATTTTGAATTGGCGCGCTGATCGCGCCGAAAAGTTCCCTGAACAGAACTCGAGAGATTTGAATGGCTGAGACGAACTTCGACCTTGTTGTTATTGGTGCCGGTCCTGGCGGATATCACGCTGCTATACGTGGAGCTCAACTTGGGTTGAGTGTTGCGGTTGTCGAAAAAGACGATGGATCGGGCATTGCCGGTATTGGCGGAGTTTGTCTGAACTGGGGTTGTATCCCGTCGAAGTCGCTTCTCAAGAATGCTGAGATTGTGAATCACCTGAATCACGCTGACGACTGGGGTCTGGAACTCGGTGACTGGTCGGCAAGCATGAGCAAGGCTGTTGATCGCAGCCGAGAGGTTTCAAAGGCGCTTACCCAGGGAATCGGCTTTTTGTTCCGAAAGAACAAGATCACTTTGTTCATGGGTAAGGCGACTCTCAAATCTTCGACAGTTGTCGAGGTTGAAGGTGGTGAAACTCTTACTGCCAAGAACATAGTCATTGCTACCGGAGCACGTGCTCGAAGCCTGCCGGGTCTTGAGATCGACGGTGAGAACATCATTACTGCTCGCCATGCTCTCGAACTCCGTGACAAGCCTGAAGCAGTCGCAATTGTTGGTGCTTCGGCAATCGGATGTGAGTTCGCCTACTACTTCAACGCTTATGGCGTGAATGTCATGATGTTCGAAATGCTCGGCAACCTCGTTCCGCGAGAGGATGAAGAGGTTTCCAAGGAGCTGGAACGTCAGTTCGGTAAGCAGGGAATTGAGTTTGCAACATCGGCTTCAGTTTCAGGCGTCGAGAAGAAAGACGGTCGACTCGCAGTTCAGTACGAAGTGAATGGCGAGAAGTCCGAGTTCATTTGTGACAAGGTCCTGCTCGGTGTTGGTGTTCAGCCAAACACCGACAACATTGGACTAGAGAACCTCGGTGTTGAGACCTACGGACCAGGATTCATCCAGGTCGACGGCAACATGCGAACGAACGTCGGCGGCGTTTACGCCGTTGGAGACGTGAACGGAAAACTCGCACTGGCGCACGTAGCGTTCGATCAGGGTGTCGTTGCTGCAGAGACGATTGCAGGACACGAGACAACCCCGATCGAGGACTACACCAACATGCCTCGATGTACCTACTGCCAGCCACAGATTGCTTCAATCGGCTTGACGGAAGCTCAGGCACGTGAACAGGGAATCAACCTGAAGGTCGGAAAAGTTCCGTTCCAGGTTGCGGGTAAGTCGGTTGCTATTGGCGAGCCTCAAGGTTTCGCGAAGGTGCTCGTTGATGACGACACTGGCGAGGTTGTTGGTGCTCACATCATTGGTCCAGAGGCGACTGAACTGATTGCTGAGATCGGAATGCTGCAGTTGCTCGAGGGTACGAACCTTGAGTTGCACAAGCTGACGCATGCTCACCCGACGTTGTCGGAGGCTGTGAAGGAAGCTGGTGCTGCGGTAACGAACGAGGCGATTCATTTTTAAATCGCGATCGTGACGGAGTCACTCAGCTCAGACGTCGCACTATCCCCCTCTCTAACTCTCCCCGTTCCGCGGGGAGAGAATTGTT
>CAYYMP010000073.1:0-6107 GCA_964472915.1 uncultured Dehalococcoidales bacterium | reverse complement strand
CCGGAAAGGGAATCAGAGTCACACGTCGCAGTCTCCCCCTCTAACTCCCTCAGTCCGGGGGAGGATAGGAATTGGCTTTGGTCGGATGTGTGAGTGAGAAGGCGACCGGATCCCTCCACTGCGGTCGGGATGACCCGCAAATGAGGGCTGGTTGTGGCTTGAGAGATGGCGAACTAACGGTTTCTTCATGTTGGGGATCAGGAATTTTTCGGGTTCGTCATCGTACGTACCGCGTAGTCGTGGCACACTGTTGGTGAGGTGAGGTATGACTGATCCCGCTATCAGAGTCGACGGGCTGAGCTTTTCGTATGGCGATTTGCTCGCGGTCGATAACGTCAGTTTTGAAGTTGCCCCCGGCGAAATCCTTGGTTTTTTAGGTCCGAACGGCGCGGGTAAATCTACGACGATCAAGGTTCTGACGGGTCAACTGACGCAGACCAGCGGCGAGGCGACCGTTCTTGGGATGGAAGTTGTTTCGCAGCGAGATGAAGTCCAGGGACGCATTGGCGTCAGTTTCGAAGAGAAAAACCTGTATGAAAACATGTCGGCGAAAGAGAACCTTTCTTTCTTTGCGAGTCTCTTTGGGATCAAGGGCTTCGATCCGAATCCACTGCTCAAAGCTGTTGGTCTCGAAGGACGAGGTGATGAACGGGTATCTGGGTTCTCGAAGGGAATGCAGCAGCGACTAATGGTCGCTCGATCGCTGGTTAACGACCCGGAAGTGCTGTTTCTCGATGAGCCAACCGATGGACTTGATCCTGTGTCATCGAACGCCATTCGGGCGCTGATCACTGAGCAGGCTGAACGCGGCGTTGCAGTCATTCTGACCACTCACGACATGCTTGAGGCGGACAAACTGTCGGATCGGGTGGCTTTCATCAACGAAGGTGCAATCGTCGCTTTAGATACACCCGAAGCTTTAAAGATGAAGTATGGCAGCCGTACTGTGAGGTTGCGGTTCACCGAGGGTGACGGTGTGCGAGAAGAGGTCGTCTCCCTTGAAGAAGGTAACGCCGGCGATGCGCTGAAAGCTGCCGTGAGCAACGGAGACCTCGCGACCATTCACACGGAGGAAGCCACTCTAGAGCAAATCTTTATCGAAATAACCGGGCGAGGTCTTGAGTCGTGACGACCCCAGGAGAGCGTTCAACTCTAAGTTTTCTGCCGCGGTGGTCGATCGTTTGGGCGATGATGCGTAAGGACCTCGCTGCTTACACGCGTGATCGGTTCTACGTTCTAGTGACAATTTTGGCCCTTGTTGTGTACGTCGTGCTGTACTGGGTTTTACCGAGCACAGTGAACGAGTCGATTGAGGTTGGAGTACACCATTCAGATCTTGATTCAGCGTTCGAACAGGTGACCAGCAGTGGCACTGAGGGAATTGAATTCACAGAGTTTGCCAGCGAAGAGGAATTGCTTTCTGCGATAGGTGCCAACGGTGAGGACGGCTCGTTGGCCATCGCAATATCGTTTCCGCCTGACTTTGTGACGCAAATCGCGGGTGGCAAAGATACGACCGTCAAGCTTTATGTAGATCAGGATGTGCCTGACGAAGTGCGTCGTGCGATCTCAGGTTTCGTTCGGGAGTTTTCGCTTGCAATTGCAGGGGACACACTTCCGGTGACACTCCCTTCAGAAGAGAAAATAATTTTGGGAGTAGATCGCGCCGGTGAGCAGGTTTCACTCCGAGAAAAATTACGCCCGATGATCGCGTTCCTGGTCTTGATGATGGAAACGCTGGCGCTCGGATCCTTAGTTGCGGTCGAACTACATTCACGAACGCTCGGGGCTTTGTTGGTCACGCCACTCAGAGTTCTTGATTTTCTGACTGCCAAGGCTCTGTTCGGCACTTTGCTGGCACTGTCGCAGGCGGTCTTCATCCTGTTATTGGTAAATGGATTCGCATCTGGTGCTGCGCCAATCTTCGTTGCGCTGGTACTGGGCGCACTACTGGTGACCGGGTTTGGTTTGATTTCGGGATCAACGGGTCGAGATTTCCTGGGGATGATGCTGTTCGGGTTGCTGTTCATGATTCCGCTAGCAGTTCCCGCAGTTGCTGTTCTGTTCCCGGGCAGCACTTCGCTCTGGGTGAAGATCATTCCTTCATACGGATTGGTCGAGATCATTTTCCGTGCGAGTAGCTACCAGGCCGGGTGGCGCGAGCTAATGCCCTTCATGGCGATGCTGCTCGGCTGGTGTTTGGCAATATTCGGGGTTGGTCTGTACATCCTCACAAGGAGGGTTCGAACGTTATGAACCTTCGCCTGATTTTGAGATTGCTGAAGCGAGACCTGGACCTGGGTCCACGATCGCCGTTCGTGATATTTGCTGTCACGTTTCCGTTGGTCATGACATTGGTCATACAACTTGTTTTCGGCTCGTTGCTTGATCCGGAACCGAGGTTCGGCATCGTCGACCACGGCTCATCACAAATCGCATCTGCAGCGCGAGAAGTTTCTGGAATTTCTGTGACCGATGTAGACACAGACGCTGAGTTGAAACAGCTGGTGGCAGATCATGATCTGGACGCCGGAATAGTTCTCCATGACGGATTTGATGAAGAGTTGCAGGCGGGAGACCTTCCGTTCCTGGGTTTGTACATCGCCGGCGAAAGTCTTGCTTCAGACAGGTTGATCCTCACCGAGATAGTAACTGAGTTGGTCCGAGATGCGGCCGACAATGCTGCCGATGTCGAGATTGATTTGATCGCCGTTGGTGACGAACCCAGTGTTCCGATTGAGACCAGACTTTTGCCGTTCCTGGTGCTCTACGCACTGCTGATTGCGGGTGCTGCGGTTCCTGCGCTAAGCATCGTTCAGGAGCGTGAGAAGCGAACTTTGAATGCCCTTCTGATCACTCCCGTTCGGGTTAGTGATGTGCTTATTTCACGAGCGGTTATGGGCTACTTGCTGGCAATGATTGCGGCGATATTCACTCTTGCGCTGAACGGCGCTTTTGGCGAACACCCATGGGCCATGACGCTGATTCTGGCGGTTGCAGCAGTGATGGCGGCTGAGTGGGGGTTGCTAATGGGGGTTCTTGCGTCGGATACGAACGCACTGTTCACGATGCTGAAGACAATGAATATCTTTTTCTTCGGTCCGGCGATTTTCTTCCTGTTCCCAAACTTGCCGGAATGGATTGCTCACATTTTCCCGACTTATTACTTCCTAAGGCCAATGTTCGATGTGGCGGTGCATGGAGCTTCTCTAAATGACGCACTGCCGTGGCTTGCTGCGGCGCTGGGATTCTGTTTGCTGTTTGTGCCGGTAATTGGGTTCGGTACAAACCGGATGCGAAGAGCTTTGGCGGTGTGAGTTGAGTTGGGGCGGGTTATAGTCGGTTTAGCTTTGGTTCGATTTGAATTGTCGTCAGGGAGAGCTCGATGAAATGTGACAACTGCGGACAGGAAAACGCGGTTGGTTCAAAGTTCTGTACCTGGTGCGGCAATGAACTACCGATGGCCTCTGCAGACAGCCCAATGGGACGTCGGGATTTGGGTCAACTGATTTCATACACGTTCGAGCTGTATCGAAACAATTTCCAGAAATTCTTTTTGCTAGCTCTGCCGATCGCGCTTGTGAACATACTTCCAGCGTTCGTGTTCACCGACCTGATCGACCCAAACACGATCCAAGACGACGAATCGCTCGAGGAGTTTCTCGATCAATTCGGAACGTTTTTCGGGGCAATATTCAGCCTGGTGGTTATTAGCGGTGTGATCGGTCTATTTGTTCAAGGGGCAGTTAGTCACGCGGTTGGAACTCACTACTCGGGCAAGCAAATAAACGTCACGAACAGCTATTTCCGATCACTGAGCAACATCCTTGCCCTTATAGTCGCGATGATTCTTGTGTTCCTTGCACTGGCGATCAGCTTGCCGTTGATGATCTTTTTCATTGGAATACCGCTGGCGATTTTCATCGCAATTTCCTTTGCGTTTGTAGTGCCAATCGTGATGCTGGAAGGCGCGGGTCCGATCGACGCTCTTCAACGCAGTTACAACCTGGTCAAAGGCAGTCGGATGAGGGTGCTGGGAATTGGGATCGTGTTCATTCTTCTGGTTATTGGCTTGAATATTCCGTTCAGTTTGATTTCACTAATTGTTGGTGATTCAAGTTTGGCCGTGGAGACTGTGATAACCGCAATTGGTCAGGTATTGATAACGCCGGTGACGGGTATCGGGCTGACGGTGGTTTACTTCGATTTGCGGATCAAGCGTGAAGGTGAGTTGGTGCCTGAGGAAGGCACCTAAGGTTTGTGGCTCCGGGCGGACGGGCATATGTCGCGATCGTGACAGAGTCACTTAACTCTTCATCGCACTATCCCCCTTTCTAACTCTCCCCGTTCCGTGGGGAGAGGATTCAGTTCAGGATGACAACCCCTCGACCCTACCGAAGGTCCCTCCAGCAAGGTCGGGACGCGTCGAGTTAGTTCCGTGAGGAGAGAGCAAGCGGCGCAGTCTCCCCTCCTTTCCGTTAGCTCCGGACGGACATACGTCCTTGGTCGCGTAGGCGCATTTCACCTACCCCTGACCCCTTCCATCGAGGAAAGGGGATTTATTTAAGTTGACGCTTACGTAAGGACATGCCTACATATATGTCATGGATGCCGCACTGAAAGCACTGTCTGACCCTACAAGGCGCGAAATTCTGCGTCTTGTTTACGATGCTGAGAAGCCTGCTGGAGAGATTGCGTCTCACTTTGAGATGAGTCGTCCAGCTGTGTCTCAGCACCTAGCAGTTTTGAAATCTGCTGATCTTGTGCAAGAGAGGCGTGAAGGGGTTAGACGGTACTACCAGACAAAGGTTGATGGGATGGCCGAGTTGAGGGAGTTCCTCGAAGGCTTCTGGGATGAGCGGTTGTTGAGTCTGAAATCAGTCGTAGAAGCGGCCGCGGACGATGATGTAAGGGAGTCTGAAGATGACGATGCCACAAGCTGAGGCAACGAGCGTAAGTCGACAAATTTCGATCAATGCTCCTGCTTCGAAGGTGTACAAGTACCTGACCGATGCTTCGTTGATTGCAGAGTGGATGGGTCAAATGGCGGTGTTCGATCCTGTGCCAGGTGGTGACTACCGGGTGGTGATCAACGATTCGACGATTGCCAAGGGCAATGTTGTCGAGTTGATAGAGAACGAAAAGGTGGTTTTTACTTTCGGCTGGGAGGCTGAAGGTAACCCTGTTACTCCTGGTTCTTCGACGGTAGAGATCACACTGGAGGAGTCTGGTGGATCGACTTCTGTGACGCTGACCCATACAGGCCTGCCTGAAGGTACGGCTATTTCGCACGGTGAAGGCTGGGAGCATTACATGGCTCGGTTGCACACGGTTGCTGAAGGTGGAGATCCTGGAGTGGATCCGCTGATTGCGAGTGCTGGGGGTTAGGTTTTGTTAGCTCTGGGCAGGATTCGTTTAGTGTCCGGGCGGACGTTCGTCCTTGGGACACACGTCGCAGTCTCCCCCTCTTAGTCTCCCCCAGTCCGGGGGAGGAAATGCGGTCGGGACGCGTGTTAGTTCGGTTCGGCGGCGTTGAGCATTTCTTCGAGGCGTTCGGGGTTTACTTCGAGCGTCTTTGCTTTTTCGGCGTCAGATTCGGACTCTTCTAAATTGCCGAGTTCGGCGTGAATTACCGCCCTGTTTGCAAACGCCTCACCCCAGTCGGGGTTGAGTCTGATGGCTTCTGAGAAATCCTTGAGGGCTTTATCTAATTCACCGAGTTCGTAGCGGGTGTTGCCGCGATCGAGGTAGGTGTCTGGGTAGCCGGGGTTGAGTCTGACAGCCACATCGAAGTCGGCGATTGCTTCGTGGTGTTGTCCGTTCAGCGTGTAGGCATCTCCACGATGGTGATAGAGCTTGAAGGAGTCAGGTGCCGAGTCGATTGCAGTCGTGAATTTCTGGATTGCGCTGCTGAATTTGCCATTTTCGATCTCACGAACGGCCTCGTCGACGACATTGAGGGTTTTCTCGGGCTGAGAGAGGTTTCGTTGGCGGTATTTTCGTATTACTGCGGTGATCCAGGAGCGCATGGGTTAAGTATGGCTGCTGTTTGACGATGTGAGTATTGGCGTGGAGATGGCCGGATCCTTCGACAGGCTCAGGATGAC
>CAYYMP010000072.1:0-9613 GCA_964472915.1 uncultured Dehalococcoidales bacterium | reverse complement strand
ACGAGCGTGAGCAAACCTTGAACCAGATCCTGGTTGAAATGGACGGATTTGATTCCGCGACCAACGTGATTGTTATCGCGGCAACCAACCGTCCCGACATTCTTGACCCCGCATTGCTCCGACCGGGTCGATTCGATCGACGAGTTATCTTGGACAACCCGGACATTCGTGGACGTACAGCGATCCTCGATGTTCACGCCAAGGGCAAGCCAATCGACAAGGCGATTGATCTAGCTGAAATAGCGAAGCAAACGCCTGGATTCTCAGGCGCTGACCTGGCGAACTTGATCAACGAAGCTGCACTTCTGGCTGCACGTGGAAACCAGAAGGCAATTAGCTTTTCGAATCTCACAGAAGCGATCGACCGTGTTTCAATGGGACCGGCTCGAAAGAGCAAGGTGATCAGCGAGAAAGATCGTCGAATCACTGCCTACCACGAGGCAGGTCACGCGCTCGTTGCTCATCTGATGCCTGGTGGTTCACCAATCGGCAAAATTTCGATCATCGCTCGTGGACAAGCAGGTGGTTTCACCCGCTGGCAACAGGAAGATCGAACTTACGCATCCAAGGAACAGTTGGAAGCACAAATTGCTGCTGCGATGGGTGGGCGCACTGCCGAAGTTCTGAAGGTAGGTGACGTAACCACTGGTGCTTCGAATGACTTCGAACAGGCGACCAACATCGCCCGAGAGATGGTCATGCGTCTCGGCATGAGCGATCGCCTGTCCAAGCGAGCATTCGGTAAGCGACAAGGCGGCGCAGTTTTCCTCGGAAAAGAAATGTCCGAAGAACGCGACTACTCACTCAAGACTGAAAGCATCATCGACGACGAAATCAACAGACTTCTGAAGCAAGGTGAAGACAAGGCTCAAGAGCTGCTTACCAAGCATGACAAAGAGCTCGAGCAAATCGCTCAGTTCTTGCTGGAGCATGAAACGATCGACTCCGACCAGTTCGCTGCCATCATTGAAGGCAGAGACCCGTTGCTTGCAAGTGCAGTTGCAGTAGACGAGCCTGGGCCACCACCGAGCTCCGGTGAGGCGGATGAAGATGAGGGCGAAGTCGATGGATCGACTGAACCTGAGCCGCAAGCAACATAACTTTAGGTTTAGATAGAATTCAAGGAAACGGCGCTTAGTGCGCCGTTTCTTTTTATCGGGACTAAATTGGAATGCCGACGAACATGGTCCACAACGGCTCTGCGTGGTCAATCCAGCGTTACATATCTGGATTCGCTAACAACGCGTTTCTGATCACCTGTGCGAAAACCAACAAGTCGGTAATCATCGACACACCCGCCAGTCCTGTCGAACTAATCACCGCTGCAAATCTGACCGAAGTGTCAGCGATCCTAATAACTCATGGGCACCAGGACCATGTTGAAGGATTTGAAAAGGTGTACGGCTTGTTTCCACTGAGTACCGGAATAGGCACCTCTGATAGCGCCTCATTACCTCTCACACCAGCCTCGTCGATTGACGTCTCGACTGGCGCTCGAATCGAGGTTGGACAGATAGCACTCGAAGCAAGGTTTACGCCCGGCCACACACCTGGCTCTACTTGCTATGTCCTGAGCGCAGAATCTGATGATGAGAAGTCGTTCGTTTTCTCGGGTGACACGTTGTTCCCTGGCGGTCCGGGGCGATCATCGTCCAACGACGCACTGAAACAGATTGTGAGTTCACTCCAAGATCAGATTTACACGTTGCCAGACGACTACGTTGTTCTGCCTGGCCACGGTGAATTCACTGACATTGGTACATCTCGCAATGAATTTGATCAATTCATGAGCACGCCGTGGGATGCCTCGCAGTCCGGCGATGTGACCTGGATCTGAAGAGCGATGTTTCCACCCAAGGATCCCGAGTTCGAACAACCGCGTGATTCCGGCCTTATGGTGCGCGAAGTGCCGTGGCGAGTCACTGATGTTGTTGGCGCGATCACACTCACTATGTTGTCCGTCGTAGCGATTCTCAGCATTGCGGGGGCTCTCGGTTCATCAAGCGGTTATGAAACCTCAATTGATTCGCCCCAGGGATTTATCATCGGCATCGCAATGCTCGGCATTGGTGTCGTGGTTCTACGAGTACTGAAATCTGCCTTGTGGCCAATGGTTGGATCGGTTGGTCTTGCAGTAGTGGTAATCGCTGTCAGCTACTCACTTGCCAGTGAGACTCCGACTGGTGACGCTCAGTTTGTAGGTGTTCCCGTAAGCATCATTGCGGCAACGGCAATGTCGGGAACCTTTGCTGCAATCGGCATGGCGTTCTCGGTAATCAACTTTCGCCAACCACTTTCATCGCTGGGATTCGTTAGAACCTCAGGCATCAAGCCGTACGTTTACGCAGCTGGTATGTGGATCATTGCCCTCACCTCGCTAATGGTTTGGCTTCAACTGCTGGTGTGGCTTGATGTGTCTCCGCTGCTACCGCCCGACACGGCTAGTGAAGCCCTTGATTCGGCAGGTGGCAACATCGTCATCACCGTGATCCTCGTGGGATTGATCGGACCGTTCGCCGAAGAGGTGTTTTTCCGCGGGTTCATGCTGTCGGGTCTTGTGAAAAGGTTCGGAACAGCAAAAGCGTTGCTAATTTCATCGATCGTGTTCGGCGTATTCCACATCGATCCAGGGGCTATCGTTCCGACGTTCGTTCTGGGCCTCGCACTTGGTTGGGTCTATTTGAAGATCGGTTCAATATGGCCTGCGATATTTGGTCACGGATTGCACAATACAATCGCAGTTCTAATCGCCAAATACGCAGATGTTGGCTAGGGTTATATAGCTCGTTCAAAATTAGCGCTTCCAAAGCAAACTGTAGAAAGTCACGAGAATGTCCGAAGATCGGATTCGTAAAGCGTTCGAAACTGCTCAAACTGAAGGCAAAATCGCGCTCGTTCCATACGTAACGGTTGGGTTTCCAGAGGTTGGACTTACAACGGATATCGTCCGAGCGATAAGCGAAGCCGGTGCAGATGTCATAGAGCTCGGAGTTCCCTTCAGCGACCCTCTAGGTGACGGTCCAACTATCCAGGCATCCGGACATACAGCGTTGATGAACGGAGTAACCCCGCAAGACTGCATCGTCGCTGCGAAAGAAATCCGGGCTGCTGGCATTGAGACCCCGCTGGTTTTCATGGGCTATTACAACAACATCTTGACCGTAGGTCTCGACAACTATTGTGCTTCTGTCGCCGACGCGGGAGTCGACGGTTTGATCGTTGCTGACTTGCCTGCGGCCGAAGCGGGACCACTCGAAGATGCAGCGGATCACGCGGGAATTTCGCTAATACCATTGCTGGCACTCACATCCACGGATGAGGCAATTGAGCACGCTTGCGAACGTGCTAGCGGGTTTGTTTACTGCATTTCCGTGTTGGGTGTAACTGGGGCACGAACTCAGGTTTCAGCACGTGTTCAGGGACTTGTCGAAAAAGTCAGGAAATTCACCGATCTTCCAGTTGCAATTGGTTTTGGCATCTCTACCGCAGATCATGTTTCCGAGGTAGCGGAATACGCCGACGGGGCTGTGGTCGGAAGCGCGCTGATCAACGAACTTGCCGATGGTCCAGCTGCAGAAGCTGCTGACAGAGGCAGGGAGTACATTGCTTCGCTGAAACCCGGCACAAATAAGAAAGTCGTGGCAAACTAATTCGCCACGAAATCTGACCAAACTTTTCGAGGACTGGATTGGCAACGAAAGTTCGAGGCGTCAAAGGCGCAACTACAACAAACGGTGACTCACGGGACGATGTTCTCGACGCCACCGCTGAGTTGCTCGCGATGCTGATACAGGAAAACGGCATTGATCAAGATGATGTCGCAGCGGTCCAGTTCACAACCAGTCCCGATTTGGTGGCTGAGTTCCCTGCTGTAGCCGCCCGCGAACGCCTCGGGTGGAATGACGTTCCGCTAATGTGTGGTCACGAGATGGCTCGACCAGGTGCGCTCGAGCGATGCATACGTATACTTATCTTGTGGAACACAAGCAAGGCACAGGCTGAAATTAAGCACGCATACATCAACGATGCTGCTAAACTTCGCCCCGACCTTTCAACAGCCAGCACGTAAAGACATGAACGAGCGCTCGAAAACCGAAGTTCTTCACTCAGCCGCTTGCCTGGCTGGGTCTTACTCGCGCTCGACCGGCTATTTCAGCTATACGTACGGGCAATCTACGTACGGGCGTTCGTATAGAAGCTAACGCGACCGGCGAACACCGAGCCCGCTTCCTGGACCTTCAACGGCGTCGATCACGCAGCTTGCAACTGCGCCGTATGCACGAAGAAAGTCACGACCCGATTCCATCTACCAGTATTTGAATTAGAAAAATCATGTCCACATCAAACGTTCGTGTATCCGGTCTTCAACCCCTGGCTCCACCGAGCGAATACATCAACGAACAGCCGATCCCTGCAGAAGTTGCGGAACTGGTCACTAAGTCTCGACAGGAAATCGAGGACATCCTCGAACGACGAGACAACCGCATGGTTATGCTCGTTGGTCCATGCTCAATCCATGACGAAAAGGCTGGTCTTGAGTACGCCCAGCGACTCGCAAAGCTTGCTGAAGAAGTAAAAGATCGCATTCTTGTAGTAATGAGGGTCTACTTTGAAAAGCCTCGGACCACCGTCGGCTGGAAAGGTCTGATCAACGACCCAAATCTCGATGGCACTTTCGATATGCAAACGGGGCTCAAGCGAGCACGAGCGTTCCTGCTTGAAGTCGGAAAACTCGGACTCCCGGCTGGAACAGAGTTCCTCGATCCGTTCACACCTCAGTACCTCGCCGATCTTGTGGCATGGGGTGCAATTGGCGCTCGAACTACTGAGAGCCAAACCCACCGCCAAATGGCGAGCGGACTTTCAATGCCTATCGGTTTCAAAAATGGGACTGGTGGAAGCTGTCAGTTGGCGGTCGATGCGATCGTAGCTGCACAATCCGATCACGCCTTCCTCGGAATTGACGAGAACGGGCGAGCAGCCGTTATAAACACGGTAGGTAACAAAGCGGGTCACCTGATTCTGCGTGGTGGATCTTCGGGTCCGAACTACGATGAGGATTCGGTTGCCTCGGCATCTGCACTTCTCGAAGTCGCTGGTTTGCGCTCGAACATCGTTATCGACTGCTCGCATGCAAACTCGAACAAAGATCACAAGCGACAGCCAATCGTCTTCCGAGAGACCATCCGACAGCGAAATGCTGGTAACGATGGTGTCGTCGGACTGATGCTTGAAAGCCACTTGAACGAAGGCAACCAGTCGCTCGGCGACTTGAGTGAGCTTGCTTACGGAGTCTCTATCACTGATGCTTGCATCAACTGGGAGACCACCGAAGAATTGCTCCACGAGGCCTATTCCGCACTTGGCGAAAAGGCCGGCACGCCAGCTTAGACGGGGGCTGACCGACTGCCATGTCGATCGCCGATCCATTCAATGCCATCCGAGCCCAGCAGGGTCCTACGGTCGCGACCGTAGGGACTTTTGATGGCGTCCATCTTGGACACCGAAAACTCGTTGAAACGGTACTTGATGAAACACAGGCTGTTGATGGGAATTCGCTGGCGATGATTTTCGAAGGTCAACCCAGGGCGTTCATCAACCCAACGGTTCCTGTTTCTTACCTGTCGAGTGCGAAAGATCGCGTCACGTGGCTTTCTAAGGTGGGCATTGATGACGCAGTCGTTTTGCAGTTCGACGAGTCGATACAGAAGCTAAGTTCTGGCGAGTTTGTCAGCGAACTCAAACGCAGAGTCGGTCTGTCGACACTCGTATTGGGTCCAGGCGCCATGATCGGTTCAGATCGCGCCAACGCAAGTACTCTCCAGTCCACGCTTGAAGATGTCAAAGTGATCAGCGTTGAAGCTGCATCACTGCACGGCGACCAGATATCCAGTTCCAGGATCAGGCAGGCGATCGAAATCGGAGACTGTGAAACCGCCACTGGTATGCTCGGGCGTAACTACGGGTTTACCGGTTTGGTGAGTGAAGGTGACAAGCGCGGGCGAGAACTTGGGTTCCCGACCGCGAACATCGAACCTGACTTCGAAGCGACAGTTCCAGCGAATGGAATTTACGCAACCCGCGTGACTGTTGATGGCGAAACTCATCGTGCAGCAACAAGTATTGGGGTTCGCCCTACTTTCGAAACCGACGGTCGTAGGACAATCGAGGCATACCTGCTGGATTTCGATGGTGATTTGTATACAAAGCGGCTTCATATTGAGTTCGTTTCGAGACTCAGAGGTGAGGTCGCATTTGAATCCGTCGACGCACTAATTGAACAAATGAACAGTGATGTGGACCAAACCCGAGAAATAATCAAACTCGGGTAACCGCTCACAGATAGAACAATGACTACCAGCAACGAATTTGCAAACGTAACCGAAGAGCTCGAGTGGCGTGGAGCGATCTACGACGCTACTCCTGGCGCAGCGCACGTACTTTCGACCGAGAAGGTCACTTGCTACAACGGGTTTGACCCTACGGCGATAAGCCTCCACATTGGTCATCTCGTTCCAATCATGGGACTCGTCCGTCTTCAACGACATGGGCACACACCTGTCGCTCTGGTTGGTGGCGGAACCGGCATGATCGGCGATCCATCGGGTAGGAGCGAAGAACGTCAACTTC
Organism: uncultured Dehalococcoidales bacterium; assembly: GCA_964472915.1. Lineage (GTDB taxonomy): Bacteria > Chloroflexota > Dehalococcoidia > Lucifugimonadales > Lucifugimonadaceae > Lucifugimonas. The sequence continues at coordinate 2,983 of CAYYMP010000072.1, read as the reverse complement.
TTTCGGTCGCTCAAATCGACGAGAATGTTGAAGCTATTCGTAAGCAGTTGGAGCCGTTCCTCGATTTCGAGGCGAGCACCAACCCTGCGCAGATGGTCAACAATGCCGATTGGCTTCGAGTTACCAACCTTCTCGAGTTTCTTCGGGATGTTGGTAAGCACTTCACAGTCAACTCGATGATGGGGCGGGAGTCAGTAAAGGGTCGAATCGACCGCGACACCGGCATTTCATTCACTGAGTTCAGCTACCAGCTGCTGCAGGCGTACGACTTCTTGAAGTTGTTCGAAACCGACGGAGTAACGTTCCAGGCAGGCGGCAGCGACCAGTGGGGCAACATCCTCGGCGGAGTCGACCTGATTCGTCGTATTCATGGCGCTGACTCGGAAGGCCGACCTCAAGCGCACGGAATTGTGTACCCGCTAATCACCACTTCAACCGGTGAGAAATTCGGAAAGTCGGTCAGTGGTGCACTGACAATCGACCCGAACCAAACCTCTCCGTACAGGATGTACCAGTACTTCTTGAACACCACTGATGAGGATGCGGTCCCTTACCTGAAACTGTTCACATTGCTGAACCAGATTCAGATTGGAGAAATGGCGGAATCGGTAAAGGCCGATCCTGCGAAGCGAGAGGCACAAAAGCTGCTTGCTGACGAGGTAACGCGGACCGTTCACGGTCCAGCAGGGCTTGAACAGGCTCAGCGAGTTACGCGCGCCTTCTTTGGTGGAGACATTTCAGGTCTCTCTGCGGACGAAATGGAAGATGTTCTCGAAGGTTCATCAACAGCGACCATCACAAAGGATCAGCTTGAAGGCGAAGGGATGCGGTTCAGCGACCTCGCTGTGGCATCCGGTGCCGGAAAATCAGGCGGAGACGTGCGACGCACGGTCCAACAAGGCGGAATGTACCTGAACGGTGTCCAAATAGAGGATGCTGGTCAGCAGGTCGGTGTGAACGATCTCGTGGAAGGTCGACTGCTGGTAATCCGTCGGGGACGTAAGAACTACTCGCTTGTGAAATTGGTTGAGTAAACGAGCTTCAATTGTTGCGATTGCGCTCATGACACATACCATGTGCGCATGAACACCCACGACTTGATTCAAAAGCCTGGAATTGGCTACTGGTCAACTGCTCCTGCTTTTCTTGAGACTGACGTACAGACAATAACTGGGGCTCTTTCAAATTCGGCTGCCAGCCGTATGAGCACCGGTTCCACGGAGCACGCCCAAATACTTGCGTGGAGCGAGTCCATCGGCTGGTTGAAGAGTTCCTTAGCTCCACTTGTCTCGTCGGAGAATGACAGTTCTAATTGGGTAATCTGCCTCGAATACGAAATTCCCCGCAGAACAGGCCGAATTGACTGTGTATTGATTGCCCGGGGGGTTGTGTTCGTCATCGAATTCAAACATGACAAGGCAGATCAACTGGCTAGGTTGCAAGTCGAGGACTATGGCATGGAACTCATGACATTTCATCGAGAAACTCGACACTTTTCGATTGTTCCAATTCTCTGTACTGGGAACGCCTTCGAAGACCACCATGAAATTTCTACTTACGAGAACGGGCATGTCAGTCAAGTCTCCATCACGAACCCAAACTCACTTTCCACGACAATCTCTGCTTTTCTAAGCGGTTCACAACGACGAACATCTCTTGAAGACGGTACGACTTGGATTCAATCACCATATGAACCGATTCCAACGATCGTTGAGGCGGCCACGACGTTGTTTGCAGGACACGGCGTCGAGGACATTTCGCGAACTGATTCCTCAATCGAAGACCTAAACAGAGTGAGGCGGTCTCTAGAGTCCGTTGCCCGGGTTTCTGTTGAATCAGGATCGAAGATAATTTGTTTCGTGACCGGAGTGCCGGGCGCGGGTAAAACGTTGGCTGGGCTGAGCATCGCTCACTCAGAGCAGTTTGATCGTGCAACTTTTTTGAGCGGCAACGGCCCCCTTGTGAAAGTTCTTTCAGAATCGCTCAAGCGAGATCTTATGTTGCGTACCTCTGTGAAAGCTGAAGACGCCAAAAGAGAAGCCACAACTTTCATTTCAAATGTCCATGTCTGCTAAAAAACTATCTAGAGGCTGATACAGAAAATCCTCCGTTTGAGCGAATGATCGTATTTGATGAAGCCCAGCGTGCGTGGGACTCTGAACAATCGTGGAGAAAATTCCGGCGCTCATCGTCTGAACCGGAAGACATTCTCAGTGTTATGAGTCGTCATGAAGGATCGTGCGTGGTTGTCGCGCTTGTTGGTGGAGGGCAGGAGATCAACACAGGGGAAGCTGGCTTGGCTGAATGGGGTCGAGCTCTCTCTGGCAAATTTAGGAACTGGAAAGTCTATGCAGCCCCAGAGGCGATCGAGGGAGGTAGTAGCACAGCGGGATCTACTCCATTCGACGGAGCTCAGCGTAACGGCGTGGTACTGTCGCAAAATCTTCATCTAAACGTGTCTAAGCGCACCGTCAGGGGAGACACGATTACTACTTGGGTCGAGCACGTTATCAAGGAAGATAGTCATTCAGCGAAACTTGTTGCTGAGAACAACGAATACTATCCACTGGCAATATCCCGCGATCTTTCAAAGACCAAAGATTGGCTCAAATCTCATGCAAAAGGGCTGAGACGGTCAGGGCTGATCGCGAGCTCCGGTGCGAGGAGGTTGCGCCCGCACGGCGTCAATGTTGTTGAAGACATCAGCAACGAGAACTGGTTTCTTAATCCCGCGGGAGATATCCGGTCATCGAACCATCTCGAACTAGTGGCGACTGAGTTTTCGGTGCAAGGGCTGGAGCTTGATTGGACTGGTCTGTGCTGGGGAGCAGATTTCAGATTTGTAGAAGATAATTGGCAAATGTGGAACCTCAGCGGAACCAAGTGGCAAAGAGTCAAATCGAAAGACAAATTGACTTTCATCCCTAATAAATACCGAGTGTTGTTGACCCGGGCACGCGAAGGTCTGATCGTGTTCTGCTCA
>CAYYMP010000071.1:0-9614 GCA_964472915.1 uncultured Dehalococcoidales bacterium | reverse complement strand
GACCGTCAGTGTGTTGCCGTGATTGGTGATGCTGCCTTGAGCTATATGCTCGGAAACCTTGAGGTGCTGACTCGCCTGAAGCTCGGAATCACGATTGTTCACATCAACAACGGTGGATTCTCTGGCTACGGACCCGGCTTCTGGGGTGAAGGACACGATCCGTACACCTACGACGTGCTTGGTTCAGACGAAATCAACATGACAGCGGCGATTGAGAACATCGGCTGGCAAACAGAACGAGTCTCCGAGCCAGGTGAAGTTACCGCAGCTCTCGAGCGTGCGTTTGCAGCGAACCGTGCGAACAAACCTGCCTACATTGAGGTCATTGCCAGCCAGTACCCTGTCTATGGAAACTGGGCAGGCTAGGGAAACTTACCCGACCCGGTTCAGCTTGGTGTAGCGTCCGCCGATTAGCCATTCGGTGACATAAATATTGCCGATGTCGTCGGACGTTATTCCGTGCGGACTGTTGAACAGACCTGCCTGCAAGCTGGAAGTACGACGTGGAATATCGTTCTCGTCGGGCTCGTTCGGCCACGCGGGTTCTTCCGAAACAGGCGTGTTATCGCCGAGATATCCGACAAGTTCGTCGTTTGGCCCGACCAAGGTGAGTCGAGCGTTGAGTTCACCGACAATGACCACATCATCAACGTAGTCGCAGAACACGGTTGGGCGATCGAAATAGTCGGCTCCAATGGTTCGGATGTATCCGCCTTCCATGTCAAAGACCTGGACTCTGCCGTTCGCCCGGTCAGCTACGAGAAGCTCAGGGTTCGTACCGCGAGTGTCTATCCACAGGGAGTGCGGGCAATCAAACCGTCCGGCACCAAGCGCCCCATCTATCGTCGACAGATACTCGCCACCTGATGTAAACCGATGAACGAGACTTTGACCGTACCCGTCTGCCACCCAAATATCGCCGTTTCCGCCCTTACTTGAGTCGAAAGCGATTGTGCTGGTCGGTGAAAACAATCCCTCGTTGTAAGCAGCAATGTCCGGCGCGCCGAGTTCCATATCGAGTTGACCTGACATCGACATTTTCACGACTTTCCCGATTGGCGGATCGGGCATGTACTCGTAGTCGTAGTCGGGGTTTCTTTTGCGTCCGTTGTCAGCAAGCCAAATAAATTGGTCAATGCCATTCGTTTCGAGAGTCAATCCGTGCGCTTCGATTACCGGTGCTTCAAACGAGCGCACCAGGTCACCGTTCTGTTCAAGGATTACAACGATGGATTCAGTCGGGTGGAAGCTAATGATCTGGCCATGATTGGAGAAAGCCATTCCATGATGCGCCCAGCCCCTGGGTACTGAATCGCCCGAGGGCAACTGTGCCCAATCGCCCTGCCACTCAAATTTGTAATCGCCCGCGCTTAACTGCATCGTCAGTCCCCTCGAATAAACAAATTCACAAAAGCGGTAAAGATCAGGTTGGCTTTGCTTCCTCGAAGTGAGTCATTGAAAGCTCTTCCTGAATCTCAAATATCGAACCCTTATTTTCGGGTCGCGGTTCGGCGACCCTAACCGGCGCGCCGTTGAATCTTGGGACGTTTGAACCTTCACCGCGCAACATGTTCGACTGCCATACGTTCCAGTCACCAAAGCCACCTATCGGGAACGCGTCAGCGGCGGCATAACCCATCAGGAGCAGCCGGCGAGAGTTTTGCGACATGTTTGGTGCCGATCCATGAAGCGCCCGGACGTGGTGTATGGATACGTCACCTTCTTCGAGCAAAATGCTCTGTGCAGCATCCATGTCGACATCCGACATTTGGACCGCACCTACGAACACACCGTCTTCGTGATGATCGTAGGCAGGTCCTTTATGCGAGCCGGGAACGACCATTAGCGCGCCGTTTTCGATCGTCATTGGGTCAATCGCAACGCCAATTTCGAGAATGTCATCGTTGGTTGCGGGATAGAAACCCCAGTCAGTGTGCCACTCAACCTGCGCACCTCCACCGGGTGCCTTGTTGTTCAGCTTCGTGTGGTGGTGGCGAATGTCTGGACCAATCAAGTCTTCGATGATGTCGAGAAGCTTTTCATTGCGCATCGCCCTGTTGTAGGCAGCGTGATGCTTGTGCGGGTCCTTGATCCTACGAAGCTTTGGCGTCTCTGCCGAATGGCCCGCTTTGAGATCGACGTCGAAAACTTCAGTGTGGCTCGCAACCTCCCGAGATTTCTCGACAAACTCGTCGGTTACGTTCTGAAGTTCTTTGACCTCGTCCGGGGTGAAAACCCCTTTTACCGCGATAAAACCATCGCGGTTGTACTGGTCCACCTGCTTCTGGGTCAGGATCTTTGGCATCACACACCTCGCGCCTTGCGCCAATCATTTGAGATTGCGGCAGTGTAGGCGCGAGGAACTGTGTGGGCAAGGTTGCAAGGCAGCGGAATCCTTCGACAGGCTCAGAATGACAAATACACCAGCGAGTTCATATGCCGAATCGGAACCCAGTGAGTGGCTCCACCAAACAAGAAATCCGGTTGGGACCGTCTACTCAGCCTGCCCGCGCTTTGCCCAGTTCGCGTTCACGAACATGTTCAGACCTGGGTCAGCGATAACTCCTGAGGGAGTTTTGTCAGGCGGGTTCGCCTTGATGAAATCTTCATCGATTTCGATACCCCAACCAGGTTTGTCCGGAACCGGGAAGTATCCGTCGACGACCTCTGGGTAGCCCGATCCAGCGTTCTTCACATGCGGGTCGGCGAAATCGTTGAAGTGCTCAAGTATTTTTGCGTTGCGCAGTGTGAGACACAAGTGAAGCGCAGCCATCGTCGACACGATTCCACCGACGTTGTGCGGTGCAACCATGATCGAGTATGACTCAGCGGTGGAAGCAATCTTCTTGGTTTCGAGAATTCCACCTGACTGCGTGATGTCGGGCTGCAAAACGTCAACCGTCTGTGCACCCCATATTTCTCGGAACTCAGGTGCACCGTACAGTCGCTCGCCAGTAGCGATAGGCAACGAAGTGTGTTGTCGAACTGACTTCAACGCCGGGTTGTCGCCTGGGCGCACCGGTTCTTCAATCCAACCAATGTTGTATTTCTCAATATGTCGTGCGATTTCACGAGCTTGCACTGGCGCGAACCGACCGTGCATTTCGATCATGATTTGTGCACGGGTACCGGCAACTCCAGCAACTGCCTCGATCAGGTCGAGTGATCGGTAGAACTCTGGTCGCTCAAGCTCCATATCGCCGTTACCAAATGGATCGAACTTCATTCCGCGGTAACCGCGGTCGACAACCTTGCGAGCAGCCTCGGCGTAGGCTTCCGGTGTTCGCTCGACGGTGTACCAACCATTGGCGTAAGCAGGAATACGGTCTTTAACCTGTCCACCGAGCAACTTGTAAACCGGCTGACCGGTCTTCTTGCCAATGATGTCCCAGAAAGCGAGTTCAACAAGAGCGAGACCGGTGTAGACCACCTCTCCTGGCTTACCGAAGTCGAGGAGTGTGAAACGTCGGTAGAGGGCTTCAATGTCAAACGGGTCGTGACCGATGAAGTGACGTTCAACGTCCGCGAGATACTGCGTCACGGTGTGGGTCTTGCCCAGGACTCGGGCTTCACCAATTCCGATGATGCCTTCGTCGGTTTCAATAATGCAGTAGGTAAGGTTTCGCCAGGGAGTACCCAGCACAAGAGTGCGGAATCCGGTTGTCTTCATCTAAGTCTCACGATTGCTACAAGTGCGCATGGTTGCCCAAAAATAAGAACAAACCTGGCGCGTTGAATTCAAAACGGATCCATTGTAGTTACTCGTCAAGACGAACGATTCGTGTTGTTCACCCGAACAAACTTAGTTCAAGGTGATCCAGGCGCTTTCGTCACCGAAATCTGGGGTTCGATCGACGTACCACTCACCATCACATGCAAGTGGTTCAGCATCACGCACCTCTTTGGAGATGATTGCCGACTCACGGCTAACAACGCCTCTGGCGGAGTATTTGGTAAACACCTCGTCGCTCATGAAGTCGAAGTAAGACATGAACTTAATGCCGTCGGTCATCGTAGCTTGCACCGCAATATCGTTCGTGTAGTTGACGTCGTTGTTCACACCGATCAACTCACCTGCTCTGACCGTACGCCCTGGCTCGACTCCTGGCATTGGCTTCATGTGGAATAGTCGGAACACGATCGAAGGGTCAACTGACGAAACGATATAAAGCTGCCAACCACCATGAGCGTTTTCGACGATATCTTCTTCCTGGATCATCCCGACCACACCGTCAATTGGTGAGTAAATAGGCAGAGAGCCGTAGTTCAGTCCCTGCCGGAAATAGGTGTAGTGCTTCATGGTCCGACAGTCTTCGTATGAGTCAGAAAAATCGTGTCCTGAGTGCGACCTGAACTTGGAAACCATCGATGTGGCATCGAGTTCCACGTAACTGGCGGTCGCTAATTTCGGCACACCAGCGGAATCGTCGAAAGCTACTCCATACTTGTCGTACGCAGTGACTTTGGCTCTCGGCTTCGAACTCAGCTCATCGATGCCTGTACCATCAAACTCTCCGCTCTTTACTTTCTCCAGAACTTCGATGTAACCACCTACGATGCACTCAACCAGTTCAGCGGTCGTTGGTATTGGAGTTGCGGTTGGATCGACTACCGGGATGTTCGTTGGGACTGCAGCTGGTGACGGCACTTCAGTCGCTCTAGCGACGACAGTTGGCGTGACCGCGGGCGCTGGTATTTCATTCGTCACCGTCGGCACCGGCGTCTCCTGCGTCTTCGTAACGCTTGATGCCGACGGTGCGACAGCTGCGGTTGGGGCCTGCGTTGGAATCGGCGTTGCAGGGACTACAGTCGTCGTTGGTACCGCAGTCGGTGACGGAGCTACAGCGAGGACTGATCCCTCAAGTTCAATTTCATCTGTGGCCGATTCGACCTCGCCGCACGCGAAGAGCGCAACAATGGCGATCATGAGTAGGAATATCGTTCGAAACATAGCGGTCCAACCCTGTAAAAGACTTACTTGATGCACCTTCAGTATCTTGAAGCGCATCTGATTCGACTTTGCGGATTACCCGTATATCTACTGCAAACATCCCCTAAATTTGAATAAATCCCCTGTGCTGAGAAGAACTTCTGGTAAATTGCTGCGCACTTTCTCGAATATCTAGAACAGGACATATTCATGCCGCTTCATCCGCAGGTCGCCGAACTTATGAAACGTCGGGAGGCTCTGGGCTTTCCCGCGAACAGCGATGTCAGCCCAGATGAAGCCCGAGCCAACGCCCGAGCCGGAAAAGAAGCTATTCCATCCGACCAGGAACCAGTTGGCGAGATAGCCGAACGAACAATTCCCGGTCCCGAGGGTGACATCCCGATTCGTATTTACCGCCCAACCACTGAAGGACCGCACCCTCTAATCATGCTTTTTCATGGTGGTGGCTGGGTAATCGGTGATCTCGATACTGAAGATTCGATGTCACGAGGATTGGTCAACCGAGTCGATGCGGTCCTCGTCTCCGTCGATTACCGACTTGCTCCGGAAACCAAGTTCCCAGGAGCTCCTGAAGACTGCTATGCAGCCACAGTCTGGGCAATTGAAAATGCTGATGAACTCGGAGTAGACGCAGGCAAACTGGCGCTCTCAGGAACATCAGCTGGCGGCAATTTAACCGGTGCAGTTGCTCAAATGTGCCGAGACCGCGGAGGTCCGAAGGTAAAACACCAGGTACTGTTCTGCCCTGTCATAGACTACTCATTCGAACGAAGTTCCTATCACGAAAACGCCGAAGGCTACGGGCTCACCCGGGATGGAATGATCTGGTTCTGGGACCAGTACTTAGCTTCGCCAGAGGATGGACTCAACCCTTACGCATCGCCGATTCGCGCCGCCGACCTGTCAGGCCTGCCGGACGCCACGGTAATTGCGGCTGAATACGATCCACTGTTGGACGAAGCAGCTGACTACGCGAAAGCTCTCGAAGCTGCTGGTGTCGACGTCCAGTACACCGAGTACGCGGGAATGACGCATGGCTTCAATGGCTCGTTCGGACTAATCGACGATTCGGTCAAGGCATGCGAAGAGGCGTCCGCACGGATTCTTTCTTCGTTCGCTAAATAGAAATCCGAATCAATGCCGTTACACCCCCAGGTCGAAGCTTTCAGAAAGAAACGAGTGGCACTAAACCTGGCTCCAAACAGTCAGGTGTCTCCCGAACAGGCTCGGGAGAATTCGAGAGTTTGGCGCGCCGCAATTCCAGCTGACCAGGAATCAGTTGGCGAGATCACCGACCGTACTATTCCTGGTCCTGCCGGCGATTTACCCATTCGAATCTACCGACCAACCACTCAGGGACCGCATCCACTGGTGATGCTGTTTCACGGTGGCGGCTGGTTGATTGGTGATCTAGATCACGAGGATCCATCCTCACGACGGATGTGCAACCAAGTGGATGCTGTTGTTGTTTCAGTCGACTATCGTCTCGCACCTGAAACAAGGTTCCCTGGTGCGCCGGAAGATTGCTACGCAGCCACAGTCTGGGCGGTCGAGCATGCTGATGAGTTAGGTGTTGATGCGTCCAACGTGGCGGTGACCGGAACTTCGGCCGGTGGAAATCTGACGGCGGTTGTCGCACAAATGGCGAGAGACAGGGGTGGTCCCAACATCAAGCACCAGGTGTTGTTTTGCCCCGTAATCGACTATGACTTCGACCGACCTTCGTATCAGGAACATGGGGATTCGTTTGCACTCACCCAAGACTCAATGCGCTACTTCTGGGAGCAGTACCTGGGACCTGGCGTAGAAGCCAACGGACACAACCCGTACGCCTCGCCAATCCGAGCTGAATCGCTCGCGGGGTTGCCCCAAACGACCATTATCACCGCCGAATTCGACCCGCTTATTGACGAAGCCCATGACTACGCCGGAGCACTCAAATCAGCAGGAGTCGATGTCGTTTACACCCGCTACGACGGAATGGCTCACGCGTTCAATGAACTAATTGGGATCTTTGACGCCGCCCGTGTCGCTGTAGACGAAGCATGCACAAGGATTCGAACTTCTTTCGGATCTGACTGACCTATTAATCCAAGAAACTGAACAAATAAAAAAAGCGAGGCAGAACCGCCTCGCTTTTCTTTTAGTCTTGGAGTCTAGACAGCGCTATTTCGATCCCATGTTTTTCAACTGAGTCTCGGCGTAGTCACCTAATCTTGGCAACTTGTAATGGTTGCCCTGGAACGCCTGGTACATGAGCCACAACCAGAGGAGCAACGAAGCGAGTGACAACAACCAACTCAGGAATCCGCCGATAAATGGGATGAACGGGAAGACGACCCAGGCGATTGTTATCGGAACAAACACAACCACCGATTGCATCGCGTGGAAACGTACGAATTTGTTCTCTTTTTCAATAAGTAGGAACACAACACCAGTGACCCATCCAAGAAGGTAGGTCAGAAGACCGGCCACATTCTGAGTGGCACCAATGCTGGTATCTTGGGATCCTTCATCATCCACGACTTCTGCGTCGACATGTTTTGGATCTTCCTCGTTCGTCATTCCAACCCTCCGGCATCTGGTTGTTTCGGATTCTCTCGCTGCCAAAACTTACCGTTTCACACAGTAGTGCGTCAAAAGAATTCGGGGCAGATAACTCGAATCTGCCCCGAATTCACACTCTAGTGTTTTCGATTAGTCAGCGTAATTCGAGAATTTGAGTTCCTGCTGAGTTTTCACGTCGAGAAGAACGCTGCGACCTTCGTCGAAATTGATCTGCCGAGCACGAGTAAGCGCAGGACCGATTTCATTCGGATCTTCGATGCGAATCCCAACCCCGCCAAGTGATTCAGCGACACCGGCGTAGTCGCCAGTCATGTTTCCAGCTCCGAACTCACCCATTGCTGTTGGGAGTGATCGGTTGTAACCACCCATCGTTCCGTTGTTCAACAGGATTGTCGTGATCGGTGCACCAGCACGGGTAGCTGTTTCCAGATCGAGACCCGACATACCAAATGCTGCATCACCCATGAAGTTGACGCAGAACTTAGAAGGGTCTGCCATCTTGGCACCAATCATCAAAGGGATTCCGTAGCCAAGATGAGTGCTTTTACCCCAGCCAATATAGCTGTGCGGAACCGTCGCTGTGTAGAAAGGCATCACCTGGTCACGTGGGTGGCCGGCGTCGTGGGTAAAGATCGTCGTTTCGTGGTCAACTGCTTTGTTAATCTCGTTCACCAACCTGTAAGGATTGATCGGATTCATGTCAGAGTTCAGAAGCGGAGCCCACTCTTCGAGCCACTCCTTCTTCACCTGAGCAACCGCCTCACGTGTTGAAGAGTCGTCCTTCCGACCGTTCTCACCGATTTCTGCCTTAATCTCATCGACCAACATGCAGAGAGTCTTGCGAGCGTCTCCAACCATTCCGATATCAGTCGGGTATTCCTTGTCGATGTCGAGAGGGTTGTTGGTCGAGTGAATGAGAGTCTTTCCAGCTGGAATGTCGATTCCGTAGTTGGTCTTCGATAGGCTGGCTCCGATAGCGAACAAAACATCACTCGATTTGAGCCATTCCCACACAGCCTTCGGAGCTGTTCGGTTTGCTGCACCAAGTGAAAGCTCATGGCGCTCATCGATCGCCGATTTACCGGGCATCGTTGTAATCACCGGAATTTGGGTCAGTTCAGCAAGCTCTGTCAACTTGTCTGAACCACTGGAGTAAAGGACTCCCTGACCCGCCCAAATAACGGGACGCTTTGCGGCAAGAAGTGCTTTTACCGCGGCTCGCAGTTCCGCCTTATCAGGAGCAACGACATGTTGTGAAGGCGTTCCGTAGGCATCGATGCTCGAAACCTCGTCACCCATTACGTCACGCTGCATTTCCAGCATTACCGGACCAGGACGACCGTTCTTGAGAGCCGAAACTGCTCGTCGCATCAGCGCGGGAATACGCTCCGCGTGGTTGATCGAGCCTGCCCACTTCATGATTCCCTGGAAGTTTGCAGGACCTGAAAAGTTCGGAGCGGTATCGGTTTTGTCGGTACCAGGACCGTCTGGAATAAATAGAACCGGCACGGCATCGGCCCAGGCTTGAGCGAATCCGCCAAATGCGTTCTCAGTACCGGGACCACCCTGGCAAGCGAATACACCGTACTTGCCTTTTTCAGCCATCAATCGGGAGAAACCGTCCGCAGCCATGATTCCACCGCGCTCCTGTCGGAACACGATCGGACGGATTCCTTCTTGCGCAACAGCTTCGATCAGTGGGTTCGCCGGGAAGCAAGCCAGCCACTCAAAACCTTCACGCTTAAGGATCTTTGCAATTGCCTCGTAACCGTTCATGCGATTCAACTCCCGCGCTTTAGTCGCCAATCATGAAATGCGTTTCGGTGAAGAGCCACCGGGAAAACGCCGCCAGTGTAGACGTGGTGCTACCACGAAGCAATTTGAATACGAAAATTATTGAGATTGGGAAAAATCGAAAAATCGCGCAAAAAAAACGCTAGGAATTCGGTCTACTGCATTGAGTAGAGTCCACACATCTGCCTCAACAAAGACGGCAATTGTGGTCGGACCTTCGACTGCAAACACCGTTAGAGCCCGACCAACCAGCCGGGGAGATCGAACAGAAAATGCCTGACCACAACACACCGCTTCCAGA
>CAYYMP010000070.1:0-9620 GCA_964472915.1 uncultured Dehalococcoidales bacterium | reverse complement strand
TGCTGAAAGACGAAGCGATCGAGACATATCGCTCCGAGCTTTTGCCTCTGGCAACGGTCACCACACCGAATCTTCCTGAAGCGACTGAGCTTTCGGGCATTGAAATATCGGCAATATCCGAAGCGAAAGAAGCAGCTCGCAAAATTCACGACCTTGGTGTTGATTTCGTGATCGTAAAAGGCGGTCACATGGAATCACTTGACGAGTCTGGCGACTCTATGGACCTGTTGTTTGATGGAGCCGATTTCACTGAGTTCGGACTTCCCTGGTTAGACTCAACCAACAACCACGGGACAGGCTGCACTTTCGCATCGTCAGTAACTGCCCGACTAGCCAAAGGTGAGTCGATAAGTGACGCGTTCAAAGGCGCAAAAGAATTTGTTTGGAACGCCATGCGAACCGCTCCGGAAATCGGGCAGGGCAATGGCCCGCTAAACCACATGTGGCAACTCAGCGCCGAGTAGAAGTGGTAGGAGATCTAAAGGTAATCATGAGCGACACGAAAAGACTATTTCTGACTGAGTCGGACGTAAATGGACTGCTGGATATGCAGCTAGCCCTCGACGCTCTCGACGACGTGTTTCGCGCTCGATCGAATGGCGAAATCTTTACCGAGCCTAGATACCGTTTACCGGTAGGAAAAGGCTCCTACAACTTCATGGCTGCGACGTGGCCAAAGCGCGGACTGGCAGGGCACAAGTCGTATGTAGCCGGCGGCGGCGGTGTGAATTTCCATGTGATGCTTTACGGCACCGACGGCGAAGGACTCCTTGCAGTTATCGAAGCGGGCCGGATGGGTCAGGTACGCACGGGTGCTGCTTCTGGAATAGCCACCAAATACATGGCTCGCGAGAACTCGAAGTTGGTTGGGATTATCGGTTCGGGATACCAGGCTGAAACTCAGTTAGAAGCTGTTTGTGCGGTTCGAGATATTTCTGAAGCAAAGGTTTTCTCAAGGACTCAGGAAAACCGCGAAAGCTTCGCAGAAAGGATGTCTGATCGCCTTGGAATTTCGGTGACGGCTGTTGATTCGAATGAAGCAGCTGCAGAAGGCACTGATGTGCTGGTCGCTGTTACCAATTCCGTTGAACCGGTTGTGACGGGAGACATGGTCGAGGCTGGGATGCACATCAATGCGGCTGGAAACAATTCGTGGATGAAGCGTGAGCTTGATACGGCTGCCGTTGTGAAAGCCGATCTGGTCGCCTGCGACGACATTGACCAGACCAAGAGCGAGTGTGGGGAGTTGATGCGTGCAGCCGAGACGGGGCATTTCTCATGGGAAGCCATGGTGCGCCTTGACCGACTGGTTGCCGGATTACGTACGGCGCGCTACTCGGATGACGATGTCACGCTGTTCGAATCGCAAGGTGTGGCGTTTGAGGACCTAGCTGTGTGCGCACGGCTCTACGAGTTGGCACTAGAGCAGGGCGTGGGGTCAGAGCTTCCAGCTTAGGAAGTTTCGATCTGGATTATTTCGGTCTGGCGCTTGCCGGTGATTTCCGGACCGTCTTCCCCTAGGTAAACGTCCATTTCTGAACGGACTCCGAACTCTGGGAGGTATATGCCCGGTTCGATTGTCACTCCAATACCGTTAATGACTGTGCGGGTGTCTTTGGTCTCCCAGTTGTCGAGGTTTACTCCGTTTGAGTGCACTTCATACCCGAGCGAGTGACCAAGTCGATGGACGAAGTATTGTCCGTAACCGGCTTTATCGATAACCGCACGTGCTGCCTGATCTAGTTCCCAACCGGCTGGATTGTCGCCATCAAGGACACGGTCTTCGAGCAGTTGAAATGCAGCGTCCCGAGCTGAGGTCACGGTTGAGAATACCTTCTGCTGTTCAGGTGTTGGTGTTGCACCGAGTTTTGCCGTCCAAGTGATGTCAGCCGATACGTTTCGCTGCCCCTCGTGTTCGGGCTTTTTGCGACCCCAAAGGTCGATTAGCAGCCAACCTTCTCGTCGAATGATTGCGGCTTCACCAGGTTTTGGGTCGTAGTGCGGGTCGGAAGAGTGTTCGTTGAATGCGACCACCGGACCGTCATCGAACTCGAGTCCAGCGCGGTCGAATCTCCCTCGAATGTGCTCAGCAATATCGTGCTCGGTGAGTGCCCAGCGGATATTTTCGCCGACGTACTTGAAAGTCTGCTTCACAATGTTGTCGAGAGCGTCGACTGCAAAAAAATGGGATTGAAGCTGTTCAGGTGTCCATCGCTCTGTAGCGAACTGGATAACGTCGCCGGAGGAAACTATTTCAGGACCGAGCGATCGAATCAGTTCGACTGTCCCTGCATCAACTCGCCCAACACGGGGTAACTCGTATAGCGGGGAGTATTCCATTGCCACTTTCGTGGCTGATCCGACCATGCTTGTTAGCTGATCGACCATTTGAAGTCGATTGGCGTATCCGGTGACATTCGGTGATTTCTCGGGGAACCTGCCGGTGTCCACGTCATGAGCTAATAGCTGAGGGTCACCTTCAACCGGAATCCACAACCAGACAGGTCGGGTCAGGTGATCGACACGGAAACCGAGCGCTGATTCAAATACCGGATTTGTGTACCGATAGTCGCGTGTCAACCAACCATCAATTTCAGTTGACTGGAGGTACTCACGCGCATCGTCAATGGAGTTTCCTGATGAGACGAGATCGTTAGGGCTCATATGGCTTGTTTTTTATCGGTCCGGTAGGTCGGTCGTTACCGGTTTTTGCGTACCAGGGCTTGTTCTTTTCGGTGTGTTTCTTCGCCCAATTCTGGGTGCGGCGATGATCTCGCCACTTCCACCATACGAACCAGTCGGCGAACAGCAAAGGGGCACCGAGCAAGATTGTGCCCATTACACGCGAAGATGTATGCCACTCGGTTTCCATTGGAGTGCAAGCGCATGCAAATTCGAGGGCTGCTATGTGCAAAAGCGCCCAGAACCCCAACGTCGGAATACCCAAAAGGATCACCGAAGGCCAGAACATGATTCTCACCCAGCTTTTTTCTCGGACCGGCGTTGGACTACTCATAACACCGTCTCCTACCTTTGTGATTTAGCCAGGTCGGTATAGGTTTTCAGCGCTTCTTCGTAGGCTTCAGGCGTGTTGATGTCGAGGCGCACGATCGCGGACTCAAATTGAACGCGGTGGTGGTTGACATCAGGACGTCGGAATATGGCGCGAACCCCTTCGCCCTCTTCGGTGATCGATGCTAGCTCAGTGCGCAATGACTCGTCGAAAACGAGTGGGTGACCACCGTGCCCATCAAATCCGGGTGAAGTTACTTCTGCACCGAAGTCCGTGTGAGTTCGGAGAACTTTTTCGATTACCCAGGCGGGTCGAGGTTGGTCGACCGCAAGCAGAACTATCGAATGGACTCCGTCAGGCACTTCCCAAATACCGGCTTTTACCGACGTAGTTTTACCTTCTTTAAATTTTGGGTTGTAGGCGCGAATTACCCCTTCACGATCCTTGAGAAGGGGAGCCATTTCGGCATCGTAAGCCCCGGTCACAACAACTACCTTGTCGCACCCGCCCTGAAGCAACGAGTTCATCTGGTACTCAAGCAGTGTCGTGCCACGCCAGGGTAGGAGGGCCTTTGGCTTGCCCATGCGCGTTGACTCGCCAGCTGCGAGCAGGATACCGACGGCGTTGTAGTTCACCATGGTTAGTCAGCGCCGATTACTTGAGCACCTTGCGTGCTCTTCGAAGCTTTCTCGTACGCCTTGTCGATAAGTCGCTGGTCGAGCTTGAGCGTGCCGCCGTGTCCACCGAGTCGGAATCCGACGATTTCCGCCATGATCGACAGGGCGATTTCCTCTGGAGTTCGTGCAGAAATGTCGAGACCGATTGGCGACCGGACGCTTTGCACTTCTTCCATGTTGAAGCCTTCGAGGAAAAGCTCTTCGAAGATGAGGATGGTCTTACGCTTTGAACCGAGCAGGCCGACGTAGCTGGCAGGAGTACGCATTGCCGCAGCCGTGGCTGAAGCATCGTGCCTGTGCCCCCGCGTGGCGATGACTACAAATGAATTTGTGCCGATTTTCAAGTTGGAGAAAGATGATCCGTAATCGCCAACGATCGTTTGATCGGCTTCCGGGAATCGTTCCGGGTTAGAGAACTCTTCTCGGTCATCAATGACGATGATTTTGAAACCGAGGGTTGTGGCTATGTTAGAGATTGCCTTCGAGACGTGACCGCCACCAGCAAGAACCAGGGTTGGAGGAGTTGTGTACGCCTCAATGAAAAATTCTGCACCCGTATCGGTGGTGATATAGCTGTTCTTGCCCATCGCCATCAGAGTTCGAGCTTCCTGCTGGGCCTGTTTGTCCAGGTCATCCGTGCCGAGAGTGCCGAGCGTTGAACCGTTTTCTCGAATCAGTAGTTTGCTGCCAACTACCTGAGGAGAACTGGGTGCAGCTTTCATCAGGCTGGCAACCGCTACGGGCGCACCGCCGTCGTACGCATCCAGGACTTCCTTGTTGATTGGGTCAATCTCAGCGTCATCCCGGATCGGATCCAACAAGAAGTACATGGTTCCGCCGCACACAAGTCCGTCTTGCGCCGCAAGGTCTTCGTTGAGCTCGTAGTCACGCATTTCAGCGTTTCCACCGCTCTTTAGAAGCTGCGAGGAAGCGAACCAAATATCGCCTTCGACACATCCACCACCAAGAGTTCCAACACCGGAACCATCGGCGCGCACGAGCAGCTTTGCTCCAGGTTTTTGTGGTGTTGAACCTGAAGTTTTAACGACGGTCGCGATAACCATTTCGTTGTTTGCCGAAAGTTCTTCGGATGCTGCGCGGAATACCTGTTCCATTTATGTGGTGAAATCCTCTCGTCCTTGTACACAAATTAGATGCGGAGGACGTGCTTCGAGATGCGAAATTTCTTGAGTTCAGATTAGCACACGGAACACGATTTCCTCTGGAAACGAATCGACCGACTCGCTATTCCGAGTCGGTCGAAGACTTGTTCGTATGCAGAAGCGATTAATGCGGGATTACGTCACGGTCGCTTTCGTCACGTGGAGTTCTTGATGTGCCGGGTCGGGAAGCCTGACGAATGGCACCTTTCCACTGCTCCACAGCGTCTACTTCCTCGAGCTCTTTTTCCGTGTAGCCGTGGAATTCTAAAGAATGATGCTTTACGCCGCTAAGGATTTGACCAAGGTCCTCTCCTGTCACTTCGTAGCCACAGGAGTACCCCATGTCCGCACACGCTATCGTCATTGCCATGTGAAATTTCCTTTCATCGACGGAATAAAGCTTGCAGAAATTACGCGAGGCAGCTTACTCATTCTGCGGGAGGAATGAGATGCAGAATCACATATAGAGATGCAAAACGGGTTTATTCAGACAAGCCGTGGCGCAACTTTTACCAGGGACGTATGACACCAGTTACTTATGCAACCCTCACGAACCATTCTTTCACTCCCGAAGGTTGTGACCTGTACTATCGATACCTGTTGGTGCATCATTGATTGGGCTGATGACTCATCGGAACGAGCCAATCCCATCCCATTTCTCATCCATTCGTATTGCTTAGACGCTTCCACATAATTCGGAATGTAATCGCCATTTACCTGGCGCTCCTGGCGTTGTTTGTGCCGGTGGTAGGTCCGTCGATGGATCACCACTTCTACGAACGATTGGTATTTCACACTCACACCTTTGTTGGCGACGTAGATGTCGATCACACTCACGTCTACGACAGTCAGCAAAGTGAGGAAGCGAACAACTTCATTGCGACATCGGCCGATGGACCGTCATCCGGATTCGTTCAGTTAGCCGTTCACGGTCTGGCACAAGAAATAGCTCTCGATGATTTCGATCTTGGGATTCTCGGTTACCCGACCGACGAATATTTAAGACCAAATGAAGTGAAACTGGCCTTATTAAGACGACCGCCGAAAAATTTGGTTCTGCCTACCAATTTTGCGGAGTCGGTCGAACGATCAGGCAACGTTTAGTTCATTCCGAATTAAAGCCACTCCGCTCATCTATACAAGTCAGGAGTGAGTTTCTCTTTGAATCTCCCGCAACTGTCTCTCTCAAATATGGGATCGTCGCGACGCAACTCGAAGTTGCTTGCATTAATGATTTCTGTTGCTATAGCGATAGCTTTTAGTTGCACCGAGGCTCCCTATGAGTTTTCCGGTGCAGTGAGCGATCCACCGCAAGTGATCGGAGACTTCGTTCTCACAGATCAATACGGGGATGCGTTCACGATGAGCAGCGACGCGAATGACGTGTCCATCGTGTTCTTTGGATACACGCTTTGCCCCGATGTTTGCCCCACGACGCTGGCAGACATGATCAAAGCGAAACGTGCTTTGGGTGAAGATGCTGAGCGAGTGTCTTTCATTTGGGTCACCGTTGATCCAGAGCGAGATACTCCGGGAGTTTTGAAGCAAAGGATCGAGGTCTTCGACCCTGAGTTTATCGGGTTGAGCGGCTCTCGTGAAACGTTGACCAAGGTTTGGGACGATTTTGGGATTTTCGTAGAACGTGACGATTCTCAGAACAGTGCCGCCGGATATCTGGTTTCACACACAGCGAACCTGTATTTGGTCGACAACATGCGATCAAAGGTTGTTTTTCCTTTTGGGACCCACTCTGACTCTATCGCCGCCGACATAAAGGCGGTGCTCAACAGTCAAGAGGAAAACTAGATGCTTCGGAATCGAATCAAATTTGGACTACTGGCACTCGCGGCAATTCTTGCGCCATTACTGATCGCCTGTAATACGGAAAGTGAACCAACCGTAACCCCTGAACCAGTTTCAGCAATCAGCATCTCGGATGCATGGGCGCGCCCAGCTGCAATGGTCATGGGGGACGATTCAGCGATGCCAGGAATGACCATGGATGACAAACCGATGGACATGGACGATAAGCCCATGGATATGGGTGGCGATATGCCTGCCATGGGCGGTCACGGACCTGCGAGTGGAACCGGTGCGATCTACTTCACGATTGAGAATTCAGGTGATGCTGACGACATGCTTGTGGAAGTTTTCGACCTGATGGTTGAGAGTGCAGGCGATCTTTCAGACGTCATTGAACTCCACGAGACATCCATGACCGATGGTGTCATGAAGATGCAAAAGCTCGAGACTGGAATTGCAGTTCCAGCAGGCGAGACTGTTCTTCTCAAGCCCGGCGGATTGCACGTGATGCTGATGCAGATCAAGCGTAGTCTTGAACCTGGTGACGTAGTTTCCCTGGGTTTGCGATTCCAGTCAGGTACTGAAGAAATGATCACCGCGGAGGTCCGACAGCCGTAGTGAAGAAGTTCACCGGAAAATTAGGTCAACTTCAGTTGAACGTACTGGGGGTGCTGGCGATTGTTGTCGTCAGCACCGTCTGGTCATTGCAAACCTCTGCATTTGCGGCTTCACCCGATGTGCACATCGATATCCCGTTAGGCACTGCAGACAATATCGACGCAGGCATTGATGCCGGGATAATTCCCGAGCAGATAGACCTGCAGCAGGGAGCCAGCATCGTACTCGTCAACGAAGACGATGTTGGTCATCGAGTCGGAGGACTCTACGCATCTGCAAACTCCACGGTGACAGCAAGGTTCAATGAGGCCGGATCGTTTTCTTACTTCTGCAGCGCTCACCCATCAGGTCAGACCGTTTTTGAAGTCGCGGAAAGACAAAGCCTGGTTCCGTTGGGCTGGCTTGTGTTTTCGATGCTCGGATTGCTGGGCGTTATGAACGGATTCTTCCTCGGTGGGATCACAGCCTGGGAGAGCATGGGCGTCATTGCCATTAGTGCGCTAATTTCTCTAGTTTCATTCGCATCCCTC
Organism: uncultured Dehalococcoidales bacterium; assembly: GCA_964472915.1. Classification (GTDB taxonomy): domain Bacteria; phylum Chloroflexota; class Dehalococcoidia; order Lucifugimonadales; family Lucifugimonadaceae; genus Lucifugimonas. The sequence goes on along the minus strand of CAYYMP010000070.1, from coordinate 1,816 downwards.
GCTGGATTAATGGACATTCTCGGTTCGAGCGATGAATTTGGAAACGGAGGCGTGCTGGGGAGTAATCCTGTTGCGCCAACCGCTGAATCGGTCGATGAGGGGAAGAGCATCTATTCGCAATTCTGTTCAACGTGCCACGGGGTATCTACGCGAGGTGATGGCCCCCTGGCAATAGGACTTGATCCGCCACCGGCAGACTTGATCGTTCACGTACCTCTTCACCCGGACAATGTGCTGTATCAGTTTGTCCAGGAGGGAATCCCGGGTAGCAGCATGCCACCGCTGGGTGGGGCAATTTCTCCCGAAGAAACCTGGCATCTGGTCAACTACCTGCGAACACTGGAATAGGCGTAGAGTCCCACCAGTGCGTTACGAATTGGCGAGGCGTTCGGCTGCGTCTTGAACTGACCTTACGATTTTGTCGTAGCCGGTGCAGCGGCACAGATTCCCCGCGAGCTTGAGACGAATTTCGTTCTCAGTCGGCTTAGGGTTTTCCTTGAGTAGAGCGGTGGTTGCGATCATGAATCCAGGAGTGCAGAACCCGCACTGGAGACCGGAATTTTCGACGAACGCATCCTGAACTGGAGTCAGGTGACCGTGATCGGCAAGTCCTTCAACAGTGGTTACTTCACGCCCGTTGATTTCAGGTGCAAGAACGAGACAAGAGCATGACGACTTCCCGTCAACCATCACTGTGCAAGCGCCACAGTTACCGTTTGAACAGCCTTCTTTCGTACCGGTCAGGCCAAGGTGGTCCCGGAGGGTTTCGAGGAGGGTCCAGGTTGAGTCGACCAGGATCTCGTGCTCAACTCCGTTCACTGTTGTTTTGATTTGCTTTTTGGTCATTGGTGTCTCTTGCTGAGTGGAATAAATGGCGGGATGTAACGGAGGTTTATCCGAGTCGCTCCAGGCAAATACCGAGGGTGCGGCGGGTAAGAACTCGGACCAGTTCTTTTCGGTACTCGGCTGAACCTCGAACGTCGGTAATTGGAACCGCGGATTCGACTGCCAAATCAGCAGCTTTTGCGAAAGTGTCTTCGTTTGCCGGTGAGCCTTTCAGGAATTCTTCAGCACCGTAAGCACGGACTGGCGTTGGCGCAACAGAAGCCAGGGCGATTCGAGCCTTCGTGATGTTCCCTGATGCTCGATCGATTTCGATGAGAGATCCTACACCGGCAACCGCAATATCCATTTCGTTCCTCGGAATGAATCTTAGGTAGGCGGATGCCGTGTTTTCGTTGGTGGGTGGAAGGACGAGTTCCTTGAGAATTTCGCCCTTCTGGAGAACTGTTTGGCCGGGACCAGCAAAGAAGTCGATCAGCGGAATTTCGCGTGCTCCACCTGCACTTGCGGTGTGTGCCACGGCCTCGTGAATTAGTAGCGATGGAATGGTGTCGGCAGATGGAGCGGCGTTGCAGACATTTCCCCCAACTGAGGCGCGGTTTTGAATATGGACTGAACCGACCAACTCGGTAGATTCAGCGAGGGCAGGGTAGCCACCCGTCTTTTCGACATACTTGTGGACCTCGGTGCACGAGACCGCCGAGCCAATGGTGAGTCCAGAACCGTTTGCTTCGATCTTCAGCAGTTCTGGAACACGTTTGGTGTCGACCACAAGATCGGCATTTCTGCGGTTGTTCTTCAGCTGGTCGATGATGTCGGTACCACCGGAAAGAGGGCGGACCTCACCGGGTTTTGACAGTAGTTCCAGTGCTTCAGCCAGTGAAGTTGGTGACTCGTAATCGAAGTTAGGCATTCGTGCTATTTGCTCCAGTGCATTCGTGAGCGTTCTATGTCGTTCGCTCTATCCGGCGGC
>CAYYMP010000069.1:1642-9943 GCA_964472915.1 uncultured Dehalococcoidales bacterium | reverse complement strand
TCCCAAGCAACTTTTTCGCAACATGCTGCCGCGCCCGAATTTGTTTTTCGGACAGATCTTGCATGTTGGGTAGCCGTTTGACCGGCTGAATTGAGGGAGTCATTTTGGGGTTTCTGGTTTCTTCGCTTCGCGAATCTGAATTGTGAACAATCAATTCTAGCCAACATCATCCTCACTATCAGAGTCGGAAACGTGTAATCCTTTGACCGTTCACTCCGAACTTCCCATAATCTCGCCTATGACCAACCCTGAAAAACAAGTTGCGATCGTTACCGATTCTGCTGCGGCTCTTTCTCCGAATCAGATTTCTGAACTGGGTGTGTTTGTGCCACGCATGGAAATCACGATCGACGATAAAACGTTCGTCGATGGCGAAGATCCCGAGCTAGACGATTTCTACTCAATGCTCGAACGTTCAGAGTCAATCCCAACTACCTCGGCTCCTGTACCAGGTGAGTATTTGACGCAATATGAAAAAGCCGGTTTAGACGCTGACGAGATTCTGTGTGTGAGCCTGTCCGCCAGACTCAGTGCTGCGTTTGATGCCGCAACGGTAGCTGCTGAGCACTATATGAAAGAAAACCCGTCAAAGCGGGTTGAAGTGTTCGATACTGAAACAGCTGCGAGTTCTCAGGCACTTATTACGACTGCGGCTGTACGATTGGCCGCGTCGGGACATGCCCTTGACGAAGTTGTGAACCAGGCGCAAAAAGTAGCTGGCAAAGTCCGATTGCTCGCGATCCTCGACACTCTTAAGTTCATCCATCGTTCAGGCAGGGTTCCGAAAATTGCGTTCTGGGCGACCGCTGCACTCAACATTAAGCCGGTCATGGAGTACTCGACGGGTAACATTGGTGCAATTGCTCGACCACGTACGACGAAACGCGCCATGCAGAAAATGTTGGACGAAATCGGGAAATCAATCGGCAACAGGAAAGCACACATAAATGTGATGCACGCTGGCGCTTCAGACCGGGCACACGAAGTTAACGATTGGCTCTCAGCAAGGTTCGACTGTGAGGAATTGTTTACGACCAGCTTCCACCCGTTCATGGGAGCACACACTGGACCGGGTTTGGTTGGCGCGTCCTGGTGGACTGAGTAACCGTTCTGGCGAAGCTGGCGAGCTAGATACCAAACACCCTGGCAGCAGTCTTGCCAAGTATCCAGTCTAGATCGTCACCATTTGCGAACGCAGGGTACTCCCGTACACCATTCAAAGTATTCAAATACCCCTCACGCCCCGCACTCGGTGGGTAATCGCTGCCCCACATCATTCTGTTCGCACCGAAGGCGTCGAGGGCCATCTCGAACAGCGGTGGGATATTGTCGAACCTGAACTCCGGTAAAAGTCGAGGTGGACGACGTGTTATCTCGCCGAGACCAGGCACTTTGATGGTCGTGTTCTGCCGAGATGCAAGTTCCAAAGCCGACTCGTAATCGGAATACGGCGGATCGCTAATTCCAACGCCTGCCAGATGCTCAATAACAACTTGCGTGTCTGGTACTGCGTCGACGAGTTTCTTGAAGCTGTCAGCAGAAAATCGCTTGGCATCCCCGATCGAACTTACCGCGATCCCGAGCTCACCAGCCTTTTTCCAGATCTGAGTTACGTCGCTGAGTGCACTGAACTCTCCATCGGGTGCAATTCGGACTCCCGCTGCACCTTGTTCGGCCAACTTTTCGAGAGTTCCAAGCGGATCGCTGTCTTCTGGGTCAACTAGCACGACGACCTTGAAGCGATTTCCTCGTTTTCCCGCTTCATCGAAGAGATAATTGTTGTCGTAGGTACCACCGTGTTGAATCAGAACAGCATGGTCGACACCCGCTTGATCCATTTCGAACTCAAGCGATTCAATTGGCAAGAACCAGTTCTGTCCCGCGTGGCAGTGGGTGTCGATAATCATGTTGATCTGTATTCCTTCGTTTGGTCGGTGGTTGAGATGGAGTTCGACTAAGTCGCGATTTCCATTCCTGAAAGACCAACGCCTGAGCCTTCTGCGAGAACGAGATCATCGATCTCTTTCTTCACATCAGCAGGCATCGCCCAGTCTCCTCCGATGTTCTCTGTCGCCTCGGCAGGTGTGACCGACCCTGCCAGAGCGACGCTCACAGTTTCGTTTGCGAGTACCCATCCGATTGCCAACTGAGGCATGGTCTTGCCGTTGTCGGCCGCAATGGTTTTCAGTTTCTCGACCACAGCGACGTTCTTGGCAAGGTTTTCAGGTCCCCAGGAGCTGATGCCAAAGTTTGCGCCGTTTTTGCGCCAGTCATCGTCCCCGAAAGTTTTATCGGCACTCCATGTACCGGTCAGGAGCCCGTGAGCGAGAGAACCGTAAGCCATGATCCCCATGCCATTGTCTTTCACATATGGCATTACTTCCGCTTCTGGACGACGGTCGAAAATGTGATACCCAATCTGGTTCGTCACAATCGGACTCGTCTCTCGACTTTCGGACATCATTTCAACCGAGAAGTTAGAAACTCCTGTGTGGCGAATTTTTCCGTCGCGCTTCGCTTTTTCAAGGGCTTCCATCGGCTCAGAAAACGCTCGGTTGTGATCGGGCCAGTGGATGAGGAACAGATCAATATAGTCCGTTTGAAGTCGCTCAAGCGATTCGTCAATTGACTTCAGCAATCGTTCTGGATCTGAATCAGAAACTGTAGCTGCTCTGCGATCAGGGTTGTCCCGAACCCACTCGCGTGCACCTTTGGTCACCAGCACAACATCCTGGCGGATCCCCTTGAGAGCTTTTCCCATAAGCTTTTCGCCGTATCCCCAGCCGTAGACAGCCGCGGTGTCGAACAAGGTGATGCCATTATCGAAAGAGGCACGAGCTGCCGCGATCGCCTCATCGTCATCAAAATCACCGTACATGCCGCGACCCATTGGCCAGCCACCGTAACCGATGACCGAGGTTTCGAGACCGGAGTCTCCGAACATTCGCTTTCGCATTCCTAAACTCTCTTAATCTGAACTAGCCAGGTTTTCTGATCAGACGAATTCCACTTCGCCGGATGGAGTGACTCGTTTTACTTCGCCGGAGCCTTCAAACGGTCCAGCCGTGATTTTGACAGAAGTTGTTTGTCCGGCGTTGATCTTAAACGCAGTTCCGTTTTCTTGCGCTTGTTTCAGTCCACCGTTGTGGAAACTTGTGCACGGTTCGAGCCCTGCGTTGTAGCAGCGTCCATACCAGGGATAGCCATATCCACCGCCGAAATTTCGCCAGTACCAGAGGTATTTGAATACATCGACCGGATAACTAACTGCCCAACCAATATTTGTTTCCTCATTTAGGAGCGCATACCAACCTTCATCCATTCCGGTCATGTACGCCATGTCCAAAGATCGATCTTCTTTAGGAGGAATTATCGTGAAGTCCAGAACAGAACCATCATTGGCGTTCATGTTAGGCCATTTCCCACTGAAGCCAGGTTCCAATTTTGAGTTGGGGTCAATGTCTTCGGGATGGCTTAGAAGGTCTGATTCAGGGACAAACAGGCGTGAATTATCAGACATTATTGGCGGGCCAATCGCAATGTGTTCCAGCCACACAATTTCGAGATCTTCTTCTCCCTCATTTGTGACAGATTCATCCACTGATAACGTCGTTGAACCTGCTGAAACGGTAAGAGTTTTTTCCACAGCCATTGGCATGCGTACGGATTTAGCAAAAAATTTCACAGAGACCCGTTCAGCAGTGTCTTCCACGATCTGAACATCCCACGGAATCAGGTTCACGTCACCGTGAATTCCGAAGTCGGCGTTATAAACGCGGTCTGAATACCCTCCGTGAGGTACAACGGTTTGCCACCCACCTTCGTAATAATCGAGCCAGACGCTACTTGGATCACCTGTCGGCGAAACTGTCGTGTTTGGATCGCGAACTCCCCAGGGAGTTCTCCACATGAACTCGGTGTCAGTTAGCTTGTGGACGAAACTTTGAATGTCTGCGCCTTTGTCGGCTAACACTGTCACCCGGATTAGTTCGTTCTCAAGAATCACAGTCTTGAGTCCGCGGTATGTCCAAGCGTCCGAAACTCGACAGCCCGTTGTGCGCTCATCCTGGTAGTGCATATAAATCTCCGACTAACTGCCCGGTTGAATCACGATCCGGTAAACGTCTTTGTTCGCGTCCAGCATGCGATTGAATCCATCTTCAATGGCCTTGCTTAGTGGAACAGTGGCAGAAATGAGTGGCTTAACGTCGATCTTGCCCTGCCCCATGAGGTCAACCGCAGCTTTCATATCGCCCGGAGACGCAGCTACCGAGCCGATCACAGTAATCTCAGGCCCCACAAGATTGTTGAAATCGACTTCTGGGGTTGCTGAGTAGATTCCAATTAGTAGTGCGGTTCCACCGCGCCTGGTCCACTCGATCGCCATCCTGGGGGTTTCTTTGGCACCTGCGGTTTCGGCAACAATGTCTGGACCGACACCGCTGGTGAGTTCGATTAGTCGCTCAGCCGCTTCACTTTCGATTGACGAATTTACTGTTTCGTCAGCACCCAATTCTTTCGCAAGAGCCAGGCTCTGCTCACGGACATCGACGGCAATTACCCTAGCACCCGCGGCTTTGAAAGCCTGGAGTGTCAGTAATCCGACTGTTCCACAACCAAGAACTGCAACCGTGTCTCCAGCTTTCACTCCTGAGCGCCGAACACCGTGTACAGCCACCGTTGCTGGTTCGACCAGTGGTCCTTCGACGTCAGAGACGGTGTCAGGTAGTTTGATTACATGGTCAGCACGCCACACAAGAAATTCTTCGAGTCCACCGTCCGCTGAAAGCCCAGCAACAGCCATATTTGGACAAACCGACTGCTGACCTCTTTCACACCAGAAACAGGTCCCGCACGTCAGGACATTATTAACAACAATCCGGTCACCGACTTGGAGTCCAGACACACCTTCGCCGAGCTCGTCTATGTAGCCTGCAATTTCGTGACCGAGGACTAACGGCGCCTGTTTCCCGGTCAGCGGGTTTGGTGAACCGTATTGAACCCACAGAGGTCCAAACTGCCACTCCTCAATATCAGTGGCGCAAATGGAAGCGTTGCTCACTCGAATCTTTACTTCTCCCTTACCAGGGGAAGGCTCTGGAATATCTTCCAGTCGAATGTCTTTGTTGCTGTGGTAGACGATCGCTTTCATGAGCTTTGAACGAAAATCCTGATGGTTTAGAAACGCCGAGATTCTACATGCAGTTGAGTGTCTTTAGAGGTGTGTGGTGCTAATATCCCGGCTACTTTGGTCGGCTTCACAATTTCGACAATTTAGGAAGTGAAAGCCCGAACGTCATTGCTCACCGGAGATGAAATGAAGAACAGCCCAAAAATCACGAAGGTTTCAGTCACGGTTTACGAGCACGAGCTCGAAAATGTGTCGAAGGACTACAACACCTTCAACATGGTCTACGAGGCAGGATCAAAACTCACCCAACGTGGACACTTACTGCAAATTCACACCGACCAAGGAATCGTTGGTGAGTACCCGGAGATTGGGCGAGCTCTAGGGGATGTAGAGACCGTAGCTCAATATCTAATCGGAAAAGATGCGCTCGCAAGAGAGTCGATCTACAACGACACGAAGCGGGGTCTGCGTCATGGGGCGATGTTAGGTGTAGGTGTCATCGATATTTGCCTATGGGACATCGCCGGCAAGCTGTACGACGAACCTATCTACCGTTTGCTGGGAGGTGAAAAGAAGCCGTTACCTGCATACGCATCGACGTTGCACGGGGACGAGAACGGTGGACTTACGACACCTCAGGACTACGTTGATTTCGCTGAGCAGTGCTACGAAATGGGCTACCGCTCGTTCAAGATTCACGGTTGGGGTTTGGCTCGAGACAATATCCAGAGAGAAGTAGACAACGTTCTCCTGATGGGTGACAAATTTCGCAACAGGATGAACCTGCTCATTGATCCGGCATGTGAGATCAAGAATTTCGGGGATGCACTGAAACTTGGTCTAGCTTGTGACGAAGCTGGTTTCTTCTGGTGGGAGGATCCCTATCAGGATGGTGGTGTGTCACAATTTGCACACAGGAAGCTACGACAGATGGTGAAGACACCACTTCTCCAAACCGAACATATTCGATTGCTGGAGCAGCACGTTGATTTCATCACGGCCGACGGGACAGATTACGTTCGTGCAGGCGCTCACGAAGACGGCGGAGTGACTGGTGCCATGAAAATTGCACACGCCTCCGAAGGGTTTGGATTAGACATGGAACTGCACGGCCCGGGACCAGTCCACCGTCACATCATGTCCTCGATTCGAAATACGAATTTCTTCGAACTTGGGTTAGTTCACCCGAAAGTTAAAACGACTAAGGCCCCTGTCTATCTCGGTTACAACGATGATTTGGACGGTATTGACTCTGAAGGAAACGTCTACGCACCAGATGGACCTGGTATCGGAGTCCCGCTCGACTGGGATTGGATTCGAGCTCACACCGTTGATGAAGGTGTACTGGCTGAAGCCTAATTGGTGCAATAAATGAAACCAAAAACGCCTTGAGGTTGTCTGGCCTCAGGGCGTTTTTGATTACTCATGACTTTTATCGTGTGGTGACTTTCCCGTCTGGGGAAATGTTTGTCACGCCGGTCGTACTTTCGAACACCACAGCCCGCACGGTGGCAGTTCGCTTCTGCCCCGCTTCGAAAATCATCGAAGTTCGTTGATCTGATCCTGGTTCAGGTGCTCCTGCAGCCATACTGGTGAATGGCTCCAGTCCAACGTTGTACGTCCGTCCGTACCACGGATAACCCCATCCACCGCCAAATACTTGCCAGTACCAGAGGTACTTAAAGGTCTCGACCGGATAAGCCAAACCGAACCCGACACCTTTGTCAGGATTTGTTACCGCGTACCAACCTTCTGATTGATTCTTAAACACTGAATAATCTTGAAGCCGTTCTGATTTAGCGGGGAATTTTGTGAGATCAACCGGATCGCCTGAAGGTGAGATTGCGGTTGGCCATTTACCCACGTGACCGTCTTTTAGCCGGTCGCCTCCACGTTCCGGGACAATGTGGTCCGCATCAGCCATATCCAGTATGCAATTTGGAGTAAGGAACGGCTCGCCGAGTGCCACATGCTGACCCCATTGAGCTTCAGCTGGTTCTTCTGCTTCGTTGATCAAAGTGTCGGTAACAGTGACAACTGGGCTGTTCGATTCCAAACTAACGATCTTTTCGATCCAAAACGGTGCTCGAACTGTACGTACCCAAAACTTTGCGCTCACTCGTTCTGGCGAATCTTCAATTATTTGAGCATCCCAGGGCATTAGAGTTGCCTCGGTGTGCTGACCGATGTCTGCGTTCGCATACTTCTGAGGCGGCCCACCGGTTGGCGCGATCGTTTGCCAGCCCCCTATGTAGGTGTCGTGCCATGTGTTGTCGCCGTCCCCCGTTGACGGAGTCCACTGTGAAAGATTCCGAACAGACCACGGTGTTCGCCACATAAATTCAGTGTCTGTGCGCTTGTGTACAAGCTCGAAAACATCTGCACCTTTGTCAGCAACAATCGAAACTCGCAGCAGTTCATTTTCGAGCACTACCGTTTTCAACCCTCGATAAGTCCACGCGTCGGAAATTCGACATCCGGTAGTTCTTTCGTCCTGATAGTGCATTTGACGCTCCAATACCTGCGTTTCATCGGAATTAGACGGTGAACTTACCTGAAGGATTCGCGTTCAGGCAACTTGTGAATTACGTGAATCCCCGATGCAAATTCGGTCAGTTCACTGTAAGTTATGTAGGGGGCAGGTTAGATTCCAATGCAGAATCAACCGGACTAGGTTCGTCGATCCAATTCAAATTACGATCGATTCCGGGTAAGTGAAAAAGGTTGCTTGTGGCACGAATACTTGTTGTTGATGACAGTCCTGATGTGAGACTCGCTCTGGCGACGATTCTCGAAGACGCAGGTCATGATGTGGTTGAAGCCGAAGACGGCGATCAGGTATTTGATCTAGCCATTGGTGAATCTCCCGATCTCGTCTTGCTGGACGTAATGATGCCGAGAGTCAATGGCTTTGATGCCCTGGCTACGCTGAAGGCCGACACTCGAACCAGTCCGATCCCTGTGATCATGGTTACGGCAAAAGGACGCCCCGAAGACATGGCAATGGCGCGTTCTCTTGGAGCGGTTGAGTACATCACCAAGCCTTGGGCTGATGGTGACGTGGAACTGCGTGTCGATTGGGCACTTGCAGCCGATCAAGAACAGAAAAACCGTTAACCTAACCCCGGATTTCTAAACAATGACAGGTACCGCGATCGCGCTCGTACTGG
>CAYYMP010000069.1:0-1542 GCA_964472915.1 uncultured Dehalococcoidales bacterium | reverse complement strand
CGGGGACTCGGTCTCGCTCTCATTCCGGTATTCGGGACACTGATTCTGAGAGAGACAGTTTCAGCTGTGGGCTCACTGGGAATTGTGGCAATTTTCATTGGGGTGATCGTTGTGGGGTCATCTTCGGGTCAGGGTCTCAAGGTTTGGCTTGAACCTCGAAAACTAGTCGCTGACAAAGGGGTGGTGTTCGCACTCATCACCGGCCTGATCATCGCCAGCTATTCCAACTGGGACAAACGCGGGGTCGAGTATGTTGAACCACTGCTCTACATGTTCACTGTTCAACTTGGAGGAGCGTTGGGATCGTTACCGATACTGCTGCGTTCATATGTGATCGCTGATTTTGCAGGGGTAATGAAGACCACGTGGCGTCCAGTGGTAATCGGTGGGATAGCTCAGTTTGCATCGTACGGTCTGGTGCTAACTGCATTCACCCTTGCACCTGTCAGCTATGTAGGTCCGTTCCGGGAACTAGCGATAGTTTTCGGAGTGCTGTTTGCACTATTCATACTGAAAGAAGACGTTGGCCGACAACGAATTGCCGGGGCAACGGCGATCGGCGCGGGCGCCATTCTGGTAGCCCTTGCTCCCTAGATCACCAATTCAGCAACTTTTGTAGGTTTCCGCCCTTCACTTTGGCTCGATCAGCTTCAGACCAGTGAGCCAGATGTACGTCGACTATTTCGGGTGATCCGCTTCCCCATACCATCCTGTTGGGTCCAAATGAGTCTGCAACCCAGCGACTAAACGGGACTACGCTCTTGTAGTACGGCTCATCCGTCGCGTAGTGGTTCAACCCTGAAAGCTTCATATAGACATTTGGCAGGTCACTCAGCTTGATAACGTCTGAAAAATCAGGACCGGATGAGTATTTTGCTTCGGCCATGTGATCGACGAGGACCGTGAAATCCGGGTATTCAGCCGCCAGTTTTCCAGCTTGGGCTGCGTAGTCTGGGCCGATGTGAAGTTCGATGATTAGTCCCAATTCTCCGGCAGTTCGCCAGAGTGTTCTGACGTTCTCGTCATCGAACGAATCGAGGTAGTGACGTTTGCCTTCATGGGCGTGGAACCTGAACGAGACAAGCTTGCCAGGATGTTCTTCCACCAACTTCCGAAGGCCAACTGGTGCGGAAGGGTCTTTGGGATAGAAAAGCGCGGTTGTTTTCAGGACGTCAGGATGGCGTTCAACACACTCAAGGGCTAACTTGTGGTCGTCGCCGTAAGGCTCAGGGTGGACAATCACAGCCTTATCGATCCCCTCGTCTGACATCCGCTGCATGTAGTCAGCAAGAGGATCCGCCAATAACGCATCAGGTTTTGGTGTGTACGCCGCGCTCGGGTGAAACGGGTACTTGTCGACATTTGAACTGAAAATGTGGGCGTTCCACTCGATAATCATTGACCACTCCGCGTGCCTAGTGTTTTCGAGTGTGTTTTATCAGTCTTGAGTTATCGGTGTGGTGGAATGAATCAATTTTGAGAAGCGAAAAAATTTGTTAATTGACACCTCGCCAACTTGGCTCTAATCTTGAAAGAAGTTCA
>CAYYMP010000068.1:0-9965 GCA_964472915.1 uncultured Dehalococcoidales bacterium | reverse complement strand
GCAGATCATCGTATTTCCCTGATACGAAACCTATAACCAAATTGTTCTTTGGTCCGCCTTTGAACAACTGCCCTGTGGAGTGCAGATAACGGGGACCATATCCAAATGTGGTTGGTATACCGGTCGCCATCGTAATTGCATGGCGTAGTCGACTCATCGCTTCGGTTGCCGGCTGTGATTCAGGTATAAACGCAACAATAGAAATGTACGCCCCGGCGTTTTGATGACCTATCGCCTCAACCACTTCCTCCACGCTCGATCCGGTCGATTCAACCCGCTCGGCACCAACCAGATCGCGAGCGCGTTGTTTCGCTGCTTCAACGTCCGGTTGATCGAACGGGTAGATGTCGAGTACAGAGCTGACCACAGCGGCGGCGAACTCCCATCGGAAAAATTCGCCACCAATATCGTTAGCATCATCAAAGTTGATGGTGAGAACTGGGTGTCCGAGTTCTACGAGTTCTGACCGGAGTTCAACTTCAGTTTCGGATCCTATGAACACGAATTGTCGATCTTCGCTGTACCGCTCCGCGGAGAGAATCGGTTCGCCGGTTATCGGGACGAGACCTTTCTCATGCTTGCCAGTCGACTCTGCCAGCAGTTGGTCAATCCACAACCCGAATGCTGCAAATTCCGGTGGCGTCACCACGGTCACTTTATCTTTGCCGTTCAGAGCGTTTGCTCCAAGAAACGCGCCAAGTTGTAGTCCTGGATTCGCCGGTGAATCCGCACCGCATTCTTGAGACACGCGAACGGCCGAGTTGGCTACTCCTTCAAGGTTCAGCCCACTAAAAACTGCCGGAGCTATTCCGAACGCGGATAGTGCTGAAAACCTACCTCCAACGTCTAGAGGGGTTGATATCCATGTGCCGAATTCTCCGTTTCTGGCACGTTCAGACATTGGAGTCCCTGGGTCAGTGAATGCCGCGAAATTTCTTCTTCCTGCGTTAGACCCAGTTTTCGGAGAGAGTTCACGGAAGTGCGATTCCAGGGAGAGTGGTTCAACAGTCGAACCCGACTTGCTGGCGACAATAAATAACGTTTTGGATGGGTCGATCCGTTCACTGAGTTCACGAACTGCATCAGGGTGAACTGTGTCCAGCACTCGCAGTTTAGGAGAGACGGATTCGCCACCTGAAAGCATCGACCGAAGTGTTAGCGGAGTCATGCTCGACCCGCCCATGCCGAGCACAACGATATCCTTGATTTCGTCTTTTGCGAGATTCGAACGAGCTTCCTGAAACTGTTCGATGAGTCGAGTGAGTCCGATCGGCAATTGAAGCCAGCCGAGCGTATTCGGCGCTGGATCGCCGCCCTCGTCAGGTGATGGCCACACCGAAGGGTCTTTTGTCCAAATTCGGCTGGCGACCCGCTGGGTTATGAGCCCTTCAAGTACGCCGGTTACCGAATTGGTGATCATGCGACTCTCGCTAGCCAAGCTCCGCTAGTTTTGTCGATACCTTGTTCAGGACCGACTCATAGGAGTCGGCAAATGCCTTGACTCCCGCTTCCAATAGGTCATTGGTGATCGAGTCGAGCGATATGCCTTCCGCTTCGAGTGCCTTCAGTTGACTCAAAGCCTGTTCGGCATTTTCCGCAATCTTGTCGCCTGGGGTGCCGTGGTCGTCGTACGCCGATAGCGTTGCTTCTGGAACGGTGTTCACAGTGTCTGGACCCATAAGTTCATCGACGTAAAGCGTGTCTGGGTAGGCAGGGTTTTTGACACCCGTCGAAGCCCACAACGGTCGTTGTACCTGGGCGCCAGTTGTGTGGAGCGGGAAGAATGTCCCACCGCCACCGAGATTCCTGTCGAACATTTCACCAAATTTCGCGTAAGCGGCTTTGGCGTTGGCAATTCCGATTTTGCCTTGGAGTTCGTGCCCCTCAGGAAGAGCGCCGTCCACTGATGTATCGACCCGGCTGACAAAGAATGAAGCTACTGATGCGACGGTGTCGGGAATGCCACGTCCCTGGCTGGCAAACTCTGAGAGACCTTCAATATAGGCATTCGCAGAATCTTCGTAAGCCTTTAGCGAGAACAACAAGGTTACGTTGACGTTGATTCCTTCTGAAATAAGTGTGCGAATCGCAGGGATTCCGGCGGGAGTGCCAGGGACTTTGATCATGACGTTTGGACGGTCTATCGCCGTCCAGAGCCGTCGTGCCTCTGTTACCGTGCCATCTGTGTCGTTGGCAAGGGTTGGCGATACCTCGATGCTCACGAACCCATCTCGGCGACCGGCGTTGTCGTAGACCGGTCGCAGTACATCAGCTGCGTCACGAATGTCATCCACCGCGAGCTTCTCGAATGCCTGCTCGGCCGACGATCCGGCTGCGGCTAGTTCTCGCAGATCGTCGTCGTAAATCGTTGTGTCGGATAGAGCCTTGTCGAAAATCGAGGGGTTCGACGTGACTCCCGTAATCCCGGAGTCGACGAAACGCTGGAGTTCTCCAGACTTGATCATCTCTCGGCTGATTGAGTCGAGCCAGATCGACTGCCCTAGTTCAAGTGCTTTTTGAGTGTTGTTCATTTATCGATCTGTTACTGGATGTGAATTGGTGACCTACACGAAGTCTTAGGACTTCCCGATCTGTGCGTATTCGATCGCTTGGACTTTGTCGAGTCGGCGCTGGAAGCGTGGGTGCGATTCAAGTGAAGCAGCCATAAACGATTGAACGAGGGCTTCTGCAAGAGCAACACCCACTACACGGGCTCCCATGCAGAGAACGTTCATGTCATCGTGCTGAACACCTTGCCCTGCGGAATAGGTGTCGTGGCAAAGCCCTGCACGAACACCAGCGTATTTATTTGCCGCTATTGCAGCTCCGACACCGCTACCGCAAATTACGATTCCGCGTTCCGCTTCACCAGATTGGACAGACTCTGCGACCGGTGCGGCGAAGTCTGGAAAATCATCTTCTCCGTCATACTCGTGAGCACCTTTGTCGATTACCTCGTGACCCATGTCACTCAGCAACTTTGCCATGTCGTTCTTGAGCTCAAAACCGCCGTGGTCGGCCCCGATGGCAACTTTCATAACGTGTTATCCGTCCTCTGACTGTTATTTACTGGGCATCTATTGTCCTATCGAACGCGCGAAGTTGCCACGCTCGATAGACATATTTCTCGACTGACTACCAGTAACGATGTGATCCCGCTACTTTGACACGTACTGAATACAGCGAAGTATCTCCGCAAATGTAGATTCGCTTTCCATCCGGGTCACCGAATACGAGGTTCGCTGTTGCCTGTTCTGGGATAAGAACTTTGCCGAGTAGTTCACCCTCTGGTGTGTAGCAGTGAATTCCGTCCCTCGCACTCGACCAAACATTGCCGAGTTCATCGACTCGAATACCATCTGCTGCACCAGGTCGAACCTCGACGAATTGACGCCTGTTAGATAGGGTTTTGCCGTCTTCACTTACGTCGAAAACCGTGATGTCCTGCGGTGTCCCGGTGTCTGCAAGGTAGAACAGTTTTTCGTCGGGAGAGAATGCGAGTCCGTTCGGACGGTCACCAATGTTGTCGACGACCGACATCTCACCTGATTCTGGATCAAGTCGGTACGTGAAGTTACCTTCCAGCTCACTGTCTCGCTGGTTGCCTTCCCTGTTCGACAATATGCCGTATGGAGGGTCGGTGAACCAGATTGATCCGTCAGATTTAACGACGAGGTCATTGGGTGAGTTGAGTCGTCCGCCTTGCCAGGTTTCGACCAAAGAAACGACAGTGCCGTCAGCTTCGGTTCGAGAGATTCGATTCGCCGAGTGTTCGCACGAAACGAGCCGACCCTGCTGGTCACGGTAGTGGCCGTTGGTGTTGTTGCATGGGGAGCGGAAAACCGTTGTGTCCTTAGTTTCCGCATCGAACTTCAGGATTCGATTGTTAGGAATGTCCGACCACAGAACGTAGTTTCCTTCGGGGAAGTAAACCGGACCTTCCGCCCATTCACAGCCGGTCCAATGTTTTTCAATTTCTGCATCAGCATCGATCAAATCAAGAAATCGATCGTCGGAAATTTCGATCCCTTCCCTTAGTTCCCCAGGAGGAGTAGATGATCGGTGGTTCGGGAAAATCTTCGGTTCAGCTTTCAAGTTTCAAATCCTCAGGTAGTTGATGTTGGGTAATTGAATTACGGTCGTGTAGCACCTGCAATATTCAGGTGAATCTTCCAGATTGAGCTTGTCGCTCCGATAAACAAGGTTTGGTTGTCGCTCATTCCGAACGACGTGTTTGCTGCTACTTCCGGAGTGTGAATCTTTCCTCGTAGGTGCCCATCGGCGGCGAAGCATTGAACTCCATCGCCAGCGGTAACCCACACGTTTCCATCGACGTCGCATCTAAACCCATCTGGGACGTGTGGATCCACGTCAGCAAATACACGTGGATTCGAAAGCGTGTCGCCGTTTACATCAAACGCCATAAGGCGGTGCGGTCGGAATTCGCCGTGGGTGCGCCCAGTATCACCTATATAAAGAACAGACTCATCGGGAGAAAAAGCGATCCCATTAGGTTTGTCGAAATCGTCGCTAACAACGGTAATTTTTGAACCGTCCGCACTTACCCTATAAACCCTGTTTCGGTCCTGTTCGGGCTTTTCTCCGTGTCCCAGTTCAGGGTGGAGAAACCCGTAATCCGGGTCGGT
The DNA here is from genome assembly GCA_964472915.1 of uncultured Dehalococcoidales bacterium. Lineage (GTDB taxonomy): Bacteria > Chloroflexota > Dehalococcoidia > Lucifugimonadales > Lucifugimonadaceae > Lucifugimonas. Next base: position 5,319 of record CAYYMP010000068.1, on the reverse strand, counting down.
AAACCAGATTGAACCATCGGATTTGACCACCACATCATTAGGCGAAGTGAGTTTGCCGCCATCATGTGAATCAGCGACAGTGGTCATGCTCCCGTCGTGCTCTTCTCTAACGACAGTTCTGCCGCGTGTCAGACACGATAGGACACGTCCCTCGAGGTCGACAGTATTACCGTTTGAGCAACCTGAAGGATCTCGGTAAATATCAAACCCTTCAGTTTCGCTCCAACTCACGATCCTGTTATTGGGGATGTCGCTGACAATGACTTTGTTTTTGGCAGGTACCCAGCAGACACCTTCAGCGAATGCGAGACCGTCGGCTAGCAGGTCGAGATCAGGGGAGTCGCCCACGATCCTCTGAAATTCATCGTCGAAAACTTCTATGAAATCCGGGGTGGACACAATTACACCGCCCAAAACTGCTCGATTGAAATCAGGCAGCGAGAGTACCACTACGCAAAAGAAAAGACACATTCTGAAGCGCAATAACAGCTACCATCTTTAGCCGATTACTTTTATCTCTTGTCGATAGCTGCAAAGGACGCCGATGGTTCTTGAAATGGCCGGAAAAACTGACCCGAACTTGTTTCTGGCTGGTGCGGGCAGAACTGTCATCACTCCACCTGTGGGATTCACTATTGAAGGTCCGGACCGCACAACTGGCCCTGCTGAAGGAATCGCAGATGATCTTCTTGCACGTGCAGTAGTTTTCGAGTCGAAAGGCGAGCGAGTTGCAGTAATCAGTCTCGATGTATGGGGGCTGAGTGAATCGCTCGCAGAACGAATCAGAGAGTCTGTAGGGAAGAGTGTCAACGCAGATCCCGACAGAGTATGGCTCTCCGTAACTGGCAATGGTTCATCACCAGATCTCTGGGGAGAATCCGACGAGTATCGGAATTACTCAGCCTATCTCCCAGACCAAGTCGCCGGTGCAGCGCTGATGGCAGTGAATGCTTTAGAACCAGCATCGATGGGCTCTAAGGGAAATCTCTTGCCTGATGTTTCGACATTTACCGAAGGACCCGGTCGACCAGGAAATCCAGCACTTTTCGTACTTGCCGTGAACCGTGCCGACGGTTCGGGAATTGCGCGCATTGTGAATTTCGCGTGTCCCGCGTCGATAGTCGAATCATCCATGAGTTGGACAGCCGACTACCCAGGGTATGCGTCTTGGGCACTAGAGCAGAACGGAGGCGGAATGACGTTGTTCATGCAGTCCGCTTCCCACGACATTCGACCTTTCGACTGGTGGGACGAGAACGCTGATCGAAGCCACCCAGAGCGAGTGGCTCGAGACGTTCACGCATTTGGACTTCTACTGGCAACTCAGGCTTCAAATGCTGCTGCCGAAACCACTCAACGGCGGAATGTCGAGATTGCGGTCGAAACCGACACCGAGGCAGGAATCAGGACCATGCGACTGGGTGACGCGTATTTCGTCTCAACCGACAAACCTCAGCCAAACAGGTTTGCCCGCAGGTTCCGACGGGATTTACCTCACTCGAATACGTTCGTTTGTGCAAATTTGTCGGGCGCTATGTTTGACCAGAAGGCAACATTTGACGCCAGGGCAGTAAAACGAGGAATTGCCTCCCTTCAAAGACTGGGTGCAACTTAGTCTTCAAACACGGTTTGCGTGGTAGTCTGCCTCACAACTTGAACCCATAACGAATACCCGAAGGAAGTACGGTTGCCGAAGATTTCACTGATTGGTGCGGGCAGCGTCGTTTTTGCTCGACGCTTACTGCAAGACATTGTGTGCGTTCCTGAGCTTTCAGATTCAACGGTGTCGCTAATGGACACTGACGCAGATCGTTTGGAGTTGATGGGCAAATTTGCCAAAAAACTCACTCGCGATACAGGCACCAATATTGCGATCGAAACCACCGATGATCGCCGGGATTCACTTCGTGATTCGGACTATGTACTCACCACAATTCGAGTCGGTGATGACTACGACAGAGACATCGGAATTCCGTTGAAATACGGAGTTGATCAGTCAGTCGGAGACACGATTGGTCCGGGCGGTGTGTTCAAGGCTCTTCGCACTGTACCTGTGCTTCTAGATATTTGTGAAGACATCGAAGATGTTGCACCCAACGCTATGTTGCTGAACTACACAAACCCAATGGCAATAGCGTGTTGGGCAATCGCTGAGGCAACTGACGTTCCGACTCTAGGGTTGTGTCATAGCGTTCAACACACAACCGCGGATCTAGCCGACTACATTGGCGCCCCTCGTGAGTCGGTCAAGGGATGGGTCGCGGGAATCAACCATTTGGCATGGTTCCTGAGATTTGAAAAAGACGGGGAAGACGCGTACCCACAGCTGTTCGAAGCTATGGAAAACCCGGAAATTTTCGCGAGAGATACAGTTCGATTCGAAATCATGAAACAGTTCGGGTATTTCGTCACTGAGTCGACTCGACATATGTCGGAATACACGCCGTACTTTAGAACTGATGAGGACACCATTCAGGAATTCCGCCTTGATGAAATTAGGCAAGATTTGCAGCGGCGAGTCACGCGTGTAGACGATCACTACACTCAGCTGGAAAACGACGCTAATTCCGACGCACCGCTGACGGCCGAGCGATCTGAGGAGTACGCCTGTCGGATCATCGAAGCGATGGAGACTGATCGTCCAACAGTGGTAAACGCAAACGTTCCGAACGAAAACCTGATCGACAACCTTGTCGATCTCAGCTGTGTTGAAGTCCCAGTTTTGATCGACAAACTTGGTTTCCACCCCATGGCGGTCGGAGAGTTACCTCCGCAATTGGCCGCCTTGAGCCGGTCCAACCAATCAGTTCAACAAATGGCGACACAGGCAATTCTGGATGGAGATCGGGAAGCAGCATTCCATGCAATAGCGCTCGATCCACTCACATCTGCTGTACTGCCGTTGTCTGAAATTCGGGCAATGTTCGACGAAATGTGGACCGCACACGGAAGCTCTCTAGCGAGTTATTCGTAATGTCGACCGATCCGATTAAATCAAGAGCAGCAATTGCTGTCGCCAAAGGCGAGATTCGCTGTGATGAAACGTCGGTCGACGAGATTGCTGAACGTGAAGTCTTAGTTCGAACGCGTGCCGCTTCGATTTGTGGTAGTGACCTGCACATGGTTCACACGGGTTGGGCAATGCACGCCTTCCCGGCAATGCCCGGACATCCAGGACACGAAGCCGCTGGCGAAGTCATCGAGTCGAAATCGGATCAGTTCAAACCAGGTGATTTGGTTTTAACGACACCTCACATTTGGGATTCCCGCTGTTTTGCAGATTTCCAAGTTGTCGACGATCGACACATTCTGAAGCTGGATCCGGGTGTCGATTTTGACTCGGTCACTTTGGCGCAACAATTCGGCACCGTTATTTACGCGGCAAAGCGCTTATCTAAATCGCTCAAAGGCAAGACTTGTGTGGTTGTCGGGCAGGGTAGTGCTGGTCTCTTTTGGGATTGGGTGTTAAAAAGCAAAGGTGCTAGCCGAGTAATTTCAGTTGAACCCCTTAGCTGGCGGCGATTACTGGGACTTGAGCTCGGAGTTGATGATGCCATCGATGTGATTGGCGAAGAGGCGACAACTGCTGTAAAAGACCTCACAGATGGAAAAGGCGCTGATCTGGTGATCGAAGCTGTTGGAAGCACTCCAACCCTGTCGCAGGTGTTTCACATGGTGAGAGATGAAGGTCAGGTGGTGCTGTTTGGACTGCCAGAATCTGATGACCCTGTGCCGTTCGATTACTCACAAATGTTCAAGAGTCGGGCTGATGTATTTACCGTACTCGGATCACAAGACGAACCAGGATTGTCCAGTTACGCAGAGGCTGTGAAACTCATCAACTCAGGTTCAATTGATGTGTCGCCTCTAATATCGCACCGCATAAATATTTCCGAAATTGACCGCGCTTTCGACATTGCGACAAACAGGACCGACAACGCGGTCAAAATCGGAATTACCTTCGACTAAACGATCAACCCGGTAAGTCTGACAGCGGTTGACTCGTGTGGTGATCTTTTCTGACCAGAACTTCCCGTGAGTAGAACTCGTCCGACCATGCGATGAGGTTCTTCACAGCTTCGTCGAACAGCATCTTGCCCTTCTCAGGCGAAGCGAGCAGCGCATCGCCACAAATACCCGAATTCGTGTATTCGCTGGTCCAGGAGATCACCGACACCGGACCAGCTCCCCAAAGGTCCACCCACTGGTAGGGCGACTTGTGCTCGTGGAACTTGATCGGCTCGTTGACTGCCTGATCCATCTGGATGAGATCTGCGTTCATATGCAGCGCCATGGACGTTTCTGCTTCACCTGAGTGAGCGCACCCGCCGGGGAACTCCGATTCGCGCCAGGTCTTCATAAACTCTGGGTCTGCAGCCGTTAAATTCCACCAGGAAGTCAAAGCAACATTCGCGTCTGTCTCGACGTTGGCGCGCCGGCATGCCAGGTCAAGCGGCGGCATGTTTGAGCCGTGTCCGTTGATGACGATGATTCGGCTGAAGCCGTGGTATGCGAGCGACTTCAGAATATCCACCACGTAACGGATAAAGGTCTCGTGGTGGATTGTTACGGAACCTGGAAAGTCCATCACGTGCGTGGTGTATCCGTACGAAACCGGGGGCATGAACAGCAGTCGATCCTGGTGTTGCTGAGCTGCCGCTTTAGCGACTTCAGTAGCTGTCCACCGGTCCATCTTCACAGGAAGGTGAGGACCGTGCTGCTCCATCGTTCCGACCGGTAAGACTGGGATTAGCCCAGCTTCCACCGCCTGGTTCATTTCAGGCCAAGTCAGATCCTCGTATCGCCATTTTCCATTAATTGCCATGTTGATTAATCCTTGAGATGACAGCTCTTAGTCGAGGCGGGCACCAAAGTCGTCAGCACCTTTTCCGTGCGCGATTACAGCATCTTCATCAATTTCGATTCCGAGTCCCGGACCGTCAGGGATAGGAAGCATTCCATCGTCGTCTAGCAACAAAGGCTCAGCAAGTATTCCGCTTACATATGGCGCTGGATGCCAGTACTCGAGGTAACGACCGTTCGGCATTGATGCTGACAGTTGAAGGTCAGCTGCAGCACCAACTGCGGTGTTCCAACCGTGCATCACGACCTGGACATTGTTGTCATATGCCGCTTGCCAGATTTTCCGCGATTCAGAAAGACCACCACAAATTGTTTGGTCAGGTTGAAGAATGTCGCAGGCTTTTTCCGAAATGAACGGTTCGAAGTTCAGGCGTCCCCGAATAACTTCACCCGTGGCAATTCGAACCGGTGAGACCTCCGTCAATCGTTTGTAACCGTCAACATCGTCAGCGCGGA
>CAYYMP010000067.1:0-9998 GCA_964472915.1 uncultured Dehalococcoidales bacterium | reverse complement strand
AGTGATCACGACCGCAAACTACGTCGTATCGAGAGCGACCTGCGTTGGACTATGACCCTCGTGGGTGCTCAGTTCATCACGCTCATAGGTTCAGCCATAGCAACACTCGCTGGTGGGTAAATCGTTAGCGCTGCTGAACACAACCATCTAATCCTCGAATAAACTGCGCCATCGAAGATCATTTCGGTGGCGTTTTTGTTTTGACGCGGTTTTCGAACAGCGTTTAGACCAATGTCACTCAGCAAAATCGAGTAGCGGAGAACTCTAAAAACATGCGAATTGGAATCATGGGTGCCGGTGGAATCGGAAGCGTTGTCGGTGGACTGCTTTCCAAGGCTGGCCACGACATCACGCTCATCGACCAGTGGCCTGAGCACGTCAAGAAGATTCGCAAGGATGGACTGATCGTCGAGACTCGTACTGAGGAACATCTCACCCATCCGAAGGCCATTCACCTTCACGAGCTGCAACTCGAAACCGAGCCGTTCGATGCTGCATTCATTGCTGTGAAGTCATACGACACAGAGTGGGCGACCACGATGATGTTGAACTACGTCGATCCCGACCACGGGGTGTTCGTGGATTTCCAGAACGGAATTAACGACGCACGCATGGCAGAAGTTGCCGGAGTTCACCGGTCATTGGCCTGCATCATCACTATTAGCGCAGCTGTTTACGAACCTGGTCGAGGACTGCGTACAGACGTGAACGTGCCGGGCTTCAAGATTGCCGAGCACGATGGTTCTGACACTGCTAGAGCACGTGAACTGGTCGAAGTAATGAACGCCGTCGAGGACACGGAGTTTTCAGATGACCTCTGGGGTGAGCGTTGGTCCAAGCTGATGGTCAACTGCATGAACAACGCTCTTTCTGGCGTTACAGGCCTGGGTACTGCAGCTGTGCGTACTGAAGACGATACTCGCAGGATCGGCATTCAACTTGGTGCTGAAGTTGCCCGAGTTGCAAAAGCTCACGGGCAGGATCTTCACTCGGTGCTGGGACTATCTCCTGAAGCGGTAATCGACGCAGCTGAGGGTCGTAACGTTGAAGATGTAGAAGCAGCGCTCCTGGAAACCGCCAAGAAAGCTGGTTCAGGTGGCGTGCCTTCGTTCGGACAGGATGTACGAAAAGGTCGCCGCACAGAGATCGACTATTTGAACGGTTATGTGTCGGACATGGGGCGAGAAGTTGGGGTAGCAACTCCGTTCAACGACAAGATCGTCGAGATCGTTCACGATCTCGGAATCGAATTTACCGGTGATCTGAAGCACATCAGGCCGATGATCGATATGCTTCCGTAGGCGTCGTTCACTCGTAAATTGTTGAAGCGCACTATCTCCCTTACTTCGACTGGCTCAGCACAGACTGCTAAGTCTCGCCGTTCCGCGGGGAGATAAAGGAACACGAATGTCATTCAGAATTGCTTTGGTTGGAGCCGGCGGAATGGGACGCCGGCACGCACATGGTTACATCGAACTTCGAAAGTATTTCAATACTGTCGAGATGGCGGCGATCTGTGATCTGCACGAAGATGTAGCCACAACCGTAGCCAACGAAATTTCCGACGCAACAGGATCACGTCCGGATATCTACACAGACTTCAGCCAAATGCTTGAAAAAGCTGATCTTGACGGCGTGGCGATCGTTACCAGCACACCGATGCACCACCGTTTCGCTATCCAGGCAATGGAAGCTGGACTTCATGTAATCACTGAAAAGCCGATGGGTCTAACGCTCAAGGCCTGCCGGATGATGCGAATGGCATCCCAGGAGCACGGCAAGGTTATGGCAGTTGCAGAGAACTATCGCCGTGATCCAATGAACCGTTTGACTCGTGAACTTATCCAGACAGGCGCCATAGGAAATCCCTACTTCACTGTCGATATGCACGTCGGAAGCTCCGATGGTGCGGTGATGCACTCGACCGTCTGGCGAGCTAAGAAAGAGCAGGCCGGCGGGATGGTCCTCGACGCAGGTGTGCACAACGCCGACATGTTGCTGTACCTGATGGGCCCCGCGAATTCCGTATTCGCAGAAACATCGATATTTGAGCCAAGTAGAAGCTTGCGACCAATGAGTGAAGTCGCTCCAACGCTTGCGGCAATGTACGACCATCGGAGAGAAGACGGGTACTCGACTGGCGACGAAGTCGAGCAAACCGCGGTCGATACAGCGTTTGGGGTTATTCGTTTCGAATCAGGTGCCATTGGACAGCTGTCGATGACGGATACTTCGCATGGTCAGAATGTCGGTGTATCAACTGTGTCTGGAAGTACCGGAACGCTCTACCGGCCTCGGAGTCGATCAGGAAAGTCTCCGATTATTCGACGAAACGACGGTTCCGAAATCACCGGTGATGCACTTCTTGATCTTGTTCCTGAATTCGAGCTGGATGATGTGACCTCGAAGCTCTGGAACGGTGCTCGCCGACTCGGTTCGTACGATATGCACTTCCGCACCATCGACTCAAAGATCCTTGCTTACGAGTACCTCGATATGGTCAACGCAGCTGAATCCGGAGGACAACCTGAGGTTGGTCCGAAAGAAGGAATGGATGCGCTGGCGCTCGCTTACGCGTTGATGGAATCAGGGCTACAAGGCGCACCAGTTTCGGTCGATGACGTTGCGGAAGGTCGAGCTTCGGCTTTCCAGGACGATATCGATTCCGAGATGAACATCTAATTCACTGGTCCAACTCCCATGCCTGAAAACACCAAAACACTCGCCGTCTACTGCTGGTCACCTCATGTGCAAGCTGAAGGTGTAAATGCTGTTCTTGATAACTTGCAAGAAGCCGGTGTTAACACTGTTTCGACCACGTCGTATGTTGCCGAACCGGCAGGCGTAACTGAGCTCGGACCCGGAATCAGGCGCGAGCCACCGGAGGATGGTGGGCGTGGAATGGATCGCATCGTCGATCGTCCACTGTGGGGCAAACGTGAGCAGTTCTTGCGAACTGGTCCTTCGTTCGAGCACGACCGATCTTTGTACGAAGAGTGTGTCGCGTTCGCACCACCTGAACCTAACGCTCTGACATCGTCTCAAGGTCACGTTGTTGCGGATTTCATTGGAGAAGCTAAGAAGCGCGGCATGAAGGTCTACATGCAGGTTGCACCTTCGGGTCGACCGGGAATTAATCCTGACGCACCCCAAGATGCGCTCGATCTTGAAACGCCGCGACTACCGAACGGTGAGTCACCCGGCGAACGAATGGTGAACTTCCCGCCAATTACCAGTACCGAGCTGCACAAGTTCAATACTGCGCTGGTTAAAGACGTTCTAACGGCGTATCCACAACTTGATGGCGTGATGCTGGACAGGATGGAGCAGTCGGTTTATTCGTTCGACGATGCGTTTGTGGACTTCGGTCCCTACTCGCGCAAATTCGCGAATGAGAACAATTTCGATTTCGAGAGGATGCGAAGCGCAGCTCAATCGGTGATCGACGGACTACGAAATGTCACAAACGCCGATCTTATTCCTGCGCAGCAAGCTGGTGGAGTTCCATACGCTCTAATGTCAGCGCTTCGCACTAATCCTGCGATGGCGGAGCTGCTTGAGTTCAGGGCAGCGATAACTCGAAGCTACCTACAGAAATTCAGAGATTCAGCCGATTCAGTTCGGGATGGTGTTGAGTTGGTCCCAGCAACGTTCCCACCGCCAATTTCGTTGCTGACGGGTGCTGATTTCGCAAAGTATGCAGGGCTTGCTGACGCAATGATGATCAAGTTCTTCACGATGCACTGGCCGCTGATTGTCACGTACTGGACAGAGTCTTTGACGCGAGTGAATCCATCGCTAGATCCGGGCTTAGTTGCACGCGCTGTTTCGAACGCCTTCGATATGGAAGATGATCCTTCAGCGAACCTTGACGACTATGTGTTCCCTGGGCCAGATGACCCACATCGTGCGGGAACTGACGCCCAGATTCGCAAGATCAAACAGGCGACCTCAGAGGCGGGTGGGAAGCCCATTTTGCCTTCTGTGCACGCTTACGGCCCAATGGACGACGTTGAACGTCGTTGGCGAATCGGGTGGGAAGCAGGTGATAGCGGAATGTGGATCAACCGCTACGGGTACTTGTCGGCCGAGAAGCTCGCTCTGCTGAAACAGGTTACGCAAGGCTAGTCCAACGCCGCGTCGACGATTCCTGTGGCGTTCTCTCACGTAATCCTGACGCGAATTCTTTCGCGGCGTTCCAGCTCAAGAGCAGAATTCATCAGAAATACAGATCAACTGCTCAGGGCTGAAGGAACTTCTCGCTTTGAAGAAACTGGTAATCCGTCTGCTGGCTGTAGTTGTAATCGGAGCCGTTCTGATTCAACTCGCTCCTTACGGACGAGATCACGATAATCCACCAGTCATCAACGAACCAGAGTGGAGTAGTGAATCAGATCGAGCTCTCGTGGCTCGGGCGTGTTTCGATTGCCATTCCAACGAGACCGAATGGCCGTGGTACTCGAATATTGCTCCTGTTTCGTGGTGGACTCAAAACCACGTAGACGAAGGTCGCGACGAACTCAATTTCTCGGAGTGGTCGTGGGATTACGACGAGCTTGACGAGATTGCAGAAAGCGTGATGGAAGGCGAAATGCCACCTGTCTATTACGAGAACGGACCAAGCAGTCCAAACCTCACCAGTTGGGAGCGCGAGCAGCTTATCTGGGCGTTAGTAAACACCTTCGGATATACGGAGAATGGTCGGCAGGACGACGATTAACTCGTTCGTTCTGCGTGCATGATGCGCGCTACCTGCAAAGGTTGAGTCTGGTACTTAAAGTTCCCGAATCCGTTGGCAGCAAAAATCGGCTCGATTCGATCAGGCCAGCGCGATTCCCAAATGATGCGGAAAAGGTTTTGTGACGTTTGAAGCCACCCGGGGCTGATTCGCATTATTAGTCGAACCAACTGCCAGTGCGCCATGAATCCCATCCGCAGCAGTTTCGAGGTAGGGACGATGAAGTCGTGCATCACAACCGACCCGCCAATTTCCAGTTTGTTTCTGGCTGACAACGCGACCTTTTCGAGATCGATCAATTTCGGCATGTACGAACCTGCCATGAGGTCGAATTCACCATCTAGATCAGCAAGTTCTTCGGCGGGCATGTGGATCCAGTTGATCTTGCGAAACCCTTTGTGATTGCTCTTTTCACGTGCAACATCTAAATACGAGGAAGCAAGGTCAATACCAACGATCTCGGCTTCTGGAAAGCGTTTAGCGAGTGCAAATGTGGAAATACCGGTACCGCAACCGATGTCCAGGATTCGACGGAACTCTTTGCCGGAAGGCAGGATGTTGATCATCTGCCGCTTCCACCACAGATCCATGCCCAGAGTTGCCATGCGGACCATTCGGTCGTAACTATGGGCTGTTTCGGAGAACAGTTCGACCAAGAGCGACTTTGCAGGTTGCTCGTGTCCATTGCGCCTATGATTCAATTCAGGTTCTGTGCCAGCCATTAATTAACCTAATCACACGATTCACGCGAATCTAAACCATACATCGTGATACTGATTTTGGTGAAGTTAATCTGGTGAGGCTGAGTCACCGAATTCAGACTTCAACCGTTCAAGTTCATCCTGAGAAAGTGAACCATCCAGCGCAGCAACGTTTGCTTCCAGATGAGCGATGCTCGATGTTCCGGTAATGACCGTTGAAACTGCCGAGGGTTCGGAAGCGAATTGGTATCCCTTCTGGATGAGAGTTGCTGAGTCGCCATTGGAAAGCCAATCGAGAGCGTTTCCGCCGGATTCCTGTCCCCATTCGTACATACGTTCTTGAAGTTTGGCTTCGCGAGTAAGAGTTAGGCGTACCGGTGCCATGTTTAGGATGCCGGTCGAACTTGAATTAGCCAGGGGCAAAGCTTTCTTGGCTGCCCACTGATTCATGATTCCGTACTTCAGCATTACCGAATCCCAAACGTCGGGATGCCGTTCCATTGCGACCGACATTCCTTCGTGTTTGGGATCCATCGTTAGCATTTCGGTCACGCCAAGAAACCGAGTTTTTCCCTCGGTTTGGAATTTCTGCATTACAGGGATGAACGTTTCGGCTACCTGGTCGTAGTGTTCTGGAATAACGCCGTGAATCTGGAAAATGTCGACGTAATCGGTGTTCAGGTTTCGAAGACTAGCTTCGAGCGATTCGACGGGGATTTTCGGGTCGGTCACGGGGCCTGAAGCCGGACGATACGTCCATTTGGTGGCGATCAGGTATTTGTCGCGCTGATGACCTTCAAGTGCCTTGCCAAGAAGTTCTTCGGCTTCTCCGTACGCAGCTGCTGTGTCGAAGAGATTTATGCCGAGATCGAGCGCTCGCGAGATGAGGGCCTTTCGACCCTCATCATCTACGCCCGTTTTCTGACCGAACTGGGATGGTCCGCCGGTGCCGTAGCTCAGGAGTGAGACATCGACACCGGTATTACCTAATTTTCTGTATTCCAACTTTGATTAGTACTCGAGAATTGCGCGACCGAGGATTTTTCCGCTTTGCAGGTCGTTACATGCTTCATTGATTTGATCGAGGCTGTAACTCTTGGTTACGAGCTTGTCGAGCGGGAACTTGCCTTCCTTGTGGAGGCGCAAGTACATATTGAAGTCTTTGTCCGGGTAGGTAGCTCCGAGCGAACCTCTGTAAATTCGCTGGTGGAACATGAAGTGCCCAGGCCAAATGGTCATTTCAGGCCCTGGCATTCCTATCAGAACTGCCGTTCCACCAATGTTGTCAGCACCGGAACCACCGCTTCGGGTGACAGGCAAGATTTGCTCGTTCGTAACTCGGAGTCCAATTGCGTCGAATGCGTAATCAACTCCGCCATCGGTCATTTCGATGATGGTCTCAATTGGGTCGACCTTTGAAGCGTTGACGGTGTGTGTTGCACCGAACTGCTTAGCGAACTCGAGTTTTGAATCGTCGAGGTCAACTGCAATAACCGGATATGCCTCAAGAATCGACGCCATTTGAATGGCGGACATTCCAACTCCACCGACACCGAACACCGCAACGGATTCTTGCGGTCGGACATTTGCTGTGTGGAGAACTGCTCCGGCGCCCGTTAGGACAGCACAGCCGACAATCGAAGAAAGATCTTTTGGAGAGTCATCGGGAACTTTGACGGCGTAACCACCCCAGACAATTACGTCTTCACCCCATGTGTAGGTTGGACCCTCGAGCGGCTCCTCCTGCCAGGTTGCGCCTCCTGCTGGCGGCTTCCAACGACCTTTCACGGGTTCTCGTGGGACCCACGTGACGATTGCTGCATCGCCTTCTTGGAGGTGAGTAACGTCTTTACCGACCTGGGTGACGACACCGAAACCTTCGTGCCCAAGTAAGCTCGGGGTCGGGGTTTCAGGGTTGTGCATCTGGTGAAGCTGCGAGTGGCACACACCTGACGAGTAGAGCTTCACAACGACCTGGTCGTCTTTTGGATCTGGAATATTGATCTCATCGACCACGAGCTCTTTGCCGTGACCGACGTGAATGGCTGCTCTACTCTTCATCTCTGCCAGTACCTCTAGCTTGCGTGTTTGCGGAGAGTTTCGAGGCGTTTTTGAGCACCCGAAACCGAACTGGAGCGCAGTTTAGCAGGGAGTTCGGCGAGGTTGGTGACTCGGATTACGCGCCCAGTAGGTCTGTCAGGCTGATTCCGCAGGTTCCGAGTGCACTGAGCAAGCTGAGATCAGGCGTGACAGTTCCGTCGATGATTCCTTGCATGGTCTCCTCGCCGATCTCTACCGTGAGACATTCCAGTTGTTCTGGCGTGAACGGAAGTTCGTCAGACGATGTTGGTGGTACAAGAATCGAAGGAGTCGGTGTCACCGGGGTGAGCGTTGGAATCGCTGAATCTCCGGGAGGTAAAGCTTCGCCTTGAGCTGACATTAGTTCTTCGAGATCGATTCCGCAGGTTCCGAACGCACCGAGCAACGATAGGAAGCTTGCCGGATCGAGGTCCTGTGAACTGCTGCTACCGGTCACACCGAGAATTGCTTCGAAATCGATTTCTTCGAGCAAACAGGTCATTTGCTCAACGGTAAGTCCGGTTTCGGCAAGTGCTTCATCTGTGATCACACCGCACTTGATGAACTCAGGCAGCAGGTCAGTGATCATCCCGAAATCAGTGAATTCGTTCGGGCCTGATCCCAGGATTATTCCGAGCTGATTTGGCGGAATGCTGTCGACTGCGCACTCGACTGCATCGATACCACCTGACTCACTAAATCCGTATGCGTAAGTGCTGGACTCAAGTGCTCTTCGTTCTTCCGAATCCAGGCAGAAGATTCCCTGGAACAGAGCGAATAATTGGGTCGGTTCAGGATTGTTCGAAAATGCGAGTTCGGCGGTGATAAGCGCGGTCTTTTCATACGCACAAGCCACCGTTGCGTCAGAGAGTCCACCTGCCATGAAAGCAAGTTGTGTGAGGATTACCTTCTGTGCAGTCTCGTTGCTCACGCAGGCGACCAGTTCGTCGACCTGTGACTCTGTCAGGGCAGCTTTGGTTTTATCGCCTTTGACGAGATGTTTAAACGAAGTTTCACCAACTGCCTCAATCGCACACTTCACTTCTGACTCGGGTAGTGAACTTATGAATAACGCGGTTTGTGCAAAAGGGTCCACGTTAATAAGCGGAACCGGCGTTGGCGTTGGAGTAGGTGTCGGGGTTGGAGTTGGTGGCTCCGATGAACTGCAGGCAGCCAGAGCTACCGCTGCGAATACAGCGAGAATGAAGAAGGTAATTACTTTTTTCTGTCGCATTTATCCAGGCCCGATTTCAGGCACCGTGTCGATCCACTAATTTTATTAGTGGATAACTAGGAAAATATTTAGGACTTTCTTACGGTTTGCTGAGAGTTTCTATCGTGAATTTACTCTGGTAGTCCGAGTAGCTCACGTCTGAACAAGCTTAATGCCCCCATTGCAGCGCGTTGTCGGTCAGGTCCACCACGGCCGGCTGACCGGACGTGACGAGTGCGTTCTCCGTCTGGACCCGAAACAACTATGAAGGTTTCACCACGTCCAAGATTTTCAGTCCGCTGATCACCTTCTTCAGCACCATGAACCGCAATGCCGTAAGTTGCGCTGGCTGTCTTTTTAATTGCCCGTGCCAGAGCCGCTGCACGAGAAGCTCCGTCTTCGAATGGAGGTGTTTCTCCGCCATTACGAGCGACTTTTTCGAGTGCGTCGTTGGAGTTAACTATTGCGCTTTGGAGGAAGCCTGAATTGGCTGCATTTTGGACAGCAGCTGCCACTGAGCCACCGCTCAGGTCTTCACAGGTTGCGACCGTGGCGTTATTTTCCTTAACTAGGTCGCCAACGACAGACTCAATCGTTTCATCGTCGACCGCAAATATGTTGTCACCAAGCAGTTCGCGTACTTTCGCGTCGACGCCATCGATGAGTTGATCCGCATCTTCTACGCTCTCCGCGAGCGCAGCGATTCGAACATCGACCTGTCCTGGATGAGCGAGAACTCCAACTGTCGGGTTCTTTGAATCGGCAATCAGGTGACCAATTCGGTCATCAACTGCACTTTCACCGATATCGGCAACTTTGAGCACCCGGTAGTGAATCATCTGGGTGAGACCGAATTTTTCTCGCAGGTATGGAATGACTTCGTTTTCTACGAGCCACTTCATTTCGAATGGCACACCTGGCAAGCTAATGGTCACACCACGGTCGGTTTCGACAATGAATGCAGGTGCGGTTCCGTTCGGATTTTTTACAACGATTGCACCGCTGGGTATTTGGGCTTGTCGCTCGTTGTTCTTCGTGAGAATGAACCCGCGCTTCTGGAATCGTTCTCGAAGTTCCTCTAGCGATTCAGGGTCGGTAACAACCTGTCTGCTTGTAACCGTTGCGATTGCTTCGCGAGTTAGATCGTCCTGGGTCGGGCCAATGCCACCTCCGGTGATTACAACGTCGGACCGATCCAGTGCACGGTCGAGGATGTCGACCATGCGGTCCATGTTGTCGCCAACAGTGGTCTTGTAGAACAGGTTCA
>CAYYMP010000066.1:0-10236 GCA_964472915.1 uncultured Dehalococcoidales bacterium | reverse complement strand
TGCCGTTAGCAGGCACTCTGACTCGTGAGGTGCTCGGACTTTCCTCCCCTACTTGTGTAGCGGCGACCATCCGTCCTCCTCGCGACCGTTTAAGAATACCTGTTATTCGACAACGAACAGTTCAATCAAACAGAAATTGCTGCTTGAGCTGCCGCCAATCTTGCAATTGGAATCCTGAAAGGTGAACAGGATACGTAATCGAGTCCAGCTGCATGGAAAAACTCAATAGACGCCGGATCTCCACCGTGCTCACCACAAGCACCAAAACTCATGTGGTGACCGCTCGATTCAACAGAATCGACGGCCATATTGATCAGCTTCCCGACTCCCGAAACGTCGAGGGTCTCAAACGGGTTGCTTACCAGCAGACCGTCCTCGGTGTACTTACCCATGAACGAGTTCTCGGCATCATCTCTTGAGAATCCCAGCGTCGTTTGAGTCAGGTCGTTGGTTCCGAAGCTGAAGAAATCGGCAGCACCCCGCATCTCGTCTGTCACAACACAGGTGCGCGGTAGTTCGATCATCATTCCGATCGGAATGTCGTTCACGGTCCGCTCAGCGAGAATCGCTTCGACGTTCTTCCTTAGCTGCACCATTTCCGAAATGAAACCAACCATTGGCATCATTATTTGCGCACGAGGCCAAATGCCTGATTCTTCATGAACTTTCACTGAAGCATCAGCAATCGCTCGAACCTGCATTTCATAGATTTCCGGATAGACAAGACCCAACCTGCATCCACGCATACCTAGCATTGGATTCGCTTCGCTCAACTCCTCGATCCGACGAGCTATCTCAGCCGACTCTGCGTCTTCTTTTTCAGGCAGGAATTCGTGAAGCGGAGGATCCAGCAGTCGGATGATTACGGGGTTTTCACCAAGTTCTTTGAAAATCCCGTAGAAATCCTCGGTTTGTATCGGAAGAAGTTCCGAAAGTGCTTCAGAGCGAGACTCAACGTTATTCGCCAAGATCATTGCCTGCATTTTCGGCAAACGATCCTCACCGAAGAACATGTGCTCTGTACGACACAGTCCAATTCCTTCCGCACCAAATCTCTTCGCGTTTCGGGCGTCAGTAGGTGTATCGGCGTTCGCCATTACTTTAAGGCGTCGTTTCGAATCGGCCCACTCGAGTAGTTGATCGAGTTCGCCACCGGTCGAAGCTGACGTTAATTCCGGCTCACCGATGATTACCGACCCCGTCGTGCCATCGATAGTGATCAAAGTGCCTTCGTCATACACCACACCATCGATCGAAATAATCCTGCTCTTGAGATCAACGTCAAGACCGTCACATCCGGTGATACATGGCTTGCCCATGCCCCGGGCGACAACAGCTGCATGTGACGTGAGACCGCCCTTGGCGGTAAGGATGCCCTGAGAAGCAATAAAACCGTGAATGTCATCTGGTGAAGTTTCTGGCCGAACCAAAATGACCGGCTCACCTTTTTGCGCTCGTTGCTCGGCGATATCGGCATCTAGAGTGATGAAACCGACCGCCGCACCTGGGGATGCACCAAGACCTGTCGCAACGATGTCCATCCCATGGTCCGCTGGCAGTTGCGGGAGCAAGAGTTGCGTGAGATCTTTCGGATCCACGCGCATGATCGCTTCTTCGATGTCGATCAACCCCTCGTCCACCATTTCGACTGCCATCTTCACCGCTGCTGGTGCTGTACGTTTGCCGTTACGGGTTTGCAAGATGAAAAGCGTGTTCTCCTGAACCGTGAACTCGATGTCCTGCATGTCTCGGTTGTACTTCTCAAGCGTAGCGGTGTGAGACAGCAGGTCTTCGTAAGCTTCCGGGAATATCTTCTGCATTTCCGTAACTGGTTGAGGTGTGCGAATTCCCGCTACAACGTCCTCTCCCTGGGCTGACTGCAAAAACTCCCCGTATAGCCCAGCATCTCCCGTCGCAGGATTGCGGGTGAAACAAACTCCGGTTCCAGAGCTCTCACCCAGGTTTCCGAACACCATCGTTTGAACGTTCACCGCGGTTCCAAGGGTGTTTGGGATGCCCTCCATTTCGCGGTACGTCTGTGCACGCTTTCCGTACCACGACTCGAATACGGCCATCACGCACTTTTTCAACTGTTCGCGCGGGTCCTGTGGGAACGGTTTCCCAGCACCTTCAAGGAACACCTTCTTGAAGCTGGAAGCTAACTGCTCCATATCCGAATCATCGAGTTCAAGAGGAATAGCGGCTTTGCCATTTTTCAGCGCTATCTCAAGTGCATCCGAGAAAGACTCTTTTTCGATCCCTTCAACAACTTCGCCATACATTTGGATCAGACGTCGATACAGGTCGTAAGCGAAGTGCTTGTTCGATGTCGACTCAGCGAGAGCTTCAACGGCTTCGTCGTTCAATCCGATGTTCAGAATGGTGTCCATCATCCCCGGCATGGATACTGGTGCACCGGAGCGGACGGAGAGCAGTAGTGGATCCGAGCCTTGCCCGAACCGACTACCTGTTTGGGCTTCTAGAGCGGCGAGTCGCTCATCGAATGACACCCAGAATTCGTCAGGCAATGAGGCGGAATTCTTGTAATAGGCAAGGCATGCCTGAGTGGAGACGATAAAGCCGGGAGGTACGGGAATCCCGATCTGAGTCATCTTCGCCAACCCGAAGCCCTTGCCGCCCAGAACATCAGGTCCGGCGGTACCAGTCTCTCGAAAATCGAAGATCAGGTTTTCACGCATTCCAACTGCTCCTCCCAACCAGCCCAGGAAACAGATGTGAAGTTAGTAATCCAACTGTTCGTACCGGGCTAAGGGCCAGACGTGTCCCACTACCGATATGACTGTTACATGATCACGAAAATGAGATGCTTTCGACACGGCGAACCCGTAGTTATTTCGTGAGGCGATTCAAAAAATCCACAATCCCGACCGGAGTGCCGGAAAATTCGAGCTACGCCTGGGCATCTTCACCTTGGTGGGTATGCGGCATAACGTCTGGTGGAATCACACCGAGTTTACCTGAGTGGTAGTCGTCGAACGCTTGCTGCAGTTCTTCCTGAGAGTTCATGACGAACGGTCCGTACCACGCAATCTGCTCTCGTATTGGTTGACCACCGAGTAACAGTATCTCCAGATCAGGTGTGTGCGAGTCTTGCTGTTCATCAGCCGAAAGGACGATTGAGTCACCAGCGCCGAAAAGGACGGCCTGTCCCAGCGTCACGGCATTTTTCTGAGGACCTACCGTGCCGTTCCCAGCGAGCACATAGCCAATTGCGTTGTAGTCGGGGTTCCATGGAAGTTCCACCTGCGCACCAGGACTTACGGTGGCATGGACATAGGTGATTGGCGAGTATGTAATTCCTGGACCCTCGTGACCATCGAGATTTCCCGCGATTACGCGAAGCAACGCTCCGCCGTCGTGCGAACTGATCAATGAAAGGTTCGAGCGGGAGATATCCTGGTATCTCGGCTTTGCCCACTTCTTGTCGCGTGGAAGATTCACCCACAGTTGAGTGCCGTGAACCACGCCTCCTGTTAGAACAAGTTCCTCAGTGGGAGCCTCGATGTGAAGGATCCCCGCCCCAGCCGTCATCCACTGGGTGTCACCGTCGCTAATGAGCCCGCCACCGCCTTCTGAGTCCCGGTGCTTCATCACGCCGTCAATCATGTACGTAACGGTCTCGAATCCTCTGTGCGGGTGCCACGGAGTCCCCTTTGCTTCGCCGGCGCGCCATTCCACCTCACCCATTTGATCCATCATGATGAACGGATCGGTGTACTTGTAAGGGATTCGGGCAAACGCCCGTCGAACAGGAAAACCTTCGCCCTCAAAGCCACTGGAGGCCGTCGTAATGTTAATCACAGGACGAACCTTTGCATCGGGTGTTGGGCGCGAAACACGAGGCAACGACAAAATGTTTTCGACGGTTACAGCAGGCATCTAAGGTTTCCTTGAATTTCAAAAAGCGACGATCTAAATCTATCACTTACTTTTTGTTAGTCAATTACTTTATGTAATGCTACTTTGGATGCAGTTGCTCGGAGAACAGATTTACATTCTTGTGATTTACCGGGTGAACGGAAGTACTTCGACTGTATCGCCGGTCAATTCGACTCGCTTAACAAGCGCGCCTATCGCTGCCTTGGACTGAATAATGTCGTCAGATAAAGCCCGATTGACCAGATCTTCAATGAACTCGGGATCTGGAGCTTCATCATCTTCTTTGCCGCGGGTCGAAATCAGATGTCGTAACGGCTGTTCGAGATCTGCAAGCCTGCCATAGGCAGAGGCGACCATCCGCACCGCACGAGTGAACTCACGTTCGGCTTCAGCGATTTCTTCTGCCCGGCTTTCGCCGGTCTCGGGTTTCAGTTTATTTTTGACTCGCTTGCCCCACCGCGCTATCTCAGTGCGAACCGCATCTTCGAGCTCTTCAGCATGCCAGAACCCGTGTTGGAGCTGCTCTTCAGACCGCTCTGCTCGTGCGTTTCGAGACGGGCACTGGTAGTACCGGTACGACTTCGACTGAGCAGTACCATCCCCACGTTTCCATGTACGTCTCCGGGTAAGTCCGGCCAGTCCTCTGCCACAAACCTCACAACGGGCTAGTCCTCCCACCAAATATGGTGGTTCCGTGGGTCGCTTTCGCAGGGGTTTCCGTTTTCGAGTTACTGCCTCGGCTCGGTTGAATATTTCGCGGTCAACGAGCGGTTCGTGGCTTCCAGCTATTCGCACACCATACCTGTTGTAAGTTCCGAGATAGGTGCGGTTTTTGAGAATTCCAGATATCGCCAAAGCTGACCACGGACGTCCGCTACGGGTTCTTGATCCGCGGTCGTTCAGAGACCGAGCAATCGCGCGCATCCCGGGACCGCCCAACGGCTCAGAATCTTCTGCATGCCACGGTCCAGCGTAAGTTTCAAAAATCTCTCTGACAGTCGCCGCTTCTTCAGGCACAGGTGTCAGTAGTCCATCGGTTCCAGCCTCGTAGCCAAATGGGGTCCGACCGAGAACTTCGCCTCTTGATGCTTTCGAAATAATTGCTTCGCGGATACGTGCTTGTCGTTGAGCCGACTTACCTCCTACTCCAAGGAGTTCTTCGCCGCTCTGCAGAGCGTCCGGGCGGTTTGAGTCAGTACATCGAACTTCTGTTCCCAGTTTGTCCAGAACGAGCAGACGATCCACCAAAGTTTCGAGATCTTCCGCCAGGTGGGATGCGTCAGGAACGATCACCAGCGCCAGTCGAGCATTTGCTCCGGTGAACGACGCGATCATCTGCTGGAACCGATCGTGACGAGCGTCAAAATCGTTTACCGATTCATCTTCACTGGGTTCGTACCAGTTAATTAGCTGGTGATCATTTCGACGGCAGTAGAGTTCTATTTCCGCACGCGCTGGAAGCCGGTCTGGGTTCCCAAATGAATGGCTAGAAGAGTCGGGCGCGCTGCCGGAGATGGCGGGTTCGCTATGGAATCCGACCGCTCTCAACTATTGCTCGGTAAGGAGTGCTCGTCCGCAGCTGCATGGAATCGGGCCATCTGCGGCACGGAGTTTAGTCAGTTCGCCAACCGGCAGTCGGACTGAACATCCCTGACACACACCTCGCTCGACCAGAACAATGGCAATGCCACGGTTCGACCGGAAGAGTCGGGTGTAGCGAGAAAGCTCGTCTTCAGGAATTTCCTTGGCATCGACGTTTCGAGCGGCCAGCATGTCGTTGTACTCACGACCTACCTTGGAGAGTTCTCTCTGGAGATCAACCTTGCGGGCCTTCCACTCGGCTTCTTTCTGTTCGAGTTCCTGAGTGAGTTGTTCGAACTGCTGTCGGGCGTGTTCTGCAGCAACTTCAGCCGGTGATATGGATTCCTCAACCTGTGCCAGGTTTCGGCGGGCAGAAGCGTGCTCGGTTTCGATAGCGGTCAGCTCTCGGACGTTTGTGATCGAACCGCCGTAAAGCTTGGTTTCAAGCTCAGCGACGTCTTCTTTGAGCTTCGCTAGTTCTGATTCGAGTCGAGCTGACTCAACTTTGGCTTCTAGTTCTCGAACGCGAGTCTTTTCGCAATTCTCTCTGAGTTCCGGAAGTCCACCTTCGGACTTCAATTCCTCCTCAACTTCCCTGTAGCTTCGCCGACGTAGAGCCAGAGCTTGGTCGGTTTCCTGAAGGGAAAGAAGAGATTTTGCGATTGTCACTACGCGATCCTAAAAAAACGTTTACGGGGGCTAAAACCTTGCCGGGTCTTCTCTGAATACTAGACCTATGGTTGACGGTGTCAAATTTATCGGCACTTTCGTACTGAAAATTGGTGAACTCCGTAACGCTCACATCACACACAGTTGTATTCTCAATTGTAGTCTTGGACTTGGCCGTGAGAAGGCGTGACCGCGATCAAATTGGAGTGCTTCTTGACCGACACCGAAAGTTCCTATTTCCTGCCCAGCTTTATTAAGTCCCGTGCGCGTACTCGAATCGTCTGCACTATCGGACCTGCAACGGGCACACTCCCGAAGATCAAGCGGCTTATCAGGGCAGGCATGTCGGTTGCCCGACTAAACCTCAGCCATGGCTCCACCAAAGATCACGACGAATACGTCAAGTTAGTTCGGCAAGCGTCTCTCGATCTTGGTGTTTCAACCGGAATCCTCGCCGACATCCCCGGACCGAAATATCGCGTCGGTGAAATGGAAGAGCCGGAAATCGAGCTGATAACAGGACAGTCGTTCGTACTCCAGATCGATGCTTGCAAAGGCAATAAGGAACGCGCCAATGTGTGGCCTGTCGGGCTGCACAGCGATATCAAAGTCGGATCACCTGTTCTGATTGATGAAGGCTCGGTTCAACTGCGCGTCGAGTCAATCAACGGAACCGACATCACCTGCAAAGTCACCATGGGCGGTGTCATGAAGCCGAACAAGGCTGTCACTGCCCCAGGGAACACCACTACCGTCGACTATTTCACCCCGGAAACCGTCGAAGCCCTCGATTGGATCAACGGATCAGATGTCGATTTTGTTGGTGTCTCATACGTAAGGGATGCCGAAGACCTCAAGCGAGTACGAGAGCATCTCGGTGGGGCAGCAAAAAGCCCGCAGCTTGTTTCGAAGATCGAGATCCAGCAAGCCGTAGACAACCTCGCGTCAATATTGGAAGAGACTGAAGCAGTGATGGTTGCTCGCGGCGACCTTGGAGTCGAGCTACCGTTTGAGCGCGTCCCTTCAGTACAAAAGCGAATTATTCGCATGGCAAACGAAGCCGGCAAGCCGGTTATCACAGCCACGCAAATGCTGGAATCAATGATCGAAGCACCGGCGCCGACCCGTGCGGAAGCAACTGACGTTTACAACGCGGTCCGTGACGGATCAGACGCTGTCATGCTTTCAGGCGAAACATCTGTAGGTAAATTTCCATTCAATGCCGTTAGCGCCATGGCGAAAATTGCCAAACGGGCAGAGGGTTATATGGACCACCCGATGCTTGCAGCGCGCCGGCGTGAATCTGCGCGCAAACAAGGTGTTGCAACCGACGAAGCAATTGCCGATAGTGCGACGTCCCTTGCATCCAGCTTGAAAGCAAAGGCAATCGTCGCCTTCACCGAGTCAGGAAGCACAGCCGGGCGACTGGCAGCCTACAGACCTGAAAAGCGCGTCTATGCCCTGACACCCCGCTTCGACACCGGTGCTCGACTAGCTCTACGCTGGGGTGTGACTGTAATTGCGGTAGAGAATCTTCCTGAAATCCAGAACTTGTTCTTCACTGCTTCCGACGTTGCTTTGCAAACCGGGATTGCAAAAGAGAATGATGCGATAGTTACCGTCGCTGGACTCCCAATAGGTATCCCTGGAACAACGAACGTTGTCCGCGTTATTAACCTACCGGAACCACGTCAGCACTAATTCGCGGTTTCGCCTGACTCATCGGGTTTAGGTGTGGATGCTGCACGTTCCACCTGCTCTCTAAGACGGTTGATTTCTTCGATGTCAGTCGCCATTGATCCATAGCAAGCGTCATTGAAAATTGACGTCACCACACCCACAGGAGCACCCGGCAGGAATACCGCTAACGCCTCTGTACGCTCATTTGGCGTCGCATTTGGATTGAACCTCATTCCACGCTTTATGGCATGAGTGAGGGTGTCGAAATACAACAGGAATGCCTCGGTGATTCCCTGTTCACCAGTTGGGTGTCGCCATTGCGCGCGATCGTTGCCTCGCATCCAGCCTGGCAGTAGCCCACCCAACAGATTCATCAGGTTGCCGGAGTTATCTTCCACATTGATCGATTCGCGATCTGTGTTCTCGATATCACCGATTCGACTCGAGAATCGCTTATAGGCGTAGACCAACACGATGAATAAAACGACGAGCAGAAGGATCGAGAGGGGCCAGCGGAGTGCGTCCACAGCGAAGTCTGAGAATATCTCCACCTGCTCCTGCGCTTCTTCGTCCAAGAACTGGTTTCCAGCAGCAGGAGCGACGCTTTCTCCGGTCTCCTCCACCGGTTCTGATCTTTCCTTCAACCACGTCAAGAACGCCCACAACGCAGTCATCACCCACTCGATCGGGTAACGCAACACCCACAGCACAGCGTCAACGAGTGCGCCCCAGACGTTCAAGATTCCCCGGACACCGACATTTCCGTATCGACCAGTCAACAGGCCTGCGATCACACCAATGACCATGATTAGCAGCACACTGCCCGCGATTAGGATCGGCCAGCTTGCGTTTCCGCTGTCTTCCGTCTCATTAAGTCGAGCCGACGCCAGCCCGACGAGGGACGCAATGAAAAATGGAACCAGCACTGAAGTAATGCCTGTGTGGGCTGCGACATTCAAATCTGTGACTAGTGCCGCTGCGAGGAACAGAATCCCGATCTTGAACGACTTGCGAAGTCGCCATCGAACATCCCCGTCAGAAATGATCGTCTGAGTCCTGAACCAGACGAGGACCACCGTTGCCAGGGCGATAACAATTTCGACCACTTGGGCGGCATCGAAAGTTCCGCCGAACATGTCGACCGGCCACACCATGTACATCCGGAAGTCAGCGTTTATCGCCGAAAGCGACACAGTCATATAAACAACAACTATCGCTAATACTGCTTGGAACGCGGCAACCGTCACAGCGTCGGCGCGCGATCCACCAAACACCCATCCGGAATACGTACCTAACGCAAAAACTATAGCCAGTACCGGCCAGAAAATCGGCGATCCTCCAAGCCCACCGATCCCACCAATGATGGTCAAGACCGAGAACCAGATCACGCTCTCGACAACGATCAACGATCCATATGCGAGCCAGATCCGTGGACTCAACGTGAAACTCCCTTGAGCGGCATTTCCCGCCAGTTGCCACTCGAATCACGTTGTACGGGTCGCCGAAAGTCGGTCACTTCGGTTTCTGTTTCGAGGAACATTCCACGACCGTCTCTGACCTCGAACTGAGGGTACTCAGGTGGTTCCTCTCGTCCTACATGAACAACTATTACCGGGTGCCCTGCCCTCGCGTGACCAGTGAGATAGTTCATCGTGCGAGGATGATGAATGCCTCCGATATGAATCAACGCGGCTCCAGGCGGGATCATCCCACGCCTGCTTCTTGCCTGTTCGTCGAGTGTCTTCACCCCGATTGGTTGAACCATCGCCATGGATTCCAGGAGATTGGTCATTTGACCGGGGCCGGAGTTAGGAGGGATTACTGCATGGGATGCAGTACTGATAGTGATCCCGTTGGTAACGAATCCAACCTTGAAACCCTGATTCATCGCAGCGGAAGCAATAGAAGCCGATGCCGTCATGGTCGCCTCAAGGACATCCGACCGATAACCCTCCCACGGAACGGATGTTGTGATTGCCTCGGCAAAAATAACCGCATGCTCTGAAATGCTCGAATCGAACTCACGAACGAACAAATCTCCCCGGCGCGCCGTCGATTTCCAATCAATGTGCTTTATAGGGTCACCTGGACGATACTCTCTAACTCCGGATGGCCTTGAAGGGTCCTGCCACATCCTGTCCCTTGATAACGAATCGCCAATTGGACGCAATGACGGAAGTCGGAATTCTCTTAGGTCCTTGATTTGGGGGTAGACATATATCGACCATTGGGTACGCTCCAGGCTGGCGTCCGACGGGTACAGCCCAAACAGATCACCGCTCCGAATGTCGGTTTTGCCGAGCTTGTAGACCCCACGACTCAATGCCGTGAGCTTCCGACGAATTCGTACACGCTCGTAGGCACCCAACGAAGTCGATACATCGAGTGTTGCGCCACCGAGATAAG
>CAYYMP010000065.1:0-10830 GCA_964472915.1 uncultured Dehalococcoidales bacterium | reverse complement strand
ACGCCGAGGAAGGAATTCGCATTCTCAGCGAATCAGGACTCGACATCACAGGTGCTCCCGATCTGGCAGGTGCTGCCGAAGTGTTGAAATCGAAGTTGCAGGGACTGGGAGGTTCCAACTAATGGCAGTTCTCGTTGGACCAGATACCCGCCTCCTCGTTCAGGGACTAGGACGCGACGGAAGCTTCCAGGCAACACGAGCCCGTGGGTACGGCACGAACATGGTTGCCGCTGTTCACCCAAACCGTGACGGCCAGAAGTTTGAAGACGAAGTGCCGTATTTCTCGACGGTTGCTAAAGCAGTTGAGGAAACTGGGGCAAATACCGGTGTGATCTTTGTTCCTGCTCCATTCGCTATGGACGCGATCATCGAGCAGGTCGATGCAGGTATCGAGCTTGTTGTCTGTATCACTGAAGGTGTCCCGGTTCTCGACATGGCGAAGGTCATGGCATACATAAAGGACAAGCCAACTCGGCTCATCGGTGCGAACTGCCCCGGAGTATTGAGCCCGGCTTCCAAAGCCAAGGTTGGAATCATCCCAGGCAACATCGTTCAGCCAGGAAACATTGGTGTTGTCTCTCGATCTGGAACACTCACATACGAAGCAATCGCTCAGCTCGTGCAGCACGGTATGGGACAGTCAACATGCGTTGGTATTGGCGGGGACCCGATTCACGGAACCACCTTCACTGATGTGCTCGAACTGTTCCAGGCTGATGACGAAACTGAAGCCATCGTGCTGATCGGTGAAATTGGTGGAATTCGGGAACAGCTCGCTGCCGATTACATCAAAGAGCACGTCACAAAGCCGGTGGTTGCCACCATTGCTGGCCAGTCTGCTCCTCCCGGCAAACGAATGGGACACGCTGGAGCGATCATCACAGGTAAGGCAGCTCTCGCTTCCGAGAAGAACAAAGCACTAAGCGAAGCTGGAGTTCACGTTGTGGATTCACCAGCCCTCATTGGTGCAAAGATGAAGGAAATCCTCGGATAGCAGGCCGACTATGACCGTATCCGAACGGTATGTCCATACCGGCAACATCGCTCTGAATGTTGCCGAGTGGGCACCACCCAATGATGACGCTCCAGTGATGGTGCTAATTCACGGGTACGGTTCGAATCGCCACACATGGGGGCGGGTAACCGACAAGTTCTCAATCCAGTTTCACCTGTTCGCGGTCGACCTTCGCGGCATGGGTCGTTCCGGCCGATTTGGTAAGTACGCAGAGCGTCAAACATGGGCCGAAGACATTTCTGACTGCATCCCGATGTTGACCAAAAAGCCAGTTGTGTTAGTCGGGCATTCACTCGGCGGCTGGGTAACGGCAGCTGTCGCCTCACGGAATCCTGAACTGGTTTCACACACCGTGCTGGTAGATCCGTATTCCGGTGCAAATTCCGAGGTGCGGAAGCGAGAGCGAATGCGCTCAAACGAGCAAAGAGAAGCACGCGCCAACCAGATTAGAAACGCATCGACACCAGAAGACCTTTTGCCGTTTGTGTCTCAAGAGTACGAAGGTGCTTCTGAGGACAGCCTGAGGCGTGTTGCGAGAATGTGGTTCGAGCTTGACCCAATCCTTGAATCAGGACGCACAAACCCTCGTGAAGAACACGAAACGTTCGACGAAATGTTCACGTCAATTCAGTGCCCGACGATCCTGATACAAGGTGCTGCTGACAAAGGCGGCATCATGTCCGATGAAGAAGCCGAACGAGTTAGGGACCTAATCCCAAACTGCAACCTGCTCAGTTGGCCGAAAGTGGGACATTCACCTCACATCGCCAGGAATCACGATTTAATTCGTGCGGTCAACAAACTCGTCACCCAAAACTGATATCGTCCTGAAGTGTCTAATTTCACCGAAAAGCAGTTCGACGGAACTGAAGTAACCGTCAACTACGCCGAAGGTCCTGACAACGGGCCTCCCCTGTTGTTCATTCATGGTCTTGGTGGTAGATGGGTCAACTGGCAACAGGTCATGACCGAGATGGTTGACACGTGGCATGTGTACGCAGTGGACTTGCGGGGTCACGGTGACTCAGGAAGAGTCACTGATAAATAC
This sequence comes from uncultured Dehalococcoidales bacterium, assembly GCA_964472915.1. Lineage (GTDB taxonomy): Bacteria > Chloroflexota > Dehalococcoidia > Lucifugimonadales > Lucifugimonadaceae > Lucifugimonas. The sequence goes on along the minus strand of CAYYMP010000065.1, from coordinate 8,767 downwards.
CAGTTCGATCACTACCCGGATGACGTAATCGAGTTTCTACGGGAAGTAGTTGGCATTCCTGCTTTCCTGATGGGACATTCTCTTGGCGGAGTGACTGCCGTCGGCGTCGCATCGCGCGTTCCTGATTCAGTCCTGGGACTCATCCTTGAAGACCCTCCGCTGTACATTCACGAATGGTTTGCGGAGTCGGATTTCGCACCGGTTTTCGAATCAATATTGGAAATTCGAAATAAGAATTTGGGTGTTAGAGAAACCGCTATCGAACTCCGAAAGCTCGATTCCAAATCTTCTGACGAAGCAATCGAAATGAGAGCGGTATCGGTTACCAAGGCTGATCCAGGGATTTGGAAAGCTGCTCTCAATCGCTCTCTTCAGAGCAACTGGAATCCTGATGAGCTGCTACCAACAATTTCAGCTCCAACCTTGCTGATGCAGGCAAACCCAGATCGTGGTTCTGCCCTTCTTGATTCAGAGGCGACACGAGCAACCGATCTGATTCCCGGTGGTCGGTACGTCAGGTGGGACGACAGCGGTCACGGGATGCACAACGAACACCCTGAACGCTTCGTTCAGTTGGTTAGTGCGTTCCTCGGTCAGGTCAGACGCAAGCTCAGTTAAAGAACGCTAATCGAACTAAGTTGAGCAGTATTGCGCCAAGGATACCTGCGCCAATGTCGTCGAGCATGATGCCGACACCACCCGGCAAGGCTTCCAACTTGCGAACCCCCAGCGGTTTCAAAATGTCGAAAGCCCGGAAGACGAAGAACGCCGCAATCACCCACGGGATGGTCACGGGAATGAACAACATCGTTACCCAAACGCCAACCCATTCATCGACTACTCCGCGTTTGGGGTCGTGATCATCCTCAGTATCGATATAGTCAGTCGCCCAAACACCCAGCAGAGTCGCGATCAGGATCAACGCGAAAAACCAGATTGAATCGCCCTGGTCGCCAAGCCCGAGATCCACAAGAATCCAGTAGAAAACCAGCGCCGCCGCAGTACCTACCGTGGCAGGTGCAACAAACGGCCACTTACCCGATCCAAGACCGGTGGCAATCGTTTCGGCAACGAATGAAACTGCAGGATTTTTCGTATTTGTCGACATCTACGCGTTCTACCCGGTGTTTTTCAGCCCGGCTGCAACACCGTTAATTGAAAGCAATAGTGCACGCTCGGTTTGCGGGTCGTCATCTTGGCCAGCTCGTTTTCGCGCCAGCAGTGACACTTGCAAATAGTTGAGCGGTGCGACGTAGTACTCACGGACAGCCAGGGTTCGTTTGAGAACTGGCTGGTGCTCGAGAAGTTCAGATTGACCTGTCACATTGAGAATTTCGGCGACTGATCGTTCACGTTCGTCACATATCCCGTCGTACAAGTGGTGTAGCTCCGGATCAACGAGAGCTTCAACATATCGCCCCGCAATGTCCATGTTCGACTTCACGAGTGTCATTTCTACGTTTGAAATAAACGTCCGGAAGAATGCCCAGTTTTCGTACATATCAGTGAGTTGGTCACCAAATCCGGCCTCTCTCGCTTCTGACAATGCAGAACCAACCCCGAAGTATCCGGGAACGATCTGGCGGCTCTGCATCCATCCGAAGACCCAGGGGATCGCTCGAAGATCATCGATACTTCTCGATCCATCCGCTGAGGCTCTCCTAGAGGGGCGCGAACCAATGTTCATGCCTGCCAACTCCTCGACCGGCGTTGAGTCCATGAAATAGTCGACGAATCCATCGGCCTCAACCAATGATCGATACTTCTTGAACGCTCGACCGGACAGCCAGTCCATCGTCTCAAACCAGCTATCGAGCTTTTCAGATGAGTGCAGCGGCTCTGCGTGGAGCAGAGATGCCTCGATCACTGCCGCAACGCTAAGTTCGAGATGATTTCGCGCTAACTCAGGCAGTCCGTATTTGTCGGAAATGACTTCGCCCTGCTCGGTGATCTTTATTCGACCATCAACAGTTGCGAATGGTTGAGCCATGATCGCGTCGTTGGTTGGACCTCCACCACGTCCGACAGTACCGCCGCGACCGTGGAACAAGCGGATGGACACACCATGCTTTTCACCTACGGCACGTAGCTCACGCTGAGCCTTGTACAACTCCCATTGGGAGGTCATGATGCCGCCGTCTTTGTTCGAATCGGAGTATCCGAGCATCACTTCAACAACACCGCCAGCGCGAACAACTAGCGAATGAACTTCAGGAATCGACAAAAACCGATCCATCACTTCATGAGAACGCTGTAGATCTTCGATCTCCTCAAACAGCGGTACGACTGAAATTCTCGAAACGCCGTTTTCAAGGTTGATCAAACCTCCTTCTTTACACAGAACGAGGATGGTCAGCAGATCGTCGATATCCCGAGTCATCGCTACGATCCAGCTCTCGATTACGTTTGTGCCGTATCGGTCCTGGACGTCTTTGATCGTGTGAACAAGGTCAAGAATTTCCGTGGTTTCAGGAGAGTACTGAGCACCGGGTGAAGACAGCACACGCCTGCTACGTAATTCTTCGATGAGTCGTTCGGCGCGTTCATCGACCGACAGAGATTCGAAAGAATCTATCTCTTCGGACACCCTGTCGATCAACTCGTTCACCGCACCACCGGTAACCTCGGCATGTTGTCGCACGTCCATAGTTGCGAGTGTCAAACCAAAGGCGGAAATACGCTGCATCAGACGGCGCAGTTCACCTTCAGCGGATGCTCCACCCTGGTTTTGAACCAGGGAATCGAGCATCAATTGCAAATCGGCAAGCAACAATTGGACGTCCGAATAGGTTTCCAACTCGTCACGTTGAGCAACTGAGTCGGCATCTCCGTTTATCAGGCGTTGATAGATATAAGCGCATTTAAGCCTGTATGGCTCCTCTTCATCAATCTGCCGGAACTCTTCCCAAACATCAGGTAAAGCTGCTCGGTCTCGTTCGAGCGACTCGGTCAGTTCCTGAGAAATTTCTACAATCCGAGTTGACTGGCTCAAGGTCCGTGCAAGTGACGATATGGCCGGTGCGAAAATCTTCAGGGCCCTGCGATGCTGAAGATCTAGAATCTGGCTCGTAAGCTCGTGAGTAACGTTTGGGTTTCCATCTCGGTCTCCCCCGACCCAGGTTCCAAACTTCAAGGACGACTTCTTAGGTGACCGCGAGATGTCAAACCTGGCAAGTTGGTCATCCAACGCTTCTTCGACATCTGAGATCGCGTACCGGAAGATGTCTTCCATGTAGTAAACGATGTTGCGGGCTTCATCAACCGGTTTTGGTCGGTCATGCCGAAGTTCGTCAGTTTGAAGAATTTCTTCGATGACTTCTTCGAGTCGACGATCCAAACGCTTCAGCTCAGACTCGAGGAGTCGTGGGTTTTGGCGCCGAGCCAGGTTCTCTCCAATTCGAGCGAGTTTCTCAAGGATTGAACGTCGTGCGGCTTCCGTTGGGTGTGCTGTGTAGACAGGTCTAACTTCAAGCCGATCAATCAGTTCTTCGATCGACTCTTTGGAAACATCTGCTTGCTTGATCCGGTCAAATGACTCTTCAAGCCATTCACGTCTTGATCCCGCCTCACCTCGGAACTCGATCCGGTGATGCTGTTCAGCAACGTTCGCAATGTGAAAGTAACTGGTGAAGGCTCGGACAACTCGAATCACGTACCAAAGCGAAGATTGGTCAAGTCGCTCGAACAGCTCTTTCCGAAGTTTCTCGTTATTACCTGAGTGAAGTTCTCGGGTGGATGCTCGAACGTACTCAACCAGATCATAGAGCTCCTCGCCCCATAGACCTCGAAGCGTCTCTCCTAGCATCTCGGTCATCCGGCGAATATCCGCCCTGAGAGCAGAGTCGTCAGAATCTAGGGGTAGATCGTGAGAGTGTTCGATAATCGTCATAAAGCCCGCGATCTACATCCAGTTCTTCGCCCAACCAAGAGTTTCGACGGTGCCGTTGCTCGGCCCGTACTCGCACCCAACCCAACCATCGTATCCAATTTGGTCGAGCCACCCGAGAATATGATCGTAGTTGATCTCCCCAGTTCCGGGTTCGTGGCGCCCTGGATTGTCGGCAATCTGGATGTGCTTGATATAAGGCAGCAACTTCTCGACGGTGAGGGTTAATTCACCTTCCATAATTTGCATGTGGTAGAAGTCGTACAGCAGCGCCAGGTTCGGATGATTCGCCTCCTTGATGACGTCGATTCCACCAGCAGATGTGTTGACGAAGAACCCGGGTTGATCTCGCGTGTTGATCGGTTCAAGAAGGGCGACGACGCCTACCTTGCCGAGTTCCTCAGCAGCGTGGCGAACGTTATGAATCAGAGTTTCGTGTGCTGCTTCCAGATCAAGGTCATCGATTGGTCCACAACCGATATTGACCCCGATGCAGCCCAGTCCAGATGCGTACTCCACTGCCAGTGCGGTTCGCTCGGCGTAGAGATCGATCCGATCGGGATTGATCGCAATGTTGCTCTTTCCTGAATCGGGGTCAGCAACAGGTGAATTGATAATCACATGCTTGAGATCGTTCTTCTCAAGACGCTCGACTATCTGGTCAATCTCCAAAGAATACGGTGCCTGAAGTTCTACACCTTTGAATCCCGCTTCGGCAGCGGCGTCATATCGATCGATGAGGTCGTGTTCATTGAACATCCATTGGAGGTTAGCTTCGAGCCTAGGCATTGGTGCTCCGGGAATTCGGTGTAATTGACTGCACCCCATCCGCTATGGATGAGGTGGCTTCTTCGTTGTGAACTAGAGGTACTTTGCTGTCCAACCGAGACCGGCATTTGTGTCACCGGCAGGAGCGTACTCACACCCGACCCAACCGTCGTAGCCGGTCGAATCTATGTGCGGCAAGATCACGTCGTAGTTCAACTCACCTGTGCCTGGTTCGTGTCGGCCAGGATTGTCTGCAAGCTGGAAATGTCCGATCGCATCCATGTTGGCGTCGATTGTTCTCAGAACGTCGCCTTCCATGATCTGCATGTGGTAGATGTCGTACTGAACTTTGACTTGATCTGAGCCTGCGGCTTCGACGAGCGAACGACTCTGCGATGTGCGGAAGACGCAGTAACCGGGGATGTCGATGGTGTTGATCGCCTCAAGCAAGACCGTGATGTTCGTGCCTTTCACGGCATCAGCAGCAAACTTCAAGTTGCTTACGAGCGTTTCCTGGATCTGAGCACCGGTGACTGAAGAGTCAGCTTTACCTGCGAGGACGGTCAACCGTTCACATCCGAGCGTTTTAGCGTACTCGAGAGCCGTGCCAACACCGTCTTGAAACTCACCTTCGCGACCAGGAAGTGCGGCGATACCTCGTTCACCACCTGCAAAATCCCCGGCAGGAAAATCGAAGAGAACCTGTGTCAGTCCATGTGCATCGAGCTTCTCTTTTATCTGATCAGCCGGGAAGTCGTATGGGAACAAGTACTCAACACCTTTGAAACCGGCTTTAGCGGCGGCTTCGAATCTGTCCAGGAAGTCAACCTCCGTGAACATCATCGATAGATTAGCGGCGAGCTTTGTCATATGAGTACCTGTCTTTCCAGTTCAAATGGCGCGTCGACAACTGTGCGATGCACGACATATTCAATCTCTGATAGAGAGATGATACGAAATGAGCGCATCGTTATCTTCCTGAATAGGCACTTGTCAGTAGTAGATAGCGCTTCCCACACCACCACCGGCAGCAATGCCATCACCATTGATCGCAATAGATCTAGGTGATGCGAGCATTGCAACGACGTACGCAATATCGGATGAATCGATAATCGTTCGGGCAGAATTGCCCGCCGCCATTTGTGCTTCGATTTCAGATTCTGAAACACCAGTTGATTCGGCTCGTGCAGCAATGACCCCTGGGGTTGCCTCTGTACGGGTCAAACCCGGATGAATAACGGTGACATTGATCCCTTGTGGTCCAAGTTCGTCTGCGAGGTTCTTAGTCATTGCTGACACTGCAACATTTCGCATTGAACCAACAACGGTTCCAGATGATCGGGAGGCCAATCCGGAAATGTTGATGATCCTGCCCCAGCCTTGTTGGGTCATCACTGGTGCAACTTCCCTTGCACAGCGAAGGTAGCCCATCACTTTCACGTTCATGTGATCGTTGAACTCTTCGGTGGTGACTCCTGCCAAAGTCGGTACTGTGCTTTGTCCTCCGGGACGAGCCGCACAGTTAACAAGGATGTCGATCCCACCAAGAAGGTGTTTCGACTCCGATATTAATTCGCGAACACTCTCGTCGGAGCCTGTATCAACAGCAACAGCATGAACGCTTGACCCTGTCTGATTGGCAAGTTCAGCTGCCGTCGCTTCCAGTGCCTCGATTCCTCGAGCGGCTACAACAACATTGACGCCTTCAGACGCTAGCTCTCGAGCAATGGCTTTTCCGATTCCTCTGCTTCCACCGGTGACAATCGCCCGCTTGCCCGTCAGTTTGAGATCCATCTCCGAACTCTCCTACTCGACGACCACCGGTCGTCTCTTCCAGTGGTTGGTTTCAGCCTCAAATGCAGACGCAATTTGTAGAAGGCTGAGTTCACTCTGTGGTCGACCAACAATTTGTAGCCCGACCGGCAGTCCATCATTGGTAAATCCGGCTGGAACCGAGATTGCAGGTAGTCCGGTGACTGAAATGGTGTAGCACGGCCACATCCAATCGAGATATGTCTCGAATTCAATTCCGTTAACGGACGTTGGGTACTCCTGCTTGTTTGAGAAAGGCGGAACTGAAGTTACAGGCAACATCAAATACTCGTACGTCGAGAAGAATTCGTTTAGCTGCTCCCACAACCGGGTGCGTAACTGCTCTGCGTGCGCGACATCAATCGCTGAAAGCTTCATGCCTTGCTCAGCGTTCCAAACAACTGTTTCTTTCAGTTGGTTTCGGTTGTTACGCAGGTGTTGCTCGTGCTTGATTGCAAAGCTGTAAGCACGGAGGGTCTGAAATATTTCGTCTGTTGTGGAAAGATCAGGTTCGGTCTCATCAATTTCACACCCAAGGTTGACGAAAACGCTTTTCGTTTCTTCAGTAACTCGACTGTTCTCTACGTCGATCGGTCGACCACCCAAGCTCTTGCTCCAGGCGACCCGTGCACCTTTGAAGTCACGGTTGAGATTTTGAGAAAATGCTGAGCCATCTTCTTCAATGGACAATGGAGAACGTGAATCGTGTCCCGCCACAACAGCGAGTTGCATTGCGGCGTCAGCAACGGTACGTCCCATCGGACCATCCGTTGAAAGAGTTGACCAGCCGAGATCGCCACCAACGGCCGGGACTCTGCCGGGAGCCGGTCGTATACCAACTACGTTCGACCACGCGGCAGGATTTCTGAGCGAACCACCAAGATCTGAACCCGTTGCAATTGGAACCATTCCGCAGGCAAGCGCAACGCCGGCGCCTCCGGAGCTACCGCCACAGGTTTTGGTCACGTCATAAGGGTTTTTAGTAGTCCCGAAAACAGAGTTGAAAGTTTGTGATCCGGCACCGAACTCAGGGGTGTTGGATTTACCTACAACGATGGCACCTGCGTTTTTGACTCGTTCAACTATGAGTGCATCGGAATCAGGCACGTTGTTGGCATAGATTGGAGATCCGTGCGTGGTCAGAATTCCAGCGGTGTTCTGAAGATCTTTGATTGCGATTGGCAAACCGTGCAACGGTCCCAACTCTGCGCCACTCGCTTGTTTTTCGTCTGCAATTGCAGCTTGCTCAAGAGCCAACTCAGCAACCATCGTCACCATCGCATTTACTGATGGATCCACTCGTTCGATTTGATCGAGATGAGCCTGGACAAGGTCGCGTGATGAAATCTGCCCTGCTCGAATCATCTGAGCTTGTTCGACAGCAGGGGTGAAAACGAGATCGTTCGAGTTTCCAGTCAATATTTGATCCTTAAAACACGGGTTAAACAAAAAGACCCTCAACGTTGGTTGAGGGTCGTGATAGTAACTCGGATCTAATGACTTACCACCAGGTTTTACCTTCGATTTCTTTCTGGTCGAACTTGAAATCCTCTCCATAGATACCGGTTGAGAGGTACTTCCATCCACCATCAGCGAACATGGCGACAATCTTGCCTTCACGTCCTTCTCGTGACATTTTCTGAGCAAGTTTTCGAGCGGTCGCAAATGTTGCACCGGACGATACTCCAACGAAAACACCAGCATCTGTCAGAAGGCGGCGGGTCCAGTAGAAGGCTTCTTCACCTTCGACAAGAATCCGTCCATCAAGTTTGTCTAGATCAAGAATCGGTGGGATGAACCCGTGCTCGATCGAACGTAATCCTTGCACCTTGTCATCGGGGTGCGGTGCAGTAGCAACAATCTGAACATTCGGATTGTGTTCGCGAAGTGCGCGCCCAACTCCCATCAGCGTTCCACCGGTCCCAAGACCGGCAATGAATGCGTCTACATCAGGCAGGTCTCGAGCAATCTCTGGACCTGTGGTCGTGTAATGAGCTCGAGGATTGGCTGCGTTGCCGTACTGGTACGGCATGAAGTACGAAGGATTCTCCTCGGCAATGTGCTGAGCCATAACGATGGATTCGTTCGTACCTTTGTCGGCAGGTGAAAGAATCACCTCGGCACCGAATGCTTCGAGCAGGTGAATTCGTTCAGGCGGAACGCTCGCGGGGATTACGACTTTCACCTTGTAACCACGGAGTCTCCCAATCATCGCAAGACCCAATCCAGTGTTACCTGAAGTGGGTTCAAGGATCGTGTCGCCCTTCTTGAGCAGTCCCTCTTTTTCTGCGGTCAAAATCA
>CAYYMP010000064.1:0-10837 GCA_964472915.1 uncultured Dehalococcoidales bacterium | reverse complement strand
CTTCAGCATCGTGGCTGTTGATTTCGGCCCATGTCGACCAGGAAGCAGATGTGATTGGGTCAGGGGTTTGCTGAGCCCAAGGTGCTGCTGCGAGTCGACCATCAATCAAAGAGTTAGATAGGAACGGTACCAGGTGGAAGTCATCGCCTTCACCCAGTGAACCCGTGTCGGAGTAACCAGCGTTCTTGTTGCCAGTCGAGACACGTCCGACATTGCTGTCGGCGGTTTCATCTGTGTCCCACCAACCACCACGCTGGAATGCACCGTTCGAGAACAGTGTTGAGCTGGAAGCGGACACGGAACCTCGTCCTTCGGAGTGAAGGTCACTCAAGGATGCCTTTACGGTCGCTTCCATGCTGGATCCGATAGCCCCGTCAGCCATTGCCATGAGAACGTCGCCGAAACCACGTGCATCGCTGATGAGACCAGACTCGTCATGTGAAACTGTCGGTCCTACAACTGGCTGCTGAAGACCAACTACCTGGTAACCAGGTCCTGGCTCTGGGATGTCTGACCCCCACGCCTCAAGGAAAGTCTGCTCTGGGAGAACAAGATCGGCAAAGTCCATCGTGTCGTCGTGGACTGCACCGAACGCAATTACGTTAGGAACGTGCTCGAGTGCTTCTTTGACGGCAACGGAGTTTGGCATTCCGTGGACAAGGTCTGCACCTCGAATAATTACGGTCTCAACGTTGCCCGCTCGCCACTCTGCAAGCTCTTCTTCCCATGACTGGAATGAAGCACCGGTAGCAGAAGCCGGAACATCGTCGATTGCTGAACCAGGGTTGGCAACCACACCACCCTTAGCATCGACTGCGCCGACGAGAATGTTGAGTGCGTAAATCGCACCGAGGTTGAATGAACCGTTGGTGTGAGCACCGGCCGAACCACCACCGAAAGCGACGGATGGAGTGTGCTCAGCAAAGTGATGCGCTGCCTTTACGATTCGGTCAGCGTCAACACCAGTTCGGTTAGCAACGTCTGCCACGCTGTGACCAGATGTGCCACCCGGAACAGCGTTGTTGAATGCAGATATGTTCGAAGAACTTACGAGTTCTTCCTTGATGATCACGTCGGCGATACCGAGTGCTAGATCACCTTCTGTACCAGGCTTTGGAGCCAGCCAGAGGTCGGAAGCAGCAGCAGTCATCGACATTCGAGGCTCGGCGTGAATCAGGTAGCCACGCTCGTCCTGCTCGCGGAACTCGCCATACTTGACTCCGAACTGAGCAGGCGAACCCCAGGTTCCCAACCAGTCGGCACCGAATGAAAGGACCGTGTGCGCATGAGAAATGTCGAAGGTCGGGAGCTGGTCTTGACCAAGTACCGACTTTACTGCGCTGTGTAGCACACCTTGTTCAACCGGGTCGAACGACATGTGCTTACCGGAGAAGTGAGATGCAAAGTTGCCAGCAACTGCACCGAGGTGACCTCGAAGTGGGTTGGTAACAACGGTGAGAGATCCTGTTGCGCCAGACATTGCCTGAGCGAAACGCTCTTCTGCCTGTTGCCAGGTAACGCCCACAAGATTTCCACCCTTGGAGTACCGGAGCATTGGCTCTCGAATTCGGTCTGGATGGTAGAGAAGCTGGAGAGCAGAGTCGTAACGAGCGGTTGCCTTACCGCGGTTTACAGGGTGGTCAGGGTTACCTTCGATTTTCTTCGCACGGCCTTGAATGACTCGGACCAGAACACCATCACCGGTCGTGAAGTCACCCATCGAAGTGGCGTACCAGGCGTCCTCACCTCGGACAAGGTCTTCTGGGAGATCAACTGGACTTTGAACGATTAGCTCGCGCTCGGGCAAGCCACATGCAGCGAAGATCACTGCTCCTGCAGCAGTCTTTCCGGTGAGCGCTAGAAATTCTCGTCGATTTAGCTTCATCTGGTTACTGGTGTTCCTGTGTTCGCCGTGTCAGTCTCGTCGGGCTTAATGATGGCAGGCTGCGCAGTCGGTTGGTGCACCGTTGTCTCGGTGACAGTCAACACACTGGCCCATCTTCAATGGTTCAACCTGCTCAACCTGAGTCATAGCGGCTACGTCACCGTGGCATGTGGAACACACACCGGACGGTCCTTCCTTAACTCCGCTCGTCGAGTTGCGAACCTCGTCTTGGTTTGCAGTCAGATAACGAATGTGTGGCTCGTGAACGAACCGAACGTGGTCTGGCAGTCGGTGAACTCGTCGCCAGTTGATTGGCTCGGTCCCGTCATCGCCAATAATGTCAGCGGCATCTCTCAAGATTGCCAACTGGGCGTTACCATCAGCACCGATCACCTGGTGACATGCAGCACAGAAGTTCACGGGTGGAACTCCAGCGTTTGCCTGGGTGGTAACTGTCCTGTGGCAGAAAGTACAGTCGAGTCCCAGTCCTTCCATGGTCTGACCGTCAGCAGCAACGTGAGTCAGTTGCTCGGTCGAAGCATGGATGGTGTGCGGGAAGTCAATTGGTTGCTTGAACGTTTGCTCGAAGCCGAGAACTGGTACTGGTTGGCCGATCCAACCTGTAATCACGAATGCGGCGACTACACCAAGAACGGCAATCACACCGAATCCGCCAATGGCCAACACGGGCATGAGCAGTTTCGGCATTGATGATTTGGAGTTTTCGTTTTCCGACGCCAAGCGTTCTTTCCAGTCCGAGCAGGCGCGAGCCTGCTACTTACGTAAAAAAGGTGGGCAGATCTTACTGCCACCACCTGTCATAGAAATCATTCAGCAGTACATCGTTTGCAATAGAGAATGCCATTACAAATGAAATAGCAATTCCGACTACGCAGACAATACCGACGATGTACAGAGGTGCTCGAAACCGCGCCCACTTAGAGGCGACTGTCTTCGTGTCAATAGCTGAAGGGATGATTGCGTGAGCGGTGAGGAGCGATGGTCCAGCTATCAGGGCAAATCCGAGTGCCACCCATAGGAATTTGAGAGCGTTGCCGACTTCGGCCCATTCGGCTCTGGACAGCGGTTGCGGATCCATAAGACTGCTTTTTAGCTCCTAGAAGGTCTGTTCAACTGAAGTATGCGTCGGGCGCGAACACCCGTAGGCACTACTTCTAAATTAGCGCAAGTGAAAACTATCACGAGCTTTTTTCGAGTGTCAACAGTTCGCGAAGCAATTTATTTGCACCAATAAATTTGGACTAAAAAGGTCAGGAAATCCTGAGTTGAGTTGCAGTTGGGAGCAGTAGGTACGGTTCTCCGAATTGATCAGCCGCTTCCAAAGACCACTGAGAGGTTGCTCCAGACGGACGTAGGCGCACCCCGAATTCCCCACCGTAAATCATCAATGCCTGACCCGATCCCGAGTCGCCAACTATCACCGCGGTTGCTTCGCATGGTGAACCGCCATTTTCATCGCACCAACCGACTACTTCATACTCGCCATCCCGTCCTGGTACTTCCGGGACGATTATTGATGAGGATGTCTTTGGCTTACTCTGAGTCTCGAATAGCTGAATTGGGAAGTACCCGCAGTTCTCGTTGTCTTCTATGTCGATCATCAACTGACCGAAGTCATCTGGCATGAGCTGCCTTTCTCGTATGCCTAAAGCTTGATGTGATACTCAACAGAAGGAACCGCACCGGAGAAACCAGCTTTTTCGTACGCTCGCCTCGCGGGTGCGTGCGCGTCATCACCGCCTGTAGTTACGACCGCCGCCTTCATTCCTGAGTCTCGCATACGTTGGAGCGCGAATGAGTACATTTCGGACCCGATTCCACGCCCCTGGAATTCAGGAATGACAGCGTTGTTTCCTATCTCAGCGACTTTTCGGTCCGGGTACATGTGAAGGATGAGAAATCCTGCAAGCTTCCCGTCCAACTCAGCGATCCAAATTTCTCGCGGATCATCCGGATCGCTAGCTTCAGTTATCCGTTCCCGTTTTCTTTCGTCTGGGTTCGAATACACAAGGTCAAAAAGTTCTTCGCCAACAATGTCTTTCGATGATGCGAATATCGGTTGCCATGCAGCCACAGCCAGCTCAAGCACCGCGTCTAAATCACGCGGCTCGAACATTCGTATTTCAACAGGCAATCAATTACCTCGATCGAGCGTGCGGCACACAGTGTGTATTGGAGCAGTGCGTCACCTTCAGGCTCTTGTTTAGAAAGTCGTGGTAGGCAATCAAAGGGAGCCCGTCTGCGCCAATCGTGATCGCTGAGTGTCTTCCGACGTTTCCGACGGTGTCCACGTCAAGGGAGGTTGCACTAGAACAATCTTCCGAAGAGCAATGTGCGACCTCAAGTGAACCGTTGAACAGATCGTAGTAACTAACTACCCCATGTCCGTCGCTACCAATGGTTAGTGATATCCATTCACCTACACCACCATTGTTTATCGTCGACGCGGTTGTCGAGCTTGAGCATGACAAATTCGAACAATGAGCCATTTTCAAATCAGAGTTAGTCAGGTCGAAGTAAGCGACCAGAAGACGCCCGTCTCGACCAAGCGCTGCAGATGAATACTTTCCAACATCACCGGTCGAATCGATAGTCGTAGCCGTACTTGAGGAGCAATTCACCGTTGTGCAATGAGCAACCTTAAGTGCTGAATTCGTCACATCGTAATAGGAGACGATCGGTAATCCATCCGACCCAATCGCTATCGACGTGTATTGACCAACGTCCCCCGTGGTATCTACAGCGGTGAGACCGGCAGACGAACAAGCGGTGGTGTTGCAATGGGCAACTTTCAAGTCGCCGTTGGTTGCGTCGTAGTAGCTGATGATCGGCAAGCCGTCTGTGCCAATAGCGATTGAGGTGTGAGATCCAACGCTGTCGATCGTGTCGAGTGATGAAATCGAACTGGTTGAGCAAGCCAGGGTTTCGCAGTGTGCAACCTTCAAGTTCGTATTAGTACTATCGTGATAGCTGACTATTGGCAGCCCGTCTGAACCTATAGTGATTGATGCATGTAAATCACCGACACCAGTCGACTCAATCAGAGATGGAGTAACGGCGGTGCAAGCGACATCATCGCATTGAGCTACGTACAACGAATCGTTGGCTTCATAAGCAATGACAGGGATGCCATCGTCTCTAACTGACACGCTATTCCAGAGACCCGCGTCGGCGGGAGTTGTCACTGCAGTTGTGACGACGTGCTTACCTCTCAAGTAGGGGGTTCCAGTCCCTGAGATTGCAGTTGAACAAACCAAACTGCCACTGCTGCTAATACCCGTCAGGATTTGCCCGGCAGGGCAGGACTGATTTGAAGCAACGTATTCCCCTGTATCAGGTCCGTTGTCGCCACAAACCCAGGTCGAACCGTTGTAAATCGCTACCTCGGTTGGGCCGCATTGCAGTCCTCCGAGCGTGTTATTCAACTCGGGTGGACGGTTCAGTACATCGGTCCACTCGACGCTCACAAGGCCGTCATCGCCGTCATCAAGTCCGGCCGGACGATTGTTGATGTTGTCCCAGTCGACTGAAGCTGCGACACCGCCAGAACTTAAATCGGATGGCACTCCGGTCAGAGCGCTCCAGGCAACTGCGGTATCACCTGAAGCGAGACCTCCTGTGGTTGCATATTCGTCGTGCTCGTGGTCACTGCGCGCTGCGGTGGACGCTGAACCGGAACCTGCGAAATCAACGGTCGCTGCGCCGTCGTTCTCAGCTAAGCCGCTCCCGATCGCCAGCACCCCAGAATCACCCTTTGGACCTGCAGGTCCTCGTTTACCAGCTGGACCCGCAGGACCTGTTGGGCCAGGAAATCCTTGAAGACCAGTTGGACCCGCTTCACCAGTATCACCTTGTTCACCTTGAATACCTCGAGGTCCCGGTGGACCTTGCTCACCTGTGCCACCGCATGCAGCGACTAGGCCAAGAAATATTGCGAACAACATCCCCAGGGCTGCGGAACGAATAACTGAGTGATTCCGAGAGGGCATCGGTGCAAAAACCCCTTCCCTTAATTTAAGGGCAGAGTTGAAGGTGAATGGCGTAGTTGGTCGGGATTGTAATGTCGCCCAGAATTCGCTTCCTTTATGTACGTGTTGATCTGACCGACTCGCCGCGACAGAACCTCCTTTGATGGGAAATAAACGTCAGCTAATGGCAGCAAGAACAAACCTGCGGTAACCTGCAACACCACACGAAGCTTGATTTGAAGCTAAGGACTCGACTGAATGCCTTCTGTTACGGGAAACCGAATAACTCTCTCTCCCAGGGAACTGCCAGGGCGCTGGTACAACGTCGAGGCAGATTTGCCATTCCGAGTTCCGCCGATGATGTCGCCATCCGGCTACCCAGTTACGCCAAGAGAGCTTGAGCCGTTCTTCCCAAAGCAAATCATCGAGCATGAACTGAATGACACGACGAAAACGTTCAACATCCCAAAAGAAGTTCGTGCGGCATACCAGCAGTGGCGACCAACCCCCATGTTCCGTGCAGAGGCTTTGGAGCGAGAACTAAGAACTTCAGCGAAGCTCTACTACAAGGTCGAGGGTGGAAGCCCGAGTGGATCGTATGAGTCCAACACGGCGATCCCTCAGGCGTTCTTCACGTCCAAGACCGGCGCGAATGGCATCGTTACCGGTGGGTCAGGCGGAGTCTGGATAAGTGCTATTGGTCACGCCGCGAGCGTGTTCGGTTTGTCGAGTCGTGTATACAGCGTGCGAAAGCCAGACTCCGACTCACCGTGGGGCGAATCTCACGGCAGGGTTTGGGGAGTTGATGTCCAGGCGAGCCCTTCAGAAAACACTCGCGCTGGAAAACATCAGATTAAGACTTCTGGACTCAATTCAGGCTCGATCGCAACTGCCCTCGCTGAGGCCTACGAAGAGGCAGCTGTAAACCCGGATGTGAAATTCGCCATCCCAACATTGATGGGACATACGTTGATTCATCAGACGGTTGTCGGGCTTGAGGCTCAACGCCAACTAGAAGCGGTGAACGAACAGCCTGACTATGTCATCGGTTCAATAGGAGCCGGTTCACATTTTGGCGGTCTGATCGCACCGTTCGTGCCGGCAAAACTTCGCGGTTCAGGCGCCACTTTGGTTGCTGTGGAAGAGTCTTCAACTCCTAGTCTGACGCGTGGTGTTTATGCAGGTGAAAGTGCTGATGCCGCAGGACTCATGCCGCAAGTACCGATGTACACACTAGGGCGCGACTACGCACCACCAGGTGTATTGTCCGGGGCAATGCGCTACCACGGTGTCGCACCAATCGTTTCGTCTCTCTATAAGGAGAAGTACGTCGAGGCTGTCACTCACGCTCAAATCGAGTCGTACAGCGCCGGGTTGATCTTCACCCGCTCCGAAGGAATCGTGCTTTCACCACAATCCATGTATACGGTGAAAGAAGTGATCGAGCGAGCAATAGCTGCGACTCAACAGAACCGCCAACCAACGATTTTGTTCACGGTTACTCCGGCGGTGAATACCGAATCATCACCATACGACTCGCTACTCGATGGCGTAATGCACGATGAAAAACCTCAGGAATCATCCCTGAAAAAGTCCCTGTCCCGCTTTATCGGTCGGTAGTTCACTCGCAGTTTGCATTGTTGTCGAATTCATGAAGTGGTCGTGTCTCATTCGGGCTACCCGATGCTAAAGTTCTTTCCGTGATTTTTATTGCGAGCTAGCTCGCACGGTATTGCAGTACGAAACAGTCATCTTAGCGTGAGAAATATCCGCTGAGTGGAGGCACAGAAAATGGACATCTCCAAAGAGAAGTTGGAGTGGATCTACACAACGATGTACCGAATCCGCCGCTTCGAGGAGACGATGCTCGAACAAACCCTTAAAGGAAACTCGATGGGTGTCGCTCACACATCGGACGGTCAGGAAGCACCTCCGACCGGGATTTGTGCCCACTTGACTGACAAGGACTGGATTGGTTCTACACACCGAGGTCACGGACACTGTATCTCCAAAGGCCTCGACACCGACAAAATGATGGCTGAAGTCTTTGGCAAGGCGACCGGCCAATGCGGTGGCAAGGGCGGTTCGATGCACATTTCCGACTTTTCCAAGGGAATGCTCGGTGCAAACGGAATCGTTGGTGCCTCAATTCCGCTGGCTGTCGGGGCTGCGCTTACCTCCAAGTACAAGGGAACCGAGAGCGAGTCTGTTGGAGTTGCCTTCTTCGGTGATGGAGCTTCTTCGCAAGGTGTTCTCCACGAGGCGATGAACCTCGCATCAGTGTGGAAACTCCCTGTGATTTTCGCTTGCGAAAACAACGGATACGCGGAAGCGACTCCATCCTGGTACGCAGTATCTGCTGAAGACATTTCATCCCGAGCTGAGGGCTACGGAATGCCTGGCGTGGTTGTTGATGGCATGGACGTATTTGCCGTTTACGACGCTGCCGGCGAGGCAATCTCTCGAGCACGAGCCGGCGAAGGTCCGACCTTCCTCGAAATGAAGACGTATCGATACCACGGTCACTTCCATGCTGACGACACCAGCAAGTACCGTAAGCCCGAAGAAGAGGCTTACTACAAAGAGAAGGACGCTATCAAGCACTTTGAGTCGACCGTGCTCAAGCAGAAGTTGATGACCGAGAAGCAACTTAAGGGCATTCGCGACGACATCGAAAAAGAGATGCTCCAGGCAGTGGATTTCGCACTCACCAGCCCAATGCCAGAGGTATCGACCCTCTACGACGACGTTTACGTCAACTACTCCAACCCGATCCAGGGATTGCGCTAAGAGAAATCGGTTTCACCATCTAGTTCAGTAAACAGAAGTTCATATGACGACCTCACAAGCAAACAACTCGACCGGACCTGGCTATGACGTTGCTGGTTCGGAAAAACGATTCCGAGATGTATTTCGTGACACTCTGCGCGCGGAGATGATTCGGGATGAAGATGTGTTCCTCATGGGAGAGGACATTTCCGGCGGATTCGATAAAGACACCAAAGAACCACTCGACGCATGGGGTGGTCCGTTCGCGGCGACTAAAGGACTGGTCCAGGAATTTGGTTCAGACCGAATTCGAGATGCACCGATTTCCGAAGCTGGCTTCGTTGGAGCCGCAGTTGGGTCTGCGCTCACCGGTCTTCGACCCGTTGTCGACTTGATGTACTTCGACTTCGTGACTGTCGCATTCGACCAGTTGTTGTCGAACGCAGCTAAGAGCCGATACATGTTCGGTGGCCAAACTAAGGTCCCGATGACGTTGTTTGCTCGATCTGGTGCCGGTACTGGTCATGCTGCTCAGCACTCTGAGAGTTTCTACTCGATGCTGGCGCACATCCCTGGTTTGAAAGTCGTGGTCCCATCGGATCCTTATTCTGTAAAGGGACTGCTAGCTGCTGCAATTCGTGACGATGACCCTGTGTTTGTAGTCAACGACAAGAAACTGATCAACCTCACAGGATTTGTTCCCGATGAGGAATACACGATTGAACTTGGTAAAGGTCGCTACATGCAGCGGGGTGACGATGTGACACTCGTTGGAATGTCGTACACATCGATCGCTTGCCAGAAGGCAGCAGAACAGCTTGCTGAAGTAGGCATTAGTGCAGAGGTGATCGACATGATGTCGCTATCACCGTTCGACGAGGACATTCTCATCGAGTCTGTTCAGAAGACGAACAATGTTGTGATTGTTGACGAGGACACACCTCGAGCTTCGATGGCTTCGGAGTTTGCAGCCGTGATCGCTGACAAAGCATTCGACTATCTCGACGCTCCAGTCAAGCGAGTAACTGCTCCTCACTCCCCAGTTCCATACAACCGTGGACTGGAAATGGCGTTCATGCCTCAGCCAGAAGACATTGTCGGCACAGTGAAGAACATGCTTGGCCGCGAGTAGGTTCTTCGAGCAACCAAAGAAAAAGGGCGACCAAACCGGTCGCCCCTTTTTTTAATCCAATTCCAAAAGTAACTGGTTAGCCCACTGGCATCTGTCGGTTGGTCATCTTTCGACCGACTGCCGCTTTCTCTTCTCCACCACCAGAGAAGATGTGCGCACCCATGTCGATAAGGACCTGGATGTTCTCCTCGTCAGTCTTGTTCGGATCGTTCCATGAGCAGAGGAACTTCAAGCCGTTTGCATCTGCGCACGACTTGATGTGGTTTCGAACTCGGTCCATTTCTGGCGGGTACGGTGGGTCGTGAGCGTCAGGGTTACCGAACGACATACCCATGTCACCAGGACCCCACTCAACGAAAGCCAAACCTGGTACTCGGCAAATAGCGTCTGCGTTTGCTGCAGATTCCTGGTTTTCGAGTTTGAGTCCGAGGAACAATTCACCGTCTGGGTTCAATGGCCACGGGTCGGCAATCTTTACGTATTCCTGAGGAGAAACGCCCCAGATTTCAGCCGGTTGTCGCTGACCACCTGCACCACGCTGTCCTTCTCCAAGACCTTCTCGACCGCTCTTGTGGAACGGGTATCGGCACTCTTCAATGAAAGCTCTGACAGCATCAGCCTGTCGGGCGTGTGTGTGGAGAATTCCGTGAACACCGGCTGAAAGCACCTGCCGGATCTGCCATGCATTCGCTCGAACTTCTTCGATAGTTCGGCAGTTTGATGGGAGCGTTGAAATAACGGCAGGAGTTCGGTGTCCGGCCTTGGTTGGTCCACCATCCACAAGACCTCGCATGAACTCGGTGAGTCCGGCAACGTCAAAAGCATGGTGCTCAAAGTCAGTGATAAGGAAATCAGCCCAGGTCGAAGCCTGCTTCTTGCCGTTCTCGTAAGTCAGTGGGCCGGTGCCCGTGTAGTAAACGGGCTCGCCCATCTCGATGAGCTCGATCACCCGGTTGATTCGCTTTGCCATTCGATCTCCCTGTGTTTGGATTCGCGAGGATGCCAGCATCCCAGGAGGAATAAGGTCAACTCGCCTGATCAGATTCGGGACGCTATCTTAGT
>CAYYMP010000063.1:0-11021 GCA_964472915.1 uncultured Dehalococcoidales bacterium | reverse complement strand
TCCGGGACTACATCCTCGATTTCGTTGAGCGAAACAAGGACGACGAGTTCTTCGTCTACTGGCCAATGGCTCTAACCCATCGACCAATGGAGCCAACGCCAGACCATCCTGACTTCGCTGATTTCAGTCCACCTTCCAACGAAACTTTGGGAGGCGGAACATGGGGAGAACTCGAAGGTTGGCCAGACGACGAGAAGTACTACAAGCCAATGGTCGAATACCACGACAAAGTTATTGGTGATCTCGTAGACAAACTCGACGACCTCGGGCTACGTGAAGACACGCTCATCATCTACCTGGGTGACAACGGATCTCCGGTTGAGGTTTGCACGATGGAGCACAACCACCGACAAATGTGCGGTGGTAAGGGTCTAACCGTCGACCGTGGAACTCACGTTCCCCTGATCATCAACTGGCCTGGGACGACTCCAGCGGAAGTCAGCGGAGACCTGATCGACAACTGCGATTACCTGCCGACAATGCTCGAAGTCGCCGGCATTACTGCTCCAGACGGCTATTTGATCGACGGTCGATCGTTCCTCCCCCACATCAAAGGCGAGGACTACGACTCACGCGACTGGATCTTCTTCCACTTTGAGCCAGGTGGACGGAACGCCGGACGTTATGGGCGATTCTTCCGAACTGACAAGTGGAAGCTCTACGACGATGGCCGCTTGTTCAACATCATCGACGACCCGGAAGAGGAAGAGCCATACTCAGCGAGCACCGACGACGAAGAACGCGCCGGTATTCGTGGACGTTTCGAACCAATGTTTGCCGACATGGTGAAGTAAACAAACCGAACAACAAATTAGTCAGCCAACGCAAGGGGAATCTCTATGGCAGTCATCGGATTAGAACACGTAAAGAGCTTCCCTTACGCTGGCGGTCGAGAATTCGGCGAGGTCGGGGCGTACGAGCAGATCGACGCCATAATGACGTTCGCAGTCGACCCTGAAGCGGAACAAAATCAGTCAATAGTCGATCTCGAGTTCGCTCAGCGAAATTCCGACGGCAAAGTTCTATTCACTGCTGATTTTTCCCTGGTCAAACCAGTCGATCCATCCAAAGGATCAAACCGGTTACTGATCGAGCTTCCAAACCGGGGGCGTCGCCGCGTAGTCGACACCTTCAACATGTCGGGCAAAGACGCGGCAGCAAGTCCTGATCCGGGTGATGGGTTCCTCTTTGAGCGAGGATATTCCGTAGCTTCAATTGGATGGCAGTGGGACGTGTATCGAGACGACATTCTCATGGGTCTTGAAGCGCCTTACGTTGATCTTTCTCAGTTCGATGATCCCGGTCAAAACGTAGTTGAAATACGACCAAATCTGGCGAGTAAAACCTGGTTCCTCGCAGACCGTATCCACCGACCACTCAAAGTTGCCGATCTCGATGATCCGAATGCCGTTCTTTATGTCCGGGATTACGAAGATGGAGATACAACAGTCATCCCGCGTGAAACCTGGCGTTTTGCACAAGAAATGTCTGACGGAGTGTTGCCCAGCGATGAGCACATCTACCTCGAGTCGGGTTTCGTTCCCGGCAAGTACTACCATGTGGTATTCGAGACGAAAGATGCGCCAGTTGCTGGATGCGGATTGCTCGCACTTAGAGATGCTACCTCATTCTTGAAATTCGAAGCTGAATCACTGCTTTCTGGTGTTGGCGACCTCGACTTCGCAATCGGTTACGGTGTATCCCAAACCGGCAGAATGCTCCGGCATTTCATGCACCTCGGTCTTAATGTGGATGAACAAAATCGAGTGGTATTCGACGGTCTGATGCCTCACGTTGCTGGTGGTCGAATGGGTGCGTTCAATCATCGCTTCGCTCAACCGTCCAACCAGTCATACCCAAGCTTCGGTCACTTGCCGCCATTTACCGATATTGATTCACCGGACCCAATTTCGAATCGTTCAGACGGATTGCTTTCGAACCTGAAGAAACTCGGTGCAGTTCCAAAAGTCATGTACACGAACAGCTCCGCCGAGTATTGGCGGGGCGACTGTTCCCTAATTCACACCGATGCCACGGCGTCGAATGATGTCGATCTCGAGTCGACCTCTCGCGCCTATCACTTCGCCGGGACACAGCACGGTGCGGGTTCCTTGCCACAATCGCACGAAGGGGCGGCAGAAGGTGCGAAAGGGATTTATCCCTATAACGTGGTCGACTACTCACCCTTACTACGTGCAGCACTAGTAAACCTCGAAGAGTGGATTACCTCAGGCAAAGAACCACCTCCAAGCTCACACGCAAGAATCGATCAGGAATCAGCGGTATCCCGAGCAGCCGTTTTCGACACGATCGATCAACTCCCCGGCCAACCCAAACTTGATCCCGAAAAACTGTGGGTCATGCGACAGACCGATCTGGGCGACCGCGCCGACCATGGAATCGGCCTTTACCCACCTGAAGAAGGTGAGGCATATCCTTGCTTGGTCTCAGCGGTAGATGCCGATGGCAATGAAATAGCTGGAATCCGCCTACCGGACCTCACTCAACCGGTCGCCACACACGCAGGATGGAACCCGAGAGATCCCGAGACAGGCTCTCCTGATCAGATCGTCCCTATGCAAGGATTCACACGCTGGTTCCCGATTTCAGAACAGCAGCGCGCCGACACTTCTGATCCAAGACAGTCAATCGAAGCACGCTACGAGAGTCGTGAACAGTATGAGGAACTCGTGCGTCGTGACACGGCAGCACTGGTCACGTCAGGTTACGTACTGGAACAAGATTTCGAACTGGTCGTCCAAAACGCCCTCGACCGCTACGACGTCGCGGTTAGCAAGTAACGGTGTAAAGGACAGGATCCTTTGACAAGCTCAGGATTACGGTATTCGCTCGTCGTCCAAATCGAAGCTTTCGTCATCCCCACAAAGCCCCTTGTCACCCCGAGCGTAAGCCGAGGGATCACGAACGTCGCAGTCAGTGTCGATTCCTCCGTGAATGTCCGAATGACAACACTTGCCAGTCATCCCGACCGAAGTGGAGGAACCTCAAACGGGAGGTGCTGTGGTGACCGCCCGAACTAATCCTGCGGCGGAGCAGGATTAACTAAGTCCATCCCGATCGTCTCCGGGAAAACACCAGCCAACTCCTCGACAGTCCAGCGTCCATCCTTGTGAATCGACCTTCCTTGTTCCGGAGAGTTCATCAAACTGACCCGGTTGCCAACGCAGTGGAATATTCGTCCTGTCACACCTTCAGCGGCGTCCGACGCCAACCACGCTATCATCGGGGCAACTTGATCTGGCTCATTGGTCAGAACATCCTCAGGTGCTGGAAGGAATTCTCCCTTTCGCATGTCACGAGTTGCGTCAGGTATTGAGTCGGTCATGCGGGTCGATGCACCAGGAGAAATAGCATTTGCAGTCACGTTCGATCGTGCAAGGTCTTTCGCGACAACCCGAGTAAATCCGGCAATCGCGTCTTTGGCAGCACCATAATTTGACTGGCCACCGTAGCCGTACAAGCCCGACACAGAGCTAAAGGTGACAATGCGTCCACTTCCCTGTTCTTTGAAAATTTGGGAAGCGGGTTGAACGACCGAGAACGTGCCCTTCAGGTGGACTGCCATTACATCGTCCCACTCTTGTTCGGACATGTTGAACAGCATTCGATCACGAAGAATTCCCGCAGCGGTTACGACTATGTCGAGCCGACCAAATTCATCGATGGCTTTCTTTACGATGTTTTCGCCACCCTCCATCGTTGCTACAGAGTGATAAGAAGCAACGGCACGTCCACCAAGCTCGGAAATTTCTTCGACAACCTGAGCTGCCGGGGTTGCGTCCTCACCTTCACCATCAAGGGCGGCACCGACGTCTGCCACGACTACCGCAGCACCTTGTGCAGCAAGTGCTTTGGCGACTCCCCGACCAATGCCGCGCCCTGCGCCAGTGACAACGGCAACTTTTCCTTCGAGTCGTTTCGACTTTTCAGGACCAGACACCTTGGGATGATCCAGCAAATTCGGACCAACCTGTGCGTCTAGTTGCTCTGGTTCCCATGTCGCAGGTGGGTTCGAGTTAAAGATCGTTTTCACACGGCGCGGCAAGGTCATGTGAACAACGTTCCCGCCGTACACGAGGAAGGTTTGACCGTTCACGGGTGCGGAATAATCGGACGCGAGGAAAGCAACGAATGGAGCGACATCGCGCGGCTCCCACGAAGCCTCACCTTCCACAGGCATTAGCCCTTGAGTTGCCAGCTTTGCACGAACGTTGTCGGGAATACTCTCAACCATCCGAGTTTCAGCTCGAGGAGCGATTGAGTTTGCCGTCACTCCGTACTTTCCGAGGTCTTTGGCGACCACCTTGGTGAAACCATGAATCCCCGATTTTGCAGCACCGTAGTTGGCCTGTCCTGTGAATCCAACAAGTCCGGACTCAGAAGTAAACGTAATGATTCGTCCACCCCGTTGCTGTCGGAACAATGGGGCAGCATGGCGGACCACGTTGAACGTTCCTTTAAGGTGAACGTCATAAACCGCGTCCCACTCTTCCTCGGTCATGTTGTAGATCATCCGATCTCGAAGAATTCCAGCAGCAGCGACCACGATATCGAGCTTGCCGTACGAATCAAGAGCGGCTTGAATAATCCGCTCCCCACCCTTGAAAGTGGCGACCGATTCAGTGACAGAGACCGCTTCGCCGCCAGCAGACTTGATAGTCGCAACGACTTCTTCGCCCGGGCTCAAAGATTCAGACTCACCAGAAAGCGATAATCCGGCGTCGTTGACCACGACCTTTGCACCGTTGGCAGCAAGTTCTTCTGCAATACCTCGCCCGATACCTCGACCGGCTCCGGTGACTACTGCAACTTTTCCTTCGAGCGCTCCGCTCATTGATCAGTTCCTTTATTAATTCGAGTCTTTAGATGGGAGTGATACCAACGCTCTGCCCGGAGTCGTGACCTGCTCATCATCGTTGTAGAGGCCAATTTCAAGCTCAACTGTTTGCTCAGTCGGCGACACACCAATCACTTTGCCTTTGCAAGTCGCTGTGCGCCCCGGGTAGTCGATTGCACGGTACGAAACATCCAGTTCCAGCAGTCGTCCGTCATCCCCCATCCAAGTCGTCACCAGCTCTCCGAGCCATGCGCTCTTAAGCGCGCCGTGAACAATAACGGATGGGTGTCCGGCTTCTGCTGCTACATCCTTGTCGTAATGAATTGCGACAAAGTCCTGCGACGCGCCTGCGTACATGACGAGCTGCTTCGTGTCGGGGTTCTTTACGAGGTCCGGTAACTGGTCACCCTCTTGAACATCCTCAATGAAAATCTGATTGCTCATTAGTGCCCCTTCACCCCGTCATCAGGTTCTCCGTGACCATAGGTAATCGTGGTCGTTTCCTGCGTAGCGACCAAGTCACCTGAGGAATCAAGATATGAAATTTCAGCGACCTTGAATAGCATTTCGCCCATTCGACCCGATTTCGAAAACAGGTTCTTTAGTTCTCGAACAACGGTTATTTCTTCGCCAACTTTGGCAGGTCGCTGATGCTGGTACTTGCTGCCCCCGTCAAGAATGTGAGCGAACGGCTCAGGGAATTCTTCTGGATAAGCCCCCGGCAGTAACGACCGATAAAAAGTAGGCGGTGCAATTAGCCCGCCGTGGCTCGAAGTGCTGGCTTTGCCTGAGTTGGAATAAAGAGGATTTGCATCGCCAATTGCAGCGGCGAACCTCTCAACCGCGTGCTTCTCCACCGTGTAAGTGACAGGGATTGAACGCATACCGATGAATCCTCGCATTTCATCGGTAATTACCGGCTGTTGCTCTTCGTGTTGGCTCATCGTTACTTATTCCGGTTTCGCTTGCCGCCACCGCGTCCAGACATGCTACCCGGGGTGGTCACGGTACTTCGTTGTCTTCTACGGACCTGCGCTCCGACCGTCGCTGCCGTGATGAACATTGCGCACGGAATGAACAGAATTCCAACGGAAAAAATCGTCCAAACAACAAACAGGTAAACGACGAATGTCGAGATCCAAAGATTGATCTTTGCCGACCGATCAGGCATCCCGTCTTTGGGCACAGCAATTAGTCCACCAAGTGTCAGCAAAACAGGAAGCAATCCTGCACCAAGTAGGAATGTGTCGCCGTTTGCTAACAACGTGACTCGCCGCGATGTTTCGCCGTCTCCGCTGAACTCGACTATTTCGGCCAGTGGATACACCAGCATTGCGAGGAAGCCAAGAACGGACAAAATCGTGGCAATAAAAACGAAGTAGTAAATGCGGTCCCAGCGGGGCAATGTCATTGCAATATCCGTGACCTAAACCGGTTGCAGTGGGCCCAGCGCGCCGTATCTAACAATTGAAACCGAGTCACCGGGTTTCACCTCGCCACCAATGACAACGACACTCATCACCCCGGTTTTGCGGATCACATTTCCATTGGAATCTTTGTCGAGGGTCGCTTCCATCAATCCATCAACAAGTCCGTCGATTTGCGCACAAGGATTTCGTACTCCAGTCAATTCGACCGTCGCACCGCTTGGAAACTCGAGTTGAGTTCCACCGGCGAGCTTTAGTAAATCAATGCCCGAGGTCGTGACATTTTCTCCCAGTGCACCCGGCTGCACTTCAAAACCTTTGTCTGCCAGTTCCTCAAATAGTTCGGAGTGGATCAGGTGAACCTGGCGTAGGTTTTTCTGAGTAGGGTCTTTCTCGACTCGTGATCGATGTTTGACAGTCTCACCTGAGTGAGCATCACCTTCAACACCGATTCCCTCAATCAACATGATCGAGTCTTGCGATGTCTTCGAAAAAGTGTGCGTTGGGCTCAAGTGAACGCTATCGACTACCGCGGGCATACAACTCCTTTAGGGTGCAAACAGATCGGGGTCTGGCACTTCAATTTCATCTTCGTCAGGATTGAATTGACCCGACGGTTCGGATTCTACTTTTTCCAACGGTGCAAATGACAGCATCAGCCGTTTCACGCCGTGTCCTGAGAATGCGACTGTCACCTGGGTATCGGATCCCACTCCGGTGGCACTGACGACAACGCCTTCACCGAAGTGACCGTGACGTACTTTGTCACCTGCATTGAACTGATCAGATGGTTTTGATGCTGGTTTCGCTGCCGGAGTTGATGCGACTTTCCTCGTCCACATTGGGTCAGGTATCCGGTCGGCTACTCGAGCGTGCCCCCTGATGTCCTTTGTGGTTACGAGAGATTCAGGGATTTCTGTCAGGAACCGGGACGCCATTTGCGCGTCTGATTGGCCTCTGAACCTGCGCTGGAATGCTCGGAACAAGTAAAGCTTCTGCCTCGCACGAGTCATGCCCACGTAGAGCAAACGCCTCTCTTCCTCGAGCTGCATCGGATCATCGATACTACGCGAGTGTGGGAGCATTCCTTCCTCGAGTCCAACGAGGAAAACTGCGTCGTATTCCAGACCCTTTGCTTGGTGAAGAGTGATGAGCGTGAGTGCTTCGCCGTCGACAGATGTGGCGTCGCCACCTTCCAGTCCATCGACATCGGAAACCAACGCAACATTCTCAAGAAATTCCGACAACTGTCCGCGTTCTTCTGAACCAGCGAACTGCTCGGCCGAAGCCTTCAGTTCCTGCAGGTTTTCCATACGCTCTTCGCCGCGTTCTTTATCTTCCCGCAGCATCGCACCGTAGCCAGATCGTTCGACGATCAGGTCGATCAAATCGTTAGTGTCGAGCGCCATCGACTGTTCGATCAAACGTGTGATCAGGTCACCAAACGCTGCAACAGAATTCAGAGCCCTCGTAGCAAGTTCAACTGGATACGCACGTGGATCTTCATCACCCGATGCGACCCGATAAATGTCCAAGACGACCGCTAGTTCAGGCACGTCGTTCTCACGAGCGACTTTGCGAAGCTCTGTAACTGTTCGATCTGAAATTCCGCGGGCCGGCACATTAAAGATTCGTTCAAGCGCAGCATCGTCAGCCGGATTCGCAAGAAGTCGCAGGAACGAAATAATGTCCTTCACTTCTTTACGGTCGTAAAACTTGACGCCACCAACGAGACGGTATGGAACGCCTTGAGTGTTGCACGCGACCTCAAACGCTCGTGACTGTGCGTTCACCCGGTACATCACGGCCATTTCGTTTCGAGAAATGCCTTCACGTTCCTGGAGTTTTTGCGCCTCTTTAAGGACGAGACCTGCTTCTTCCTCTTCGTTGTAGGCTTCAGCAACCGTAACCCGTGTACCACGACCGTTCTCAGTCCACAGGTTCTTCTCCATCCGACCTTCGTTGTTGCCGATTACCGAATCGGCAGCTTCGAGGATGATCTGGGTCGACCTGTAACTCTGGTCGAGGGTTACCACTTTGGCGCCATCAAACGTTGCCTGGAAATCGGTCAGGTTCGAAGGATCGGCATGACGCCATGAATAAATTGACTGATCTGGGTCGCCAACAACGCAAATATTCTTGCTCTTCAAAGCCAGCAATCGGGCAACCTGGAACTGCAGCGGGTTCGTGTCCTGGAACTCATCAACCAGCATATACTCGAACCGCTCCTGATACTTCTCAAGTACTTCGGGATTTCCTTCAAGTAGCTGGAAGGTTTTCAACAGCAGATCATCAAAGTCGACAGCATTGGCGCGCTGCAAGGCGGCCTCGTATGCCTCGTAAACTCGCACGACCACTTCGTCACGATATGTCTCTGCCCGTTTCGAAAGCCCCGCAGCATCGAGCATCTTGTTTTTCGAGTCGGATATTGCCGCAAGTATTGCCCGTGGCGGGAACTGCTTTGGGTCGATGTCCAGATCGTCCAGAATCTTCCTGGTGACTCGCGCCTGATCGTCAGTGTCATAGATCGTGAATTCGGGTTTTAGTCCAACATATTCACCATCAACACGCAGCACTCTCGAACAGAAACCGTGGAAGGTTCTGACCTGCAATTCTTGCGATCCAGCCCCAACAAGAGAGTCGCACCGCTCCCGCAATTCACGCGCAGCTTTGTTGGTAAAAGTAACTGCAAGAATCTTCCACGGAAGAACGTTCTTCTCACCGATGAGATACGCCACCCGGTGAGCCATGACACGCGTCTTGCCGGAGCCCGGACCGGCGACAATTAGTAGCGGTCCTTCGCCATGGGTAACGGCTTCTTTTTGGCGTTCGGAAAGTCCCGAAAGCAGCTCTTCAGTGGATGATGAAATCGGCATCGGACAATCTTAGCTGTCTACCTGTAATTCGAGAGCCAATTTGGCACGATTTCAAGAGCGTTCTGACTGGCAAGCAAGACCAACGCGTCTCGACCAAAGCGGAGGGACCTAAAACCCTGTCTCCTTGGAATGAGAGCGGGAGCGACGGAATACCACCGACCAACATGCCATCCTGAGGTTCTCGAAGGACCGCCCTAACAAGGCACCCGTTCGTTCATCGTCGCAAACCAGAGATCACGAGTTACTTCAAGAGTTAGATCATCCACCCGCCAGAAGTAACGCACCTTGTCGTACCACGCATCGATCCGCCACGACCCAAGATCCAGGTATTCAACCGTGTACTCGTCTTCAGCGAACAATGACCAGCAGGACTGCCCTGCTCCAGAGTAATTGGCAGGGACAATTGTGTTCTTCAGATAGTTCTCGACCTGGGCAAAAACGACCTCTTCCGTTTGGGTCGCGGGAATCGGATCAAGCGTTTGTTCGTCGCCGAGCATGACCCAGCTAATTAACACGAAAACACACAGCACTGCGAAGAAAACATAAAAGCTCGACTTTGCAATGACCGAAGGAGTCCAGCGGCGCTGTTTCTTACCCTGA
Source organism: uncultured Dehalococcoidales bacterium (assembly GCA_964472915.1). Lineage (GTDB taxonomy): Bacteria > Chloroflexota > Dehalococcoidia > Lucifugimonadales > Lucifugimonadaceae > Lucifugimonas. Next base: position 1,260 of record CAYYMP010000063.1, on the reverse strand, counting down.
CGAGGCGCGATTGTGTCCAGAATGCTCAAGAAGAATCCGAGGTCGAGAAACGCACTCTATAGAGCGCTATGAAAACTACTTCCGGTAGATATAGGGGCTGCGTTTACTTGGTTGCTGGCTGCGCCAGTTTGTCGCTTATAGCGTCGAGGTCCACGTTCTGTTCAACCAGCTCGATCATCCGAGCCAGCTTGTCCGGGTGGTCGAACCCAACCTTCGGCTGCAGGCTTTCAAGCTGTTCGGCAACATCGTGCGTGTTTCCAGGAACTACGACCAGCGGCACACCAACCTGTGCAGCTTCGTACATTACATACTCGACCGGTCGGACACCCTTGGTAAGAATTAGTGCCCGGGTTGTGTCGGTCTGAATGGCTGCAAGCTGAACGTCGGGACGATCACCACGAACGATCACACCGGTGTTCTTACGCGTTGAGAAGTAGAACGGTCCCCAGTCCAGGACAAGTCCACCGATCAGGAAGTTGTCGAGCAGTCGGTCCGAATCTTCATCACCAGCAAGGAATGTCCCACCTAAATGCTCTGCAACCTGCCCGAGTTTAGGTGCAAGCATGCGTCGATCATCTGGAATTGATCCCAGAATCGCAACGTCCCCGGTAGGCGCGTCTTCGTCAGTTCGGTACTTGGGTACGTTGTTGACAACAACACCCGCCAGGCGAGAACCGTACTGAGATGCAGTACCCGAGTAATCCTCGCCGTGTCGAACAACCAGAAGGATCAGTCCGTCTACCTTCTCAGCAAGATCGAGATTTTGAGTAGCGTCGGCGGTTCCTTCGATGATCGAAAGATCAGAAGACCCCGAAATCGTTCCAGCGATCTCGTCGATTGATCCAGAAACCGCATTGTTTTCTGGAAGGAAATCAGCGAAAGAAACCGAGTCGCCTACCGAACCGATAGTGGCTTTTGCATCCTCTGAACTGAATTTCGCTGCCAGGGCAGCTGCGAGCGCTGATTTGCCAGCGCCATCGGAAATCGAAGCAATTATCAGAGATGCCATTCATGCCCTCAAGGGAACTGATTTCGCCATTCCGGCGAACACAATTTGCTCGCAAAACCAGCATCGGTTCGGAGCGCAAAAAAGTATAGCAGCGTAAACCTGTTTTCCAGCGTGGAAATCAGCCGCCGATTAGCTAACTGACAGATACACGCTTTAACGTCTATTGCTTACAACGCATCGCACGGCTACGATGGATTGCCGTGCCGTGTGCCCAAGCCCACGTGCCGAGGTAGCTCAGTTGGTAGAGCAAT
>CAYYMP010000062.1:0-11194 GCA_964472915.1 uncultured Dehalococcoidales bacterium | reverse complement strand
AGCCTTTTGGCGCTTACCGAGATTTCGACGACCTGTTCGCACGATTCTTCGGAAACAAAGTCGCAAGACAGACCGAGCCTGAGGCATGGAGCATTCCGCTGGATGTCCAGCAAGACGGTGACACACTCGTTGTTACAGCCTCTATTCCTGGTACTACCAAGGAAGGCATTGAGATAGCTGTCGACGACAACGTCATAACTATCAAGGCAGAAACCAAAGAAGAGTCCAAGTCGGAGTCTGAAGGCTACTTACTGAGAGAGCGACGAACCGGTTCTTACTACAGAGCGCTTCGTCTACCCGAGACAGTCGACTACGAGAATGCCGAGTCTAAATTCAAGGATGGCGTTCTTGAAATCCGGCTTCCGAAACTCGAGTCAAAGAAAGCACGAAAGATCGAAATTACAGCGGCATAAACGGCTTTACTCGCATTCAAATCCCCGAGGCATTTTCCTGTCTCGGGGATTTTTAGTTGGAAGAAAATGACATTTCGGACTGACGCCTAAGCACCTGAGCGATAATCTTGGTGCGTAGCAATTCACAGTCCCGATGAGTCAATCCGCTTGAGCGCAAAAACCAAAAGTCCAGCCCCGTCCCTACCGGGATTCTTCTCGCGCTACCAAGATCGTATTGATACGGCTCTCAGAGATGAGGTCACCGGTTTAGATCCGCAGATATACGCAATTCATCGTTACTACATGGGCTGGGAAGAAACAGACGGAACAGCTGTCGACGCACCTGCAGGCAAACGCATGCGACCGACCCTTGCTTTACTAGCGGCAGATGCGGTCAACGGAGACCTGGATAAAGCAACTCCGATCGCCACTGCCCTGGAATACGTTCACAACTTTTCGCTTATCCACGACGATCTGGAAGACATGGACCGAGTCCGTCATCATCGACTCACGGTCTGGGCTGTCTGGGGTGAGCCAGCTGCAATCGTTTCCGGCAACGCAATGTTGAAAGTTGCCGATTTCGCCGCACGGAAACTGCGCCAGCAAGGTGTTTCTGACCACATCGCACTACTCGCTGAATCGGCACTTACGAGTCACTACCTGAAAATGATGGAGGGCCAGTACCTTGATATTTCTTTCGAAGACCGAGGTGCAGTTTCGGTGGATGACTATCTCGACATGATCGAGCGTAAAACCGGCGCCCTGATTGAAGCGTCGGTCTATCTCGGGGCGCTTGTCGCTGGAGGGTCGAACACCACCGAACAAAAGGCAATCGAGCTCAAAAAAATCGGCTACGAACTAGGTCGTATTTTCCAGATCCGGGATGATGTTCTAGGTGTTTGGGGTGGCCAGGAAACTGGAAAACCGGTCGGTGCCGACATTAAGAGGAAGAAGAAAGCACTGCCGGCGGTACACGCCATAAGCAATGCGACTGGATCTTCAGCCGAACGTATCTCTGAAATATTTGGCGTCGATGGCGAGCTGAGTGGAGAACAAGTTGAAGACGTTCTCAATATCATGGATGAGTTGGGCACACAGGATTACTGCCAATCGATAGCCGAACAACGTTGGCAGGAGTGTCAGCGCCTCATCGACTCTGCTGACATGCCATCTCACTCCGCAAATGAATTCCTTGAGCTAGGCGAATTCCTGTTGGTACGCCAGTCATGATTGTTGCGGTTGGTTCACTACAACGGGAAGTTACCCAGATAACCCGGGCGGGAGATCACACCTCGTTCGAGGCTTTTAAAGACGTTGTGGCCTACCGACCAGAGGACACCGAACATCCGGCGATCGTTCTTGCTGGATCGGGCATTGACCGCGCACGGAAGGCAACCGAGTGGGCGATAGACGAATTCAACCCCGAGGCATTGATTTCATTCGGATTCTGTAGCGCAACCAGAGAAAACCAGGAAGCCGGTGACATTGTGATCGCCGATCAGGTTGTGCTGCTTCCTGGAACTCCGTTCGAATGGACAAAGGAAAGTGTGGTGGAACCACATAGCCCTGACCGGGGATTGCTTCTGTCGGCCAGGACAGCAGTCGAAACAGGTGGCCTAGACTATCACCACGGCAGAATCGTGACGGTTACTAAGTTGACTACGACGGGCGGAACCAAGTCCTGGATAGGGAAGACTATCGATGCGGCAGCTGTAAACACGTCGTCACACGGAGTTGTTTCAGCTGCAACGAAGGCGGGTGTCCCATGGGTAGCGATAAGTTGCGTACTCGACAGGTTTGACCAGCTGGCGCCCAAAATCGTCGATCGAGAAGGTGCGGGTCCGAGAGAACGCGGAATTTCCGCGTACGCTCGACACCTGTTCAGGAATCCATCTGACCTCCCGGAACTGATCAAGTTGAACCGAGCGTCGGCACAGGCGAGTTCGTCCATTAAGGTATTTTTCGACGAGTTCATCAAGGCGATAAGCCGGAGCGATCAAGTCCCAGCCGCGTGAACAACAAATCAAATGGCGACGAAATAATCACCAAATCGTTACCAGATGAGATGATTTACTAGCGGGGATAAACGCTATAATTTTCTCGTTGTAACAAAACGAGCTGCCATTGATTTCGAATAATGAATAAATGACGCTCGGTCACACGCGTTTTCGACATCAATTCGCTGGTGTTCGAGTAACATGAATTGGATTGGAAATATTTCAGTTCCTGCACAGACATGACTTGCGGCACTGATAAGTATGTTTCTGAACGTTTCAGAAGCAGTTACGGGGCTCCCCGGGGGAAATAGCTTGCATTCGGACAGGACACCTGCGATGACCGCGGTTGAAGCTGGTCGGATCAGCGTGTTGAACGGAACCTCTCCGGGGGGACTTTCGACAGGCGCCGAGTACAAGGTCTTCAGCAAGATCGTTCAAGTTGAATCTACCGACGCCCCCGAACTGATTGATTTCACCGATACCGTGCGCGATCTCGTCGCCGAATCTGGCGTAAAAAACGGTCAAGTTTCCATATACAGCACACACACAACGTTCTCAGTAATGATCAACGAGAACGAACCGTTGCTGCTAAAGGACATGGAACACTTCCTGGAACGGTCGGCCCCGAAAGACGCCTACTATGGACACAATGATTTCGAGCTGCGAACTGTGAGCATGCGGCCGAACGAGTGTCCTAACGGACATGCTCATTGCCAGCACATGATTCTCGGAACTTCGGAGATTGTCCCGGTAATTGATGGCAATCCTCTACTTGGAGAGTTCCAGCGCGTGTTCCTGGTTGAACTGGATGAACCGAAACCGCGGCAAGTCGCCGTTCAGGTAATGGGCCTCTAAACAGTTCGATTATCACTTCACGGGGTGAAGAATGACCCAGCCTGACAAACCGGCTGCAGAGTTGCCCCAACCGATAGTACGAGTGCTGTCGGATTCTCCCGAATTTGTTGACGTAGCGTTCGACGAGTGTCAGAAACTTGCTGAGTCGCACTACGAGAATTTCTCGGTCGTAACGCGTCTTGTCCCGAGAGAACTTCGGAAGCACTACTACTCCGTATACGCGTTTTCTCGAGGCGTTGATGACCTCGGAGACGAGTTTCATGGTGACCGGCTCGCGATGCTGGATCTCTGGGAAGAGCAGCTCAACCTGTGCTACGACGGTGAGCCGTCTCACATTTATTTTTCAGCTCTTCAGGCAACGATTCGCGAGTTCGATATTCCAAAGGACCCGTTCGCAAACCTGATAGAGGCTAACCGGAAGGATCAGGATGCACAGTCTTACGAAAACATCGACGGAGTTCTCGACTATTGCGTGTATTCAGCCAATCCGGTCGGACGCATTCTTCTCTATCTTTCGGGCTACCGAGAAACCTCCGTACAAGATCTATCGGATAAGACTTGCACCGCCCTCCAACTAGCTAACTTCTGGCAGGACGTCAGTCGAGACTACGTAAACGGTCGCATTTACGTACCGCAGGACGAGCTGAATCAATTTGGTGTAGCTGAAGCCCAGCTGGCGAGTCCGGTTGCAAGTGAATCCTTCAGAAAACTTCTCCACTTTCAGGTGCAAAGAACCCGCCAAATGTTCGAGGAAGGTTACGCGTTGGTCGATGAGCTTGATGACTCGCTCAAAACCACTTTCTCGCTGTTCGTACGTGGTGGTTTGAGGATTCTAAGAGAAATTGAAAAACGTGATTTCGACGTTCTTTCCAAGCGCCCGACAGTCTCGAAAGTCGCCAAGACTCAGATCTTGCTGAGTACCTTGATCCGCTCGAAGATGGGGAGGGATCTCGTACCTGGCTCTGAGTTCGAATCCAAATCAAAGCGCGCCTCCTGATATGTCGAATCAAGCACGCAGTAGGCAGGAAATCGCAAACGCGTACGAACTGGTTGCACAGAAGACAAAACAGGCATCAACAAACTTCTACTACGCGTTTAAAACGTTGCCGGAAGAGAAACGAAATGCTGTTTACGCCGGTTACGCGTTTTGCCGACTCGCCGATGACATCGTCGACGATGAGGAATACGCGGAAACCGCCGAGCAAGACCTCACGAATCTGAGATCAAAACTGGAACGTGCGTACGCAGGCGATGCCGATGGTGAAATGTGGATCGCGTTGAGCGATGCCGTCCAAAAGTACCCGATCAAAAAACAGCATTTACTGGACGTAGTGGATGGCTGCGAGATGGATTTACGCGGTGCCCAGTACGACACCTTTGATGATCTGCTCGTCTATTGCCATCGGGTTGCCAGCGCCACCGGCCTGGCGTTGATCGAAGTGTTCGGTTACTCAGATGAAACGGCAGTCGAGTGTGCACTGGATTTGGGCGTTGCTCTTCAGCTGACGAATATCCTCAGGGATGTCAGGGAAGACTACGAACGAGGTCGTGTTTATATCCCTCGGGAGGATTTGGTTCGATTCGATGTCTCGCCAGGAGATCTTGCGCTTGAAAGTCCAACACCTGAGTTCAAACAACTGATGAGATTTCAGGTCGAACGCGCAAGGAAATATCTGGATTCCGGATCCAGGGTCATCGAATACCTTGACCGTCGTTCAGCCCTGTGTCCCAGCGCGATGATGCGCGTGTACAAGGGACTGTTGGATCAGATAGAAAAATCTGATTTCGACGTGCTGGGTAAGCGCCTGAGTCTCTCGAAACTTGAAAAGATCCGACTACTGGCAAGTATTTGGGTAAGAAACCAGGTGCTAAGGGTCACTTCCTGATGCAGGGAAAGACGGTCGCAGTCATCGGTGGCGGGATCGCAGGTCTTGCAGCAGCAGTCCGACTTACTCAACTCGGCTACCAGGTTTCGGTTATCGAAAAACGCCCGTTCCTTGGTGGACGCGCCTACTCATTTTCAGACCGTGAAACCGGCCTGGAGATCGATAACGGGCAACACGTCATAGTCGGCGCATGCACCGAGTTCGTTGAGTACATGGAATCGATCGGAGCTTCCGATTCCATTCAGTTCGAGAGGAACCTTAAATTTCCGGTGATTCTCGACGGTCGCACTAGCTGGCTTCAATCTCGATGGTTGCCAGGTGTCATCGGGAATGTCGCAGGTCTGCTTACTTACAAGCATCTCGATTTTTCAGACAGATTGCGTGTCCTGCGGGGTCTCTTCCGTATTCGGAGGACGAACACTCAACGATCAGACGAATTCGACCAGATCACATTCAATGACTGGTTGAGGAATCATGGGCAAAACGATCGAACCATTGAAAACTTTTGGAACCTGATCGTTTTGCCAGCACTCAATGACGACATAGGGGCTGTAAGTGCAGAAATCGGAATCGAGTTATTCAAAGTTGCTCTCCTGGGATCAACCGAAAATCCAGCACTTGGACTCCCGCTTGAACCTCTGTCTGAGCTAGTTGGAAATAAAGCTCGAGCGTTTCTTGAAAATAAAAAAAACCAGTTTCTACTGGACTCAGATGTCTCAGATTTGCTCATTGAGAACGGAATAATTTCGGGAGCTGTTCTCGCTAACGGTAACGTAGTGAGAGCAGATGCAATCGTAGCGGCAATTCCGCCCGATGCATTGGCCGATTTACTCCCAATGAGCGATTCCGGTGAAGAAGATTTCTTTACACCAGCAACACGGATCGACACAGCACCAATAGTCGCTGTTCACATTTGGTACGACCGACCGGTAATGGACGAAAAACTCGTTGCGGTCCTCAATAGTCCACTCCAGTGGGTGTTCGATGACAGCGCCATAAAAAACTCGACTGATTCAAGTCGTCACGTGGTCATATCGTTGAGCGGTGCGTGGGAGTGGCGACATCGTTCGAAGTCTGAAATACGGGAAATATTCGAACAAGAAATGCGAAATGTGTTTCCTAAAGCTGGGACCGCAACTATCGAAAACTTTGCAGTCGTAAAAATGGCAGCGGCGACTTTTAGGGTCACTCCAGGAATTACAGCAAACAGACTCAGTCAAAGAACTCCCCTCCCTGGTCTCTACCTTGCTGGTGACTGGACCGATACAGGATGGCCGTCAACGATGGAATCCGCTGTTAGGAGTGGTAATCTCGCGGCGAAGTACATTGACGAAGATTTGGTGAGTTCAACCCCATGAAAGTCCTCATCCTCGCCCCATTCACCAAACACGCTCTTGATCAACTAAGACAAAGTTACGAGATAACTCACGAGAGCTGGCTACCAGACGGCATTTTGCAAGACCCAATCGATCTTGGGAATCGGCTGAACGACGAGAATTTTCAGGCTCTTGTCGTCGAAGGCGACTTCGTTTTGAAAGAAACATTCGAGCTTGCGCCTAATTTAGGATTCGTGGGAGTTTGCCGCGGGACTACGAGTCAGATCGATATCGAGGATGCAACAACTCACGGTATCCGTATCGCCAACACACCGGGACGAAATATCCACGCTGTTGCTGAGCACACAATTGGCCTTATTTATGCTCTGGGCAGACGAATCGCCGAGAGTGATTCCTACGTCCAATCAGGCGAGTGGAGTTCTCCTCTCGGAGCGTACAACACTCTTCGATCAACAGAAATTAACAACAAAGTTCTTGGGATCGTGGGATTCGGAAACATAGGTCACGCCGTTGCCTCCCTTGCCAACGCGATCGGGTTGAACGTACTCACTTACGACCCGAAGGTGCTGCCTTCAGAGACCGAACGAAACGGGGCAATTTGGAGTGACCTAAATTTTCTGCTTGAGTCTTCAGATTTCGTCTCGGTTCACATAGGAAACCAGGCACCGGACGATCCCCTGTTCGATGCCGAAATCTTGTCGAAAATGAAAAGATCCGCATTTTTGATTAACACGTCGACACCTGATGCGGTCGATCATCACGCACTCGCTGCTGCGGTGAAGCAGAGGCAAATATCTGGGGCAGCTCTTGATGTCCACCCAACACATCCGCTGGAACCGAATTCGCCATTACTGGGACTTTCGAACGTGATACTGACTCCCCACATCGCGGGTGCTACCGAGGAAACTATCGAGCGGCACTCCGAAATGATGGTCGAGAACCTTCTGGCATTTGCTAGCAACGAAGAAATTCCTTTTCTGGTCAACCCAGCTGTACTGGAGATCGTAAGTGAGTAACGATCTTTCTACCGACCGTTTCATCGCGGTCGACTTCGGATCAAGTCACATAAAAGTTGCAGTGGGATCGACGACGGGGCAGCCGGACATCGTCGTGCGGACGCCGGTCAACTACTTCCATCCGGTCGATGCTCCAGAAACCGCTCTCGAATTCGAGCCCGGTCAAACACTCACTCTCATCATCGAGACCATCCAACGGGCACTAGCCGAATCTGAAATTGAAACCGACCTCGTGAAAGGCATAGGGATAACGTCCCAACGTCAAGGTCTGGTGCTCATCGGTTTCGAACAGCAAGTTCTTTACGGCGGACCAAATAAGGATCTACGCGCTATTTTCGAAGGCGGAGAGATCGATTCTGACCCTGACGTGGATCTGTGGGAATTGACGGGTCATGGCCCGGGCATGCTGACAGCATGGGCACGGATTAAATGGTTCTCTGAGAACATGCCCAGAGTGTTCGAAAAGATGCGAGTGGCGTGTTCGATTTCTGACTGGATCGGCTACGAACTGACAGGCGAGCTTCTGCTGGATCAAACGCAAGGTGTTGAATCAGGTCTGGCGATGTTGGCTACTGGCGCCGGAGCAGACGGTATTGCCAGCCAACTTGGACTGAGCCAGATCGAACTCCCAGCAGATGTTCCTTCGGGAACAACAATTGGGAATCTCAAGAACGAGTTGGCAGACCAACTTGGCCTGGATCGAGGTACTCGGGTCGTAACGTGCGGACCGGATACCCAGACAGGATTGATTGGGCTTGGTGTACAGCTTCCTCATGCGACGGGAATTGTTGCAGGATGGAGTACCGCTGTTCAACGTGTTCTCGATCGTCCAGTTTTCGACGACACTCGTGCCATGTGGACTGGCAGACACGTTTTGCCGAATCGTTGGGTTCTAGAGGGCAACGCGGGTGAAACGGGTGGAACGTACAGGTGGCTAATGGAACTTCTGTATGGATCAGCAACGGACGAGCAGGTCATGAACACCGTTGACAAAACAATCGGTGACTTGCCCGCCGGAGAATCGGGAATAACCTCATTCCTCGGCCCAGCTTTTACGAACATGGCAAATCTCGGACTCCGCACCGGCGGCATATTGTTCCCTGTACCAATTTCGTTTGAGCCACCTGATCGCCTCAAGCTGCTGCGATCAGCGCTTGAAAACTTCGCGTTCGGCATTCGTCACAATGTTGAAAGACTAAACAGCTTCCGTGGCCCTACAGCTGGAATTGCCGTGGGCGGCGGGATGGTGAAAACCAACTCGTTCTCTAAGATTCTCGCGTCAGTTCTCGGGTCGGAGATTAAAGTAGCGCCGTCGGGTGAAGCCACGTCTGCGGGGACTCTGTCAATTACAGCCAGCGCTATTGGTCGTGGTCCCTCTCTCGCCGAAATTGCATTAGTTCGTTCCTCAGAGCTTGAGAAGGTAGCACCAACGGCAAGCGAATCAGCGATTTACGAAGACATGTACCACGAGTGGCGTCACAAAGAGCGAATGCTAGAAAATCTCGAACTGTAGTTACCCAATACGCATGAAATACGCTCAAGAAAAATTTGAAATCCACTCAACGATGAAGCGACTTGACCAGCTCGGTATGGTCAGCGGTTCAAGTGGTAACGCATCCATCCGAATCGATGACCAAACTTTCGTTGTTACTCCTGCTGGAGTTACCTACGACGCGCTGAACCCCGAAGACATGGTCGTAGTCGACCAGGATCTGGAACCGATGGACGGAGACGGAATTCCTTCGTCCGAATCGTTGTTGCATCTTGCGATTTACGCTGCGAGACCAGATGTCTCAGCGATCATTCACACGCACTCTGTATACGCCAGCGTTCACGCGGTAACCGGTCAGTCGATTCCTCCAATCATAGATGAAGCGATCTTATACATCGGTGGCCAAATTGATGTTTCCGAGTACGGTGTTCCAGGGTCCCAGGAGCTTGCAGACTACGGGGTAGCAGCCCTCGGCGATAAACGTGCGGCAATAATCCGAAACCATGGGATGTTTGCAGTAGCCGACACGCTAAAAGAGGCTCTCAGGGTAGCTGAACTAGTTGAACGGGTAGCAAAGATTCATATCGAAGCTACCAATCTCGGTGGCGCGATCCCCGTCCCTGAAGAGGGTTACAAAATTCAACGAAATACGTACCTAATGCGTGCCGGAATACCACCGGAAGACTAGACGCGAAATCGAAAAGGAGTGATCGATGCCCGGAGTGCCAGCATTTCTGCTTCGACGTTTGTACGTAAAAGGAAGCTTGAGAAATACCGACAACGGCTGGACTTTCACACTGAAAAATTCGCTGGGTTCGGGCTACGCGCGTGGTTTGCTGCCGCTCATACTCGACGAATCGAATGAGATACCTATGACTTTGACTTCGTTCGAGATGGATGGCGAAGTAATCACGTTTGACCAGGTGGATGATTCCAACACATTCGGTCTCAAGATGAACCGATCAATTGAGATTCGAGTCGCGGGTGAACCACTCGCTGAAGGTGCTCATAAAATCGAATTCCGGTGCATAGTTCCTGCTCTCGGACAGCTCGGATTCGATTTCACCGATGAATTGAGCAATGGGTAGTCCCGGGCTTCGCGTTCTTGTTACGGGCGGTGCCGGTTACATTGGCAGTACGCTCATTCGCAGCTTGCTTGAAGACTCGAGGATCGAACATGTCGTGTCGCTCGATACACGAGGCACAGGCACTGTTACACCCTCAGCGAAGCTCGAAGTTGTCGTAGATGACGTTCGGAATGACCAATCCGAACTGATCGAATCTCATCAGATCAATGTCGTGGTTCACCTTGCCTTCTTGTTACGTCCGGAGCGAAACACCACGCTCGCAGAGTCGGTGAACATCGATGCAACCCGTCGATTAGCGAATGCCTGCGCAGGCAAAGTTAAGAAATTCGTTTATTTGAGCAGCACTTCGGTTTATGGGGCGAGGTCAGCTGGTCCGGTCGAACATTCTGAAGATGACATGCCCGGTCCCGTCAAAGGATTCCAATACTCCGAACACAAGGTCGCTGCTGAATCGGTGATCCAAGAGGCACTCGGCGACAACGACCAGACGGAGTTCGCGATAGTACGCGCATGCCCTGTCGTCTCAAGAGAAGCCGACAACTTCATCACCGAAAATCTACAAATGAAATTCCTACCCACGCCATGGCGACATGATCCAGAGATGCAGTTCATCCACGCCGATGATTTGGTCGAATTTCTACTTATGTCGATTACTTCGAGCAAAGTTTCAGGCGTATTTAATGTCGCGGGTAGCGAGACGATTCGCTGGAAAGCTATGCTCAACGAGCGCGGTTCGATGCCAATTCCAATTCCGTCCAGGTTGCTGGCATTCCTGATTCGAATCACATGGAACCTCCGCCTTCAATCAAGATCAAACCAAGCTGGGATCGAAATGATTCGATACCCCTGGCTCGCATCTATAAAGAAAGCGGCATCAGAACTGGGATGGCGTCCAAAGTATTCGTCGAGGGAAGCAATTAAGTCCTGGGTAGATCGCTGATATCCCTGTGAGCCTGCCCCCAGAAATGATGCTCGTTATCCTCACAGAAATTCGAGATTGGAACAATGCTGATTCCATCTGAATGTTCGATACAATTCCAGTGAGGAGATTTGAGTTCGGGGGCTGACCACCCATTCAGTTCGCCGTTCCAACTACAGCGTATTCATGCCGATAGATGAATTTGATCAGAT